>JAUWUS010000005.1 GCA_030617815.1 Gammaproteobacteria bacterium
GTTCTTCGTAATTTGGTTATTCGCCGTAAAGCTGCGATTACTGACCCTTCACCTATGGCGCAAACTGAAGAGCGCGATAGCCGAGGTCGTGATGATCGTCCTAATCGTACTAGCCGTGAAGAAAAACCAGCAGCCGCTGCGCCAGCAGAAACTAAACCTACTGAAGAAGCCAAAGTTGAAGAAACTAAAGCTGAAGAAGCTAAAACAGAAGAAGGAGCATAAAGATGGCACGTCATTTCCGTCGTAGAAAATTCTGTCGTTTTACTGCAGATAAAGTTGAAGAGATTGATTACAAAGACTTGGCTACATTAAAAGCCAACGTTACTGAAAGTGGCAAAATTGTCCCTAGTCGTATCACAGGTACAAAAGCACGTTACCAACGTCAGCTGGCAACAGCAGTTAAACGTTCACGCTTTATTGCATTATTGCCGTACACTGATTCTCACGATTAAGAAAATCAGTTAGTTACTCCAGTTATTTGGCGGACTAAAGGAAATAAACCATGCAAGCATTAGCAAGATATATGATGCGTGGTCGGGTGCAAGCGATTGGTAGCATTGTTAGTTTGGCATTGTTATCGTTAATCGTTCCACCTTTAACAATACTTACAACAGCTGGTGTTGCTTTGGTGACATTAGTTCATGGTTATCGCGAAGGCTTGGTTAATCTTCTGGTATCAACGGTAATATTTGCTGTTGTTACCGGAGTAATGTTGAATCAACCCGCGTTTGTTATTGAGGCAGTGTTTAAGAACTGGTTACCTGCCTGGCTTTTAGCCAGTATTGTTTTAAGCAAAACATCAATGTCACTTGCGATTGTTGTAGCAGCAACTTTAAGTTGTTTATTGGTATTAGGATTTTATTTTTTTACTGATCCAGCTGCGTATTGGTTAGAAGTAATCAATGAACAGCTTTTACCCATGCTAAAAGAAATGGGTATAAAGTTTAAAGAAGGACAGCAAACTGAAAATGTTTGGTTGTTGATGTCAACAATTATGACAGGATCATTTTTAGCTTCGTTTTTCGCAGTACAAACGCTGAGTTTGTTACTGGCTCGTTGGTGGCAAGCCTTGTTGTATAACCCTGGTGGTTTCGGACAAGAGTTTCGTCAGTTACGTTTTGGTAAGGTAGCGGCAAATGTTGCTTTAGTGATCTCAATATTTGCAATTGCAACAGAGAATGAAATTGCTATAAATTTGGTTTTTATCATTATCGTTTTAATGATGTTTCAGGGTTTAGCGGTAGTACATAACCTTGTAGCGAAATGCAAATTAAGCCCTTCATTATTGACCGGAGTATATATTGTTATGCTCTTTACCTTGCTACACGGTGCTATCGGTTTATTGCTAGTTGCTTTGGTTGGTTTGTTAGATAACTGGTTGGATTTACGTTTTCGTTTGTGTGCAAAAGCACAGGACGAGTTGAATTAAAGCTTACTTGATAAAAGTAATCTAAATATAAGTAATTGAGGGTATTAAAATGGAAGTCATTTTATTAGAAAGAGTTGCTAACCTTGGCAATCTGGGTGATCGTGTAACCGTTCGTTCAGGTTACGGTCGTAATTTTTTGGTGCCAAGCAAAAAAGCGGTACCTGCTAACGAAGCAAATATTGCTGAATTTGAAGCACGTCGTGCCGAGCTTGAAAAAGCAGCAGCAGAAGCCTTGGCAACAGCCCAATCTCGTGCTGAAGCAATTGCCGCTGTTGGGCAAATCACCATTAAAGCAAATGCGGGTGATGAAGGTAAACTTTTCGGTTCAATTGGCGTCAATGACATTGTTGATGCAGCAGCCGCAGCCGGCATGACTGTTGAGCGTCGTGAAGTGTCTTTACCAGAATCTATTCGTAATGTTGGTGAATATGAAGTGACATTCCAGTTGCATTCAGATGTGGCACAGAATGTTCAGCTCACAGTTGAAGCCGAGTAAAATTTAAAGCTATTACGTTTTTATAAAGTACCAATAAAAAGGCTGGTTAATTTTTAACCAGCCTTTTTTTGTTTAATTTGTGGAAAATTGTGCAATTTTTACTTGAGTGATTGTGATATTCTTTGATTTCAATATTGATCCTGCGTGAAAGAATAAAGACCTTATTTGCAGGGCTTTCGTTTTATTTTTTATAAAGAGATTTTGCTCAAATGCAAGAAGTTGCACCTCCATCATATCCAGACTCTTATCCTGATTCAGCGTATCCGGCTGATAGTTCAACCGAAGCGTTAAAATTGCCACCTTATTCACTTGAAGCGGAGCAGGCGGTGTTGGGTGGTTTGATGATTGATAACAGCACCTGGGATCAGGTTTCTGATGTGGTGATGGAAGCAGACTTTTATCGCAAGGATCACCGTTTGATATTTAGCGCTATTTTTAGCTTAGCGGAAGAAAATAATCCTTATGATGTTGTAACACTTTCTGAATGGTTGGATTCCCGGAATGAATTAAATAACGTGGGTGGCTTGAGTTATTTAGGTTCGCTGGCAAAAAATACCCCGACAGCAGCAAATATTAAAGCGTATGCAAAAATTGTGCGTGAACGTTCAGTTTTGCGTCAGTTAATTCGTGTTTCAACCGATATTGCAGAATCTGCTTACAACCCTGATGGTCGCACCAGTGCCGAATTGCTGGATCAAGCTGAAAGCAAAGTTTTTGAAATTGCTGAAAAAGGTGGTCGGGCAGAGGGTGGTTATGAAAAGATCCAGGACTTATTAGTTAAAGCCGTTGATCGCATTGATACTTTATATCAAAGTGATACCGCCTATACGGGTATACCAACTGGCTTTGATGATTTTGATAACCTGACCTCAGGTTTGCAAAAAGCAGATTTGGTCATTATCGCGGGTCGACCTTCCATGGGTAAAACATCGTTTGTAATGAACCTTGTTGAAAATGCCGCCATTAAACATAAACAGCCGGTTGCCGTGTTTAGTATGGAAATGCCGGGTGATCAATTAGTTATGCGTATGATGGCTTCGTTAGGTCGTATTGATTCTAATAAAATTCGTACTGGTAAGCTGGATGATGCCGATTGGCCACGTTTAACTTCGGCGGTAGGTATTTTAAATGAAGCCCCCATTTTTATTGACGACACCCCAGGGTTAAACCCTATGGAAATTCGTTCGCGCGCACGACGCATTCATCGTGAACATGGCTTAGGTATGATCGTGATTGATTATTTACAATTGATGCAGTCAGCACGCAGTAATGGTGAAAACAGAGCAACAGAAATTTCAGAAATTTCACGCTCACTAAAAGGTTTAGCCAAAGAACTGGGTGTGCCGGTTTTAGCTTTATCGCAGCTTAATCGTAGCCTTGAACAACGTCCTAATAAACGTCCCATTATGTCTGATTTACGTGAGTCCGGTGCGATTGAGCAAGATGCCGATCTCATTGTCTTTATTTACCGAGATGAAGTTTATAATGAAGACAGTCCTGAAAAAGGCACAGCAGAAATTATTATCGGTAAACAACGTAATGGTCCTATTGGTATGACTCGCCTGACTTTCCTCGGGCAATATACACGTTTTGAAAGTCATTCAAACTCTGGTGGGTATGATGGGGATTATGGATGAGTGTAAAAGCGCTCATTGATCTTGATGCATGTCGTTATAATTTATCCATAGCAAAAAAAGCTGCTCCAGACTCCAAATGTATCACTATTATAAAAGCTAATGCTTACGGTCATGGTATGGTAGAGATCGCTAAAGCGTTAAATGATGCGGATATGTTTGGCGTTGCACGAATTGATGAAGCAATACAATTGCGTGAAGCGGGCATAACAGTACCTGTTTTATTACTTGAAGGTTTCTCTTCAGAAAACGAACTAAACCTTGTTCGTCAACATAAACTCGATTGCGTTATTCATAATGAAAGTCAGCTTGATTTACTCGAACAATCAACTGGCGAGAAAATTTCTGTTTACCTAAAAATTGATAGCGGTATGCATCGCTTAGGTTTTAATCCAGAAGATGTTGTGGATGTGATGCAACGTTTAAAACAAAATACAAATGTGAATACTACTGTTAAGTTGATGACTCACTTGGCCAATGCAGATGATAAACAGGATGATACAACCTTAAAACAAATTGACGTTTTTTATCAAAGTATTGAAAGCTTCTCTTCTGCAGAAACCAGTATTGCAAACTCAGCCGGCATATTAGGCTGGCCACAAAGCCATGCTTTATGGAACAGGCCGGGCATTATGCTTTATGGTGTGTCGCCCTTTATAAAGGGAAAAGCAAGTGATCATAATTTAAAACCCGTGATGACTTTATCATCTCAGCTGGTGGCGGTGAAAAAAATAAAAAAAGGTGAGTCTATAGGTTATGGCGGAACTTATATTTGTGAAAAAGATAAAACAGTGGGTATTGTCGCAATAGGTTATGGCGATGGTTATCCAAGGCACGCAAAAACAGGCACTCCCGTATTAGTGAATAATAAACGTTGTTCTTTACTGGGGCGTGTTTCTATGGATATGATTTGCGTTAATCTTGACGAGCAACCTGCCACAAAGGTGAATGACCCCGTTGTATTGTGGGGAAAAGGTTTGCCTGTAGAAGAAATTGCAGAATCTGCCGATACTATTGCTTATGAGTTGTTGTGTGGAGTGACGGGCAGAGTTGAGTTTGTTTATTCAGACTAACTTTGTTTTTTGTAGGTCAGACTTCAGTCTGACAATTTAACATTATATGTCCGGGTTCGTCCGGACAGCCGAGTTACTTTTTCTTGCTTAACTTAAATTTACTAGACAAAAGTAACCCAAAGAGAAAGACACCCTAAGGTTTGACCTCGTTTTATTCGGTTACCCTCAATGCTCATATGTAACGGGCGCTGCGGAACTCGCACTATGCTCCGCATTCAACGCGCTCAAACATTAAATACATGGATGTATTAATGTCGCAAAGGCCATGGATGGCCGTGAGTGACTTCCTCGCTTAAACCCCATTACATATTGCGCGTTTCGGCTACACTCAAGGGTTAGGCCAAACTCAAACTTTGGTGCTATGATTATGACAGCTGTCGACCCAAAGCGGACGCACGTATTTTGGATCATCTCAACGTGAAAAATTATTATTCGATAATCTAAATAGTTTAAATAATGACAATATTATTATACTTACCTGGTTTTACATCTGTCGAGGCTGCAATGGCAAGGAGCCATGAGATAGCGGTAGAATCTGGACTTTTATCACCCAACGGCTATTGGTTTAGGTGGGTGCAAATCAGTTCGACAGAATGGGCATTACAATTAAATCCTGAAGAAGCAGGAAAGCTTACTCAAGAAGAGCAAAAAACATTGGTTCCCATTAAATCTATTTCTATTCATGCTCATCCAACTCCTGTATACAGATATTTTGATAATCCAGAATACGTTGAGAAGTTTTTTGAGACTGGGGCTTTAAGAATTAGTAGCTTTGAGGCTTTTTCAAGTCACCCAGACGAGAGCTTTCGTGATGCAGGGGAAGGAAAAAATATAATGGCCGTAAACGGTAAAAACTCATCTTTCTACGCGCTAACTGAGAGTGGTAAATCTTGTTTTATATTAAGCACAAGTATTCTAGGACCATGGGTAAATATAGAAAAATTTAAAGATAAGGCCTGTTTTGAGATCACAAATCCTTGGAAGTTTGCCATGGCGATAGCGAACTCTCTTGATGAATGCTCTAACGCAGTACTAGGCTCATGTTCCTATATTCCTAAACGCGTAGTAACTAAAGATGTGCCAGAACACGATTTTGTAGAAAGACATAAAATGGGAGGTATCAATGCCATCAATGAGGATATTGAGGGCTTACTTCAGTACAGCACGATGTTTCACAAACCAATGCGATTTCAAGATGAACATGAATTTAGAATTGTATGGGACATGGATCATGCTGTGATTGAGCCAAAGGATATTATCTGTCAAGAAGCACTGCAATTCTGTCGAATAGTTGAAATCTGAAAGCCCGCTTCTGGCCGAAAGCAGAATTTAGCTTTAATTGGACAGATCTACCTAAGTGAAATTATCCCGTTTGACGCAGCCGAACATCAAAATTTAAAACAGGATCATAGCGAGCTTTTGTTTGAGCGCGATCAGTGCAGAGCACAGCGCGAGTTAGCGAGTGCCTGTTTTATATTTTGATGTGAGGGTATTGGAATTGAAAATTCCAACAAGTCTTCGGATGTCTTTTTCTTTGGTACCTTTCTTTTGGACAAGCAAAAGAAAGATACTTGCTGTCGGTCAACCACCGACTCGGCTGTCCGGCCGAAACCGGACATAACATATACATGGATTCCATCCTTTGGTTCGTAAACGGTGCATCCCTGCACCACTCCTCCCGCCTGTGCGGGAATGACAAATGTCAGACTGATACCCTCTAACTTTAATTTATAGTGGGGCACTATGAGTCTGACCTACAGCTTACTCAGAAACCCTATCCGCCGAATTCCCAAACCATTTATCTAAATCCCATTCAAGAAATTCCGAGTAGTTCATATAATGTGATCCATCACAGGAAAATGTCAGTCCAACAATTCCATTAACAATATTGAATGAAGCTGAACGTAAGTAAACCGTTTCATCCATGTTACGTAATATTTGTAACATATCCATAACTTCGGCAATCTTTTTTTGTGGCACAGTAGCGATATCCGGATATTCCTGCCGTGGATAAGCGAGACAACGTTCAGGATCAATCAGATCATCAAGCATATGAATATGATATTCATATGGGTTTTCCATTGACCAGAACGAAACACGTGAACTTGAGTAATGAATTTTGCAGTGAAAAATACCGTGGTGCATCATCATCTCTTTAATGATTTCAGTGACATTATCGAGTTGTTTATCCATCGCACTGAGGACACGTTCCTGCATAAAGAGTGTGCCTCGAATGGCGGGATCACCTTTATATTGTTGCCATTTGGTGTCTTCTTTTGTTACCGTTTTATCAATAGGTAGTTTTTCTACATCAAAGTCGGCGGCAATAAATCCGAGAACCTGATCACCGTCAGTGACCGACTGCATTACGGTAATGCATGATTTGCCGTTATGGGTGCTGATATAAACTGGTGACATGGTGAAGCCTTTATAGGGCAAGGTTTTTTCCATGTAAGGGCGGCCACTCAAAACACGACCGCGCAAGGTTGAATCTTTTTTATGCGCTTCAATGTTTGATGAAATCAGCATGCCGACAGTATCAACGGCATAAATGAGATCGCAATAAGGCATCATATTCAGACTGTCTTGTAATATTTTATCGAGTTCCTCCGCATCTTCCCATGCATATACGCACGACTTTGCTAACGCGGTCAGTAATCCTTCTGAGCGTTTCGCTAATGCTTTTTTCTTATTGGAGATAATTTCTTTAAACCAGGACATTACAGACTCTTCTATATATAGAGTGTTATTCTATCGTATTACTGTGACAAAGGCATGAAACTGTTTCACATATTTTGTACTTTGCCGAGAATTATTCGTGTTAATACATGTTAAAGTTAGTCAAATAATTAAATTCGAAATAAAAACACTAACATAATGGCAAAAGTAAAAGTTTTATATAGTTGTACTGATTGTGGAGCCGAGGCACCCAAATGGGCAGGGCAATGTGGTGACTGTGGTGCATGGAATACTCTGATAGAAATGACTTCTTTACCGTCTGCTTCTTCACGAACTACGCGTTATGCTGGTTTTGCCGGTGAGGCTGCAAGTTTAAAAGTGCAACGACTGGATGAAGTGAATCCGGATGATGTTGCTCGGTTTAAAACGGGCAGTGGAGAATTTGATCGGGTTTTAGGAGGTGGTCTGGTTCCGGGTTCAGTTGTTTTATTAGGCGGTGATCCGGGTATTGGTAAATCAACTTTATTATTACAAATCCTTACCCAGCTAGGTGAGTTGAATCCATTATATATAACCGGTGAAGAATCATTACAGCAAGTTAGTGCACGTGCTTCTCGTTTAGGCCTAAAAGCAGATGATTTACGTTTGTTAGTTGAAACACGGGTTGAAGATATTTTAAATATCGCACAAAAAGAAAAACCACGAGTGATGGTGGTTGATTCAATCCAGACTATGTATACCGATGAGTTGCAGTCCGCCCCTGGTGCTGTTGCACAGGTACGGGAAAGTGCAGCGCAACTGGTACGTTATGCAAAACAAACTCAAACCATGATTTTTTTAGTGGGGCACGTCACAAAAGAAGGAACTTTAGCCGGGCCGCGTGTTTTAGAACACATGGTTGATACGGTTCTTTATTTTGAAGGTGACAGTGGCAGTCGTTATCGTTTAATTCGCGCGATCAAAAATCGTTATGGCGCAGTGAATGAGCTTGGTGTCTTTGCGATGACCGACAAAGGTTTGCGTGATGTGAGTAATCCTTCTGCTATTTTTCTTTCTCAGCATGAACAAGCTGTTGCGGGCAGTGTTGTGATGGTCACACTTGAAGGCAGTCGTCCTTTATTAGTTGAAGTGCAAGCATTGGTCGATGAGAGTCATTTAAGTAACCCACGTCGCGTGACCACAGGTCTGGAACATAATCGTCTTGCGATGTTACTTGCCGTATTACATCGGCATGGTGGCATTGTTACTCATGATCAGGATGTTTTTGCTAATGTTGTTGGTGGTGTCCGGGTGACCGAAACCGGTGCCGATCTGGCAGTTGTACTGGCGGTGAAATCGAGTTTAAGTGATCGTATTATGCCTAATGATGTTATTGTTTTTGGTGAAGTGGGGTTAGCCGGAGAAATTCGTCCGGTGCCTAATGGTCAGGAGCGGTTACATGAAGCAGTAAAACATGGTTTTAAGCGTGCACTTGTACCAAAAGGCAATGAACCGGCAAAACCGATTAAAGGTATGAATGTTATTGGTGTATCGCGCTTAAGTGAGGCTTTAAATGCAATTGATTAGGTATATTTTATTCAAGATAAAATTGCATTTTGATGTTACCCATCTGAATGGTATCACCATCTGTTAACTGGTGGCTTTTATCACCCAGTTCTTTATTTCTAATTAAAAGTGGATGTTTACCTTCGAGTTGCGAAATGAAATAGCCATCTTGTCGTTTGGTAATAACGGCAGTAGAAATACCGGGTTTTCCGAGGTTGGTCATGGCTTTGTTCAAACTCATGGTTTTTCCCAGGTTTGTCCCAGTCATAATTTGCAGCCAGCCCTGTGTTTTTTTCGGAGTCTCTGTTTTGACGGGAGGGGCTTTTTCAATAATGCTTTCGACAATAGCATCTGTTTCGCCGGTGTTGTTAATGTCTTCAGAATATATATAAGTGAGGGTGTGTTTACCAATACGAATAACTTCACCGTCTTTTAGTGTATGCAATCCCTCTATTTTTGTTGTGCCAATAAAAGTACCTTCTTCAGTGCCAAGATCACGAATGGCGGTGTTATTGTCGACAGTATCAATTTCTGCATGTTCAGACTGGATTGCCAGACTATCGACAAATATGGCACAGCGTGGATCACTGCCCAGCGTCATCGTTCCTTTTAAAACAGGAAAAATTTTGAGCACCTTGCCTTTAAAAGAAAGTGTCAGTTTTGACACATAAATCTCCAAAAATTGTAATGATTTCTAGGGATTATAGTCTGTTTTTAATCTAATTGTACACTCGCTATGGGCTGTTGGATTGCTTTGTGCCAGATTCAGTGGAATATCAAAATAGTGGAAAAAGGTGCTATTGCTCACTGATTTTCTGTTGAGCAGGACGCCAATTGGGATCAATTAAGACGGTTTTAACTGCGTTCCGTGTAGTTTGTATAATTTCAATAGGGTAGTCACTGAGCAACATGCTGGTGCCGGGATCGGGGATGTGTTCCAGGTATTCAATAATGAGTCCATTTAATGTTTTCGGGCCTTCCGTGGGTAGCTGCCAGTTCAGTATTTTATTTAATTCGCGCACCGTGATACTGCCATCAATTAAATAGCTGCCATCTTCCTTGATCTGGAGATCTTTACGGCTGGTTGAGGGATCAGTGGTAAATTCACCAACAATTTCTTCAAGAATATCTTCCAATGTCGCCAGGCCGAGAATATCCCCGTATTCATTGACCACCATGGCATTGCGACGGCGTTCGCGCTGGAAGTTGAGTAGCTGGGTATTTAAAGGCGTGCCCATTGGTACAAAATACGCTTCGCGGATAATTTTTTTAAAGTCATCCTTGCTTGCATCTTCCATGTGGAAAAAACGCAAAGCACGGCGGATATGAATAATACCCACTAAATGATCAATATCTCCTTCAAATACGGGTAAACGAGTATGCTGTGTTTCGGCCAGTTGTTTGATGATGTCAGACCATTCGTCTTCAAGATCAATACCGATAATTTCATTTCTTGGCACCATAATGTCATCAACAGTGACTTTTTCCAGATCGAGAATACTTAAGAGCATTTTCTGATGACCTTGCGGCATCATGCTGGCCGCTTCATTTACCACAACACGGAGTTCTTCACTGCTTAATTTGTCACTGTTTGTTGTTTGACGAAGACCAAATAATTTAAAAATGGCTATGGATGATAAATTAACGAGCCAGACCAGAGGATAAAGTAATCTTAATAGTGGCTGCAGAATAAATGTGGCGGGAAAGGCAAACTTTTCAGGATGCATTGCGGCAAGTGTCTTTGGTGTTACTTCGGCAAAAATAAGCACAATCGCCGTTAGAATAACGGTGGCAAATAAAATGCCCGCTTCACCAAACAAGCGAATACCAATAATGGTTGCAATGGCTGAAGCGAGAATATTAACAAAATTGTTGCCAAGTAAAATCAGGCCAATCAGTTTGTCCGGTTTTTGTAACAGGTGAAAAGCACGCATGGCACCTTTATTTTTCTTATCCGCAAGGTGACGCAAACGGTAACGATTCAGGCTCATTAGGCCTGTTTCAGAACCAGAGAAAAAACCAGAAACAAGAATCAGGAATAAGAGTATGCCGAGGAGCATACTTATGGGAATGTCGTCCAAAGAGGGAATAACCTTCTGTAATTATAATAGTCTAATTAAATGTATATGGAGCCAAAGAGTCAAGCAATTCTGTGAGATAAATGGCATAGAGCGTGCTTGATAATGGACGAATTTATTGTTGCAGCACAAATTCAAACACAAATTTACTGCCAAAGTAGGCCAGCATAAGCAAAATAAAGCCTGCGAGACTCCATTTTATCGCTATTTTTCCGCGCCAGCCAAATTTGTAGTGTCCCCAAAGTAACATGACAAAAATAGCCCACGCGATGAGAGATAAAATTGTTTTGTGCGCCAGGTGCTGGGCAAACATATTATCAAGGTAAATAAAACCACTGAGTAACGAGATACTTAAAGCAATGACACCTAAACCGATGATGCGAAATAGCAGTGTTTCCATGGTTTCCAGTGAGGGTAAGCTATGTAAAAAGCCAGAGGGGTGTTTATTGTGCAAATATTTGTCTTGTACATATAAAAGTAAAGCCTGGGCCACAGCAATGCTGAGTAAACTGTATGCGAGCAGAGAAAATAGAATATGTGTTTGTAAACCGGGTGCAAGCAAACCAGTTAAAATGTGTTGTTGATCGCTGCTGGCACGGAAGATAATGGTGACCAGGGCAAAAGGGTAAACTAATAAACCTAAACAACCAATGGGCAAAGAAAAACTTGCTATAACGAGTAAGGTGGCCATTAGCCAGGCAGTAAAGGTCAGAGCACTAAAAAAACTAATATCAATACCTTCTGCGGTGAAAATAATGCTGTGTAACATAAAGGCATGAAAAATGACCGCAACGGCTGTAGCGTACAGAGCGTATCTATTCTGTTCTTTTTTTGTGCTTAGCCATTGTTTAAGCAATAAGCCCGTTGCCGTGGCGTAAAGTAAAATGGATAAAGTCAGGTTTATTGTCATCATCATAATATTTTTAGTTTTCTTTCATCCTATGATCGCACAAGGCAGCGCAACTGAGAAGGTGTTAATAAATAATATACTGTATGAGAAGTTATACTTCATTTACTTACATAACCTCGGTGTATCAAGCATTAATTGCGCGGTAACATCGCGAACAGGTTGTTAATACTGCCTAAATGCGCATAAATGACTTGTGACCCGATTAGCATTTTGTTTTAATCGAGTGTGACAAAATAGCCTATAGAAAAGGCTGGGCTACAACATATTTTATTGTTTCGCCTTGCTGGAGAATGTTGGAAGAATCAAGGGAAGTATTGAGTTAATGGATCTGAGAGTTTTGGGCTGCAGTGGTGGTGTTGGTGGTCAGCTACGAACAACAACACTATTGATAAATGATGATGTCTTGATTGATGCGGGAACAGGTCTTGGTGATCTGAACTTGCAGGCAATGTCATGCATTCGCCATATTTTTTTAACCCATTCCCATCTTGATCACATCACCAGTATCCCGTTTTTGGTTGATACGCTGTTTGATAGTATAAAAGAACCCATTATTATTCATGGACTTGCAGCAACTATTGATGCGTTAAAGAAACATATTTTTAATAATGTTATTTGGCCTGATTTTTCCCGCTTACCGGATGCCGAACACCCCGTAATGCAATATCAGGTCATGCAGCCGGGTGAGATTGTAGAAATTGATAATCGAAAATTTGAAATGATCGATGTCAACCATATTGTTCCGGGTGTGGGTTATCGGGTTGAGTCAGAAATGGGCTCTTTTGCGTTTAGTGGGGATACCACGACAAATGACACTTTTTGGGCAGCTTTAAACAAACGCGATAAACTGGATTTGCTCATTGTTGAATCAGCCTTTACCAACAAAGATATCGCCTTATGCCATTTGTCAGGACATTATTGTGCTGAGTTACTGGCACCGGATTTGGCCAAGTTAAATCATAAACCCGCTGTTTATATTAGTCATAATAAGCCCGGCTCAGAAGCGCAAATTTTTGCTGAATGCCAAAAGGCCATTACGACACACACCATACATCCTTTATCCGAAGGACAAAGTTTTAGCCTTTAAGTTTTACCCTTTTATTTCACCTTATCATTTACGCTATAATCATGACATCTGGCTCTGAGCTATCAGAGTGAATTAATTTTTATATCGTAGGAAAAGCATAATGTTTGACAGCTTATCAGAACGCCTTGGCCAAACAGTCCGTAATTTACGCGGGGTTGGGCGGCTAACGGAAGACAATATTAAAGATACTTTGCGTGAAGTGCGCATGGCCTTGCTTGAAGCCGATGTGGCTCTGCCTGTAGTGCGTGAGTTTATTGATCATGTTCGGGAAAAAGCACTCGGTGATAAGGTTTTAAAAAGCCTCACTCCCGGACAGGCTTTAGTTAAAGTTGTTAATGATGAATTGACAGCAATAATGGGCGAGGCGAATGAAACGCTTAACCTGAGTGTGACACCGCCCGCTGTTATTTTACTGGCAGGCCTGCAAGGTGCAGGTAAAACCACAACCGTTGCTAAACTTGCCCGTTGGTTAAAAGAAAAACAGAAAAAGTCCGTCATGGTGGTGAGTGTGGATGTTTATCGTCCTGCGGCAATCAAACAACTGGAAACGGTTGCGGCAGAAGTGGGGGCTGATTTTTTTCCCTCTGCAGTCGAACAAGATCCGGTTGATATAGCAAAAGCTGCGATCAAAGAAGCAAAAATTCAAAATAACGATGTTCTGATCATTGATACCGCCGGTCGTATGCATATTGATGATGAAATGATGGGCGAAATTAAACGTTTACACGCGTCTGTAAACCCTGCTGAAACCCTGTTTGTGGTTGATAGTATGACTGGTCAGGATGCCGCTAATACCTCAAAAGCCTTTAACGATGCGTTGCCCTTAACCGGTGTTATCTTGACCAAAACGGACGGTGATGCACGCGGTGGTGCCGCATTGTCAACGCGTTATATCACCGGAAAACCGATTAAATTCATTGGTGTGGGTGAAAAAATGTCCGCATTAGAACCCTTCCACCCAGAGCGCATTGCTTCAAGGATTTTGGGAATGGGTGATGTGGTTGGTTTGGTGGAAGATGTTCAAAGCAGTATTGATCATGAAAAAGCCGCTAAATTTGCGAATAAGCTGAAAAAAGGTAAAGGCTTTAATTTAGAAGATTTCAGTGAGCAGTTAAAGCAAATGAAAAACATGGGCGGTATCGCCAGTTTAATGGGTAAATTACCCGGAATGCCGAATATGCCTAAAGGTGCAATGGATCAGGTAGATGACAAGAAAATGTTGCATTTAGAAGCAATTATCAGCTCAATGACCCCAAAAGAGCGCCGTTTCCCCGACGTTATCAAAGGCTCAAGAAAAAAACGTATCGCTGCCGGTTCTGGTCTGCAGGTGCAGGATGTGAATCGTTTGTTGAAGCAATTCACGCAAATGCAGAAAATGATGAAAAAAATGAAAGGTGGTGGGATGGCTAAAATGATGAGAAATATGAAACGCCAACTACCCCCCGGCATGATGTAAGACCGCCGTACGCACCAGATAGCGGCGTTAAAATTTTCCTCAAAATGCTCATGCACTGCGTGTGCATTCCGCTTTTTCGTCAAATTTTGCCTTGCTCTCTGGCGCGTACGTCGGCCTTAGACTTTGATGGTGTCATTCGAACGCGGTGCTGGAAATGGAAATATTGCTGTCGATTCACGCATATCCTGATTATTTGAATTTTAACGCTTTTAAATCGTCTTTTTCACTCAAAATCGCCACTAACCCCTTCACTTTTCTGTGATTTCTAGTAAAATGCGCCGTCTTACGTGAGTGGGTTATTTTTTGAACAAAAATAGTCCGAATTTTTAGTTTTTTCGAGGAAATTTAGCGCAATGGTAACCATTCGTTTAGCTCGTGGCGGCGCAAAGAAGCGTCCCTTTTATCATATTGTAGTAACTGACAGCCGTGCTCGTCGTGACAGTAGTTATATCGAACGTTTGGGTTTTTACAACCCTCGGGCTACAGGCCAGGAAGTTCGTTTAAACCTGGAAGATGACCGTATTACTTATTGGTTAGGTCAAGGTGCACAGCCGTCTGAGCGTGTTGCTAAGTTATTGAAAGCAGAGGCAAAAGCAGCTTAATTGCTTTTGTGAATAGGCGGGTTTACTCGTCTATTTTTGTGATTGCTTATGAGTACCGATGATCAAGAACAGCAGTGGGTACCTGTAGGCAAACTCAATGGTTTGTTTGGTGTGAAGGGATGGGTGAAAATCTTTTCTAACACGCAGCCGAAAGAAAACATTCTGACTTATTCCCCTTGGTATCTAAAACGCAACGGGCAGTGGCAAGAATTTAAGTTACTTTCAGGCAAGTCTCACGGTAAAGGTGTTATTGCTCATTTAGAGGGATGTACCGATCGAGATGCTGCGGCTGAGTTGATTGGCTCAGAAATCGCGATTAAACGTGAGCAACTGGCTAAACCCAAATCCGGTGAATATTACTGGAATGACTTAATCGGGCTTTTAGTTAAGAATTTAGATGGCATTGAGTTAGGTAAAATTATTTCAATGCTAGAAACCGGTGCTAACGATGTTATCGTGACCAGTGGTGAGAAGGATCAGAAAGGTAAAAAACGCGAGCGTTTAATCCCTTTTGTTTTCGAAGAAGTTATTCAAGAGATTAATCTTGAGCAAGGTTTTATGATTGTTGATTGGGATGAAGAATTCTAATTGATAACAGGGAGAGGTAAACCATGAATATCCAAGTGGTGACGCTTTTCCCGGAAATGTTTTCTGCCGTGTCAGACAATGGTGTGACAGGCCGAGCCATCCAAAAAGGATTGGTTCAATTGGGGACAGTAAATCCCCGAGACTTTACTGATGATCGACATAATACCGTCGATGCCCGTCCTTACGGAGGCGGCCCCGGTATGGTTATGATGGTAGAGCCATTGCGTGATGCGATAAGCGAAGCCAAGAAAGTGTTGAGTGATAAAGCTAAGGTTATTTATTTATCACCGCAAGGTCAAAAATTAGATCAAGCGGGTTTACAAAGCTTACTTGAACACAAAGAACTTATTTTATTATGCGGTCGTTATGAAGGAATTGATGAACGACTCATAGCCAGTGAAGTTGATGAAGAGTGGTCGATTGGTGATTACGTTATCAGCGGTGGTGAACTGGCAGCCATGGTGTTAATTGATGGAATGACGCGATTAATACCCGGTGCGTTAGGGCATGAGGACTCAGCGCAGCAGGATTCATTTATGAATGGCTTGCTTGATACGCCTCATTATACTCGTCCTGAAGTTTTAGACGGGGAAGCCGTACCCGATGTTTTATTGAGTGGTAATCATAAAAATATTGAACGCTGGCGTCTGAAGCAGGCATTAGGCCGCACATGGTTAAGAAGACCCGATATGCTTGAAAAGCTAACGCTTGATCAGGCGCAAGAAGATTTATTGGCGGAATTTATTCGCGAGTATGAAAACAGATAAATTTAAAGAAACTCGAAACGAGTTTGGAGAAAAGCATGAGCACTATCATCGAGCAACTTGAAAAAGAACAAATGAACAAGGACATCCCGTCTTTTGCACCGGGTGATACCGTTGTTGTTCAGGTAAAAGTAAAAGAAGGTACTCGCGAACGTTTACAGGCCTTTGAAGGTGTTGTTATCGCGATTAAAAATCGTGGTATTAATTCTTCTTTTACAGTACGCAAAATCTCTCATGGCGAAGGTGTTGAGCGTGTATTCCAGACTTATTCTGCTGCGATTGATAACATTAAAGTTAAACGTTGTGGTGATGTCCGTCGTGCGAAATTATATTATTTACGTGATCTCCAGGGTAAGGCAGCACGTATTAAAGAAAAACTGGGTTAAGTTTTTTAACTTTAATTCTGAAGTTGAAGAAGATTGCTTACGGATAAGCTAAGCTTTTTTAAAAAACGGGTAGTACGAATGTGCTACCCGTTTTTTGTATTTCCTCTTTTTGTTTTTTTCATTCCACTCGTTTTATTTCCCTCTTATTCTTTTGCTGCTGATATTTTATCTGGCAACATACAGGAAATTCGCACCATTGCTAAAAATGGCGCGGTGTCCCTGGCATTGCAATCGATTGATAGTCAGCAAGAAGTTCTTGATATAAAAAATGATCTCAGAACATGGTTGGCGTGGGAGCGTGAACGCCTGAATATTTATAAATCAGGGCAGCGTTGGGATATTTTACAGCAGCGGGTTGCTGATTATGATGAATTACCCGATGATTTTTATTTTTGGGCGAAACAACAACAAGTTGATGCTTTGTTAATACTTAAACAAGGGCAACAAGCGCGGCAAATTTTGCAAGGCTTAATCTGGTCTGAAAAAGAAATTAAAATCCAGAAGCAATGGCTACCTTTATGGCAACAGAGGGTAATTAAAAGTTATCTGATTGATAATGAAACCAGTGATGCTTTATTAGCTGCACAGCGTTATTACCAGGACTATCGTAGTAATAATATTGAAGATCGTTTGCTTCGTGCACGTATTCTTTTAATTAATAAACGTGAAGAAGAAGTCGTGGAATTGTTGAGAAAAGATACAAAACATCCTGAAGGCGGGATGTTGTATTTATTAGCGCAATTACGTAGCAAAGAACGACCTCCACGAAAAGTACTGCAATCAGCATTACGTCAAATGCGAGGTAAGTGGGCAAGTGAAAAATTAAAATACATGCTTTGGGCTGTGGTTGCAGAATCTGCGCAACGTAGTAATGATCATCCATCAACTATTAATGCACTTGAATTTGTTTTGGCAGGGCACAAGAATATTGAATTGCCGGCTGGATTATTTAATTTTTCGGCAGATATGTTGTGGGATGCTTATATCAATTATGCTCTTTCTCTGGGTAATCGTGCACAATTTCTCATTGGTAATGATCAACAATGGTTAAATGCTGCGGTAAAGGCGCAAAAGAAATATCCGGTTAAAGCGCGTGCTCTTTATGCCATGGTACTGTTCAAAGGACAGAATAATGAGACACGTTTACGGGCGGCGAAAGGCTTTTTAAATTTAATGCATAAACGTAAACGTGGTGCAGTATTGATGATGAAATTATTTTTAAAGTCTGGATATTTTAAAAAAGTAAAATCTATACCTGCTCCTATTCGTTACGATCTTGTTAATATTGCATTAAGTCGTTCCAGGATTGAGCTTGCGTCAAATTTGATGACAACAATTAAAACGGCACCTGCGGGGGTAGATAGTTATCAATGGCAATTAAGGCGAGCGCGAATTTTTGTTTTAGGCGGCAAAGCTGAAAAGGGTAACCTGGCTTTAAAAAAATTATTAGAAAAAAATAAAACATTTACTGCCAAACAACTCGATCAATTTTTACAGGTGGTGTTTGATTTGCAAACAGTAAAAGAGCATAAATTTGCTTATGAATTATTTCAAGCTGTTTTGCCAAAAATTACTGATATAAAGTTACATCGTGAAATTTATTACTGGATGGCTGATTCACGTAAAGCGCAACAGGATTATGCCGCTGCAGCACGACTTTATTTACGTTCTGCAATGTATGCAGGAAATAATGGTTTAGATCCATGGGGACAGACTGCGCGATACCAGGTAGCTGAAATGTTAGCAAAAGCAGATTTTCTTCAGGATGCTCATGCCTTATATCAACAACTACTGGATGTTACCAAAGAACCTGCACGTCGTGCTGTTCTAAAGCATGAATTACAGAAACTCTGGTTACTAAAAAATAAAAATAATATTACTGAGCAATAAAGTTAGCAATATCGTGCTTTAACGATTGGGTTGTTCTCGAACCACGGTATTTTGTTGAAATATTTTATTAGTCGATAGTGAATATATACGACTGAATATTAAAAACTTTAATTTATCAGCCCTGATTCTGTGGTAAATTCATACTTGATTCTTTTATTGCTGATTTATGGCGTATTTAGTATGGGTTCAGAATTTACAGCGTATTTTTCCACTCAAATGGGTGACTCAATACTTGGATTTCACCTTCGATTTCAAGCGCAGAAACTGTTGTCTTTATCTGCATCATTAATTAGTGCAGAAGGGGCAGAAAAAAATCAGTTTGTGATTTCAAATACGAATTCCCATAATAAATTGGTACAAACGGTTTTTCGACAACTAAGATGTTATTTTTCGTCAGCGATATCACTTCAAACCATTCCTTTAGCACTACAAGGCACATTATTTCAGAAGTCTGTTTGGCATGAGCTAAGTAAAATTCCCGTGGGTGAAACACGAACTTATGGTGAGATTGCTCATAAGCTTAATTCCAGTGCACGTGCGGTAGGCAATGCTTGTCGAAGGAACCCTGTTCAAATTATTGTTCCTTGCCATCGAGTTGTTTCTGCAAAAGGCCTGGGTGGTTATGCCGGAGAAACACAAGGCAGACAGTTAGATATTAAACGTTGGTTATTAAACCACGAAGGTGTATCGCTGTGAGTAAAGATCTTGCAGAAGTTATAGATACATCACCTGAAATAATAGAACAATTTATTGATGTTATCTGGATGGAAAGAGGGTTAAGTGAAAATACCTTATCTGCTTATCGTACTGATCTAAAGAAATTTTATACATGGTTAATACGATCATCGAATAAACCGGTCGTTGATATGTTAATCAAGGTAGATCGTAAGACTATTGTTAATTACTTATCTGAACTTGAACGCCGGCAGATTAGTGCGTCTAGTCGGGCACGTTTGTTATCAAGTTTACGGCGGTTTTATGCTTATTTGTTGCGAGAAAAAAATATTGAAACAGATCCGGTTGCACTGATTGATGCACCAAAGCTGGGGCGTTCTTTACCTAAAACCTTAACAGAAAAAGATGTTGAGTCCTTATTAATGGCTCCAGATACAGCAACACTTTTAGGTTTGCGTGATCGTGTTTTATTTGAGGTTTTATATGCAACCGGTTTACGTGTGTCGGAATTAGTGGGTTTGCAATTAACGCAAGTCAACATACAACAAGGTGTACTGCGGGTAACAGGAAAAGGAAACAAGGAACGTCTGGTGCCTTTAGGTGAAGAAGCGGTCAGTTGGCTGGAAAAGTATCTTTCAAATACCCGGGCCGATTTATTAAAAGGGCAGGTTACGGATGCCTTGTTTGTAACAAAAAGGGGGGCGGCAATGACACGACAGGCATTTTGGTATTTGATCAAGCGTTACGCACTTCAGGCTGAAATAGGCTCGGCAATATCACCTCATACATTGCGTCATGCCTTCGCTACCCACTTGTTAAATCATGGTGCGGATTTACGGGTGGTGCAAATGCTTTTGGGTCACAGTAATTTATCAACGACTCAAATTTATACCCATGTTGCAAAAGCACGCTTGAAATCACTGCATAGCCTCCATCATCCGCGTGGTTAATGGAATAAGCGATAAAGGGAACAAAATAAGCATTGAAAGGTCAAATAGCTCACAAATAAATTAAATGAAGCTGGTATAATTACCAGTATGAATTTTGCGAAAAGGTTTTGAGTTAAATGAAAAAAATACTAAATAAAGTATTCGTTGTTGTAGTATGCCTGTTTATTACTCCTGTTTTAGCTGAAAATAGTGAGTTGGAAATAGCCAGGAAAAATATCTCAAAACAATTTGAAGGTGTTAATCCTCAGGATATTACTAAGTCTCCTGTTCCCGGTTTATATCAAGTTTTTATGCCTCCACGTTTTTTTTATGCAAGTGCAGATGGACGCTATATTATCGATGGTGATTTGGTTGATGCGAAAACAAAACAAAGTATTTCTCAAATCCCGCGTAATAAATCAGTAGCAACTGCGATTAACGCGATGGGTGAAGACTCAATGATTATTTTTGGCAAAGATACCTTAAAACATACCGTGACAGTATTTACTGATATTGATTGTGGTTACTGCCGTATATTACATAATGAAATTAATAAATATAACAAGCTTGGAATTCGCATTCGTTATATGTTTTATCCGCAAGCAGGCATAGGTTCAGATTCTTTTAAAAAAGCAGAAGCAGTCTGGTGTAGTAAAGACAGAGCAAAGGCGTTGACGCAGGCCAAAAATGAAATAAAGGTTGCCAGTAAAAAATGTGATAATCCGGTTGCCCAACATTATGCCATGGCTAAAATGATTGGAATACGTGGGACACCAGCATTTGTTTTAGATGATGGTTCGGTTATGTACGGTTATATTCCTGCTGCACATTTGAGCGCCGGATTAAATCAAATGAAAAAATAAAGAATTTTTTAATTCAGAGTTTGCGCTAATTTTCTGCGGTATTGCGCAACTAACTCATGGTTATGGCCTAACAGTTCAAATATTTTCAACAATTCTGTACGGCCAGCATCGTCATTATAATGCCGATCCTGGCGTACAATTTCTAAAAGCTGATCCATCGCTGCAACATAATCACCACGTAATTTATAGTGTGCACACAGTTGCTCTCGAGCAAGACAATTTTTGGGTTGTTGTTCGATGGTATGTAATAAATCCTCAAAATCGGGTGCATCAATAACGGCATCAATGGACTCAAGTTGACCAAAGAGAGCAAGTGCAGCGGGATTATTTTTATCCTCAGCAGATAAACTCTGGAGTAAATCACGAGCATCATCAAAACGTTTTTCACGCATTAGCATATTGGCAAATTCAATACGCACCATTGTATTTTGTGGTTCGGCAATAAGAATTTCCTGCATTTTCTCTAAAGCAGATTTGGTTTCACCTTGTTGGTAAGAATCAAGGGCTTGTTGTAAGGGGGAGTCAACGGACATGTTTGAAAAACCTTTATTTAAAATAATATTGGCTGGCTATTGCAGTAAATAATAATGCAGATGTTACATTATATTCTGGCCATAAAAGTTGCACACCTTTTTGATAAAGTTGCATTTGTTTTTGGTATGTTTGGGCTATATTTTCAATGTTCTCTGGAGTGACATAAGGATGTGTTTTATAGTCAATAATAGTTACATTTTTGTCTTTTATAATGAGACGGTCGATTATACCGTAAATCATTTTGTTGCTATCTTTAAATTGAATAGGGACTTCATTATAAAACTGGTCATAACATGAAGAATCAAAATAATTTGTAAATGATTTGTTTTTTACAATGTTTTGACACTCTTTCCACCATCTTTCCAGTTCAGTTATTTGTACTTCTTTCATCTCTGCACTGTAAAATTTATCCAGCCTGGTTACAGGAGAACGAGATAAAGTGTTAAGCATTTGATGCATAATAATGCCGCGAAGCGTATTTTCTTCACTACTTTGTCTATGCTCATTAAAAACCGTTGTCTGTTGACTCGGAGAAATATCCAGTTGCTGGTTTTGTATTTTTATCGGTGATGATAATTCCAGGGGAATAACGACAGCCTTTTTGGAACCGGATTCTTTTTTTACGGTTATTTTATTTTCATTGCCAATAGTTTCGAGTATTACCGGAACAGTGTTGTCCATGCTATTAAATTCAAATGCAGAACAGATTTTTTCATACCAGCCATGATCTTTGTTTTTCGGTTCGCTACCGCTTATATATAACATTTGTTTTGCCCTGGTGAGTGCAACATAGAGTAAATTTGCATTTTCACGTTGTTCAAAAAAATCCTGTTCGGCAATACAGTTTGTGCTGAATTCATCCAGATTGCTTTTAGTTGCCGTTAATAAAAAATAGTCAGGTTTTGCTTTTTCTGCAGGCCAGTCAATGAGCGTGGAATAAGCTTTTTTATTCGTGGGGCTATTGGCGCTATCAGCAAGAAATATCACGGGAGCTTCAAGTCCTTTAGCGGCATGTACAGTTAATATTTGTACTCGTTGTTTTGCCTCATCGGCAGAGTAGCTAACGGGTTCATCAGGTGCTTCATTTTCCATTTGTCGTAATTCACTCAACCATGAAGAAAAACGACTTAAACTGGGATAACGGCCACTGTCCATTTCCAAAGCGAGCTCAAGAAAACGGTTTAGATTGGCTGCAACACGTTGGCTTAAATGCGTGGGAAAAGCCGCAATATAACGTGCAAGTACATTTGCTTCGCTGTATATTTTGTCTAACAAATCATGAACAGGTAGTTTACTTGCATCATCCTGCCACTGTATTAATAATTTGTAGGCACGGGGTAATGATTTATGCTCGGGATTTTGTTGTGAAAAATTTTCTAAACGCTCTAACCAGCTTCCCTTTGATGCTTGTTTTATTGCGACAAGATCATCATTTGTAACAGAAAACAAAGGAGATCGTAATATTCCCGCTAATGACAGGTTGTCAAAAGGCAGGATAAGCCATTGTAAAAGATCTAACATATCATTCACTTCAAGACTTTCGAGCAAAGTACCACGGTTTGCACCAATGTAAGGAATGCCTGTTTGTCTTAACGCACGTTCATAATCTGCAACATGGGTACGACTGCGGAGTAAAATGATAATGTCGTCATAGTCTATCGCTTTGTAATCCTCTTTTATTGCAATAGCCGTTTTTTGTTTTATTAAATTTCTGATTTGTTCTGCAATCATTAACCCTTCATTAAAATATTGCTGGTTGACAGATTCTTCACGTGGTTCATCCAGCGGATTGCGTAAAATCAAGGGGGAATCGTTTTCATCTTCTTTTTCAATGACTTCTTTTAGTGATAAAGGCAAGACAGTTACTTTCCCGGATAACTTTTCTTTGTGGGTGTTATGTTCAATAAAACCGGGTAATAAAATTTTAAATTCATTTTGCGTGAATAATTTATTAATAAAGTTAATAATTGCCGGACTGGAACGCCATGAATGACTCAGAGGACAGGTTGTCGCGTTAAGATTTTCCCTTAGCCATTTTTCGGCGGCTAAAAATAAACGCGGTTCTGCGCGGCGAAAACGATAAATGGATTGTTTTTCATCTCCAACAATGAAAACACTGCGTTTTCTTTCATCTTCACTTGCGGCAATTTCCTCAAGTAAAGGTAAAATCAAGCGCCATTGTGTTGGGTTAGTGTCCTGGAATTCATCAACCAGAAGATGTTCTATCCGTTGATCCAGTTTATATTGAACCCATAGTGCATTATTACTTTTATTTAGTAGTAAATAGGTTTGCCATTCGAGATCAGTGAAATCCAGCAAACGTTGTTCTTTTTTTAGTTTTTGAAAATGATTTAAATAGTGCTGTCCCGCGACATACCATGCTGAACTGGTTTTCATTGTGCGTATTGCAGCAAGTGCTGCATTTGTCTGGATAAGTTTTTCACTTAGAATGGTATGTAATTCAAGAAAACGCTCTTGTCCATCTGCTCCCATACTTTTATCAGCAGCTTTACTTTCTTTACGTTTTAATGGTTCTCCCTTTTGAGTTAAAAAACATTGTTTAAATAAATCAAAACGTATTTTTTCATTAATGTTTTTATCAATAACTTTGTAAATAAATTCACTATGTTCTAAATTTTTCTTGGTTTCGTGTTTACACAATAAAATATGAAATTCGTTTAAGAGTTCAATGTTATTTTTATCGGAAAATAAATCCTCTATTGGATTTATTTCAGGATTTATCTGCAGTTGTTTTTGTAGATGTTGTTGCGCATAAGAAACGGTGTCTTCTTCATTGCAGGTATAAGCCCACCAGTCGCTACGATGATCTAAAAAACTGGTTAATGCCTGTTTGCTGTTAAATAAACCGAGTTCTTTAAATAAAAACTGTAACGATGTTGCAAGAGGTGATTCCTTGTTTTTATTTGCTTCAGCCATGAGCGCATCCCAGGCTTCATTATAAAGGAGGTTGGTTTTATCGAGTAGATCAAAACCGGGTGAGACATTGGCTTCCATTGGAAAACGTCGTAATAACTCCTGACAAAAAGCATGAAAGGTTGATGTTTTTACCGGCGCTTCACTGCGTAATATTTTTTCATATAAACCGCGTGCGAGAGAAATGGTGGCAGGGGTAGTCTTAAGTTGTAGGTCGGCTAATGTTTTTTGCAGGCTATTTTCATTACACGTCGCTAATTCATAAAGCCGTTCCAGCAGGCGGGTTTGCATTTCATTTGCTGCTTTGCGGGTGAAGGTGATAGCAAATATATTTCCGGATTCAGCACCGGTTAACAGCAGACGGACAATTCGACTGATTAAAAGATAGGTTTTTCCACTACCGGCAGACGCCTGGACAGTCGTATGGCCGCTTAGTTGCTCTATAGATGTCATGAAATACCTGAAAATTTGAATTATTGGGTTAATTTTATATGAAATTAAGGAGGGCAGATAGAGAACATTTCGATGATACAAATGAATATGGGCTTAAAAAGTTGAAATATGCACTGTTATGTTGCGTTATACACTACAAAATAAAGCATTTTGTGCACTACGTCATGTATTAAGACATATGACTTGCCTGAGTATTTTTAGCTGCTAATCTTGAAATATATCAAAGCAAAATGTTTTTAACATTAAGTAGAGGATATAAACACAAGGAGAAGTGTGTAAGGCAGGAGCGCCTAAAGGAAGCAGTAAAAAGGATTGGTGTGCAGAAGCAGGGAATGCTGATTAACGTTTGTTAAACGCGGATCTGCCCGAAATAAGAAACAGGCGGGATTGCCTGAAAGGAACTATATAAGGTGGCCATTGAATGGCCACCTATTTTTTTGCCTGTTACATTCATTTTTAAGTATTCCAGGCTTGTTTGCGGCAAACTCTGTTTATATTGCAGTACTGACAGGTATCTTCATCACCCCAGGCAGTGAGTATTTTTCCATTACTCATTTCATCAACTATTTGTGTAAGGCGTTCGCCTATTTGATGACTAATTGATTCTAATGCATCGTCAGAAAGCTGGGCAGAAAATTTTACCTGCTTGTTGAGCTCAAGATAGCTTACTCGGTTTACTGATTCATTGAGTTCTGTTCCCGCCAATAGGGCATAAAAAGGCAACTGTACGGCTTCACCTTGTTCAATTTCGGATAACTTTGCGGATTTGCCTGTTTTGTAATCAATAATACTCAGACCTGTTTCATTTTTATCCAGTCGATCCAGTCTTCCATTCAGTTCCAGCTTTTTTGGCCAGTCTATTTTACTTTTAAGTTCGGCTTTAAAAAATGGCCATTCGCTGGCATTTGTGATTTGCCAGTCGATGTATGCAGGAATGAGTTTTAACCATTGCTCTAACCAGCCACTGTGTTCAAAATTATCATCCAGATCACGGGCAAAAACCTGCTGTGATATTTCCTGCAGGGTTTGTATGGCGGATTCCCGATTTTTTTCAGTAACAATTTCTTTAAAGGGATCAGGTAGCCACTCAACCTTCTTATGAAAAGCTTCCAGACAACGATGCACCCGATCACCATAATCATTTTTAGATAAAGCTTCCTGAACTTCTTCACTTACCGATAAGTTGAGACCTTTTTCTACAAAGAATTTATAAGGGCAATTCATTAACGTTTGGTAACTGCTCGGCGAATAATATTTGGGTACTAAATCTTTTGGTAGTGAGATTTTTGCCTGCGTTGTTTTGTCGGGCAACGTGTCTTCAGTGCAGCGAATGACGAATGTATCTGGATTGGCAATGAGATTCTTTAGTTCCTCATCTTCTAAAGAGTTTTTATAAGTTTGTTGATAAAAGCGGTGAATAATTTCTAGCCATGGGCTGAGTGGAACATCTTCACCATTTTCTTCATTATTTGCTGTGATTAAAATTTCGGGTGCAGCTTCAAGTAAACGGCGGAAATGGTGAAAACGTTCACTTAACATTTCATGTGTTGTGCTTAGGTCTAATTGGTGTCGCACTGCATTATTAAAAAAAGGTGTTAAGTTTGTTTTGCCGGGTAAGTGTTCATGTTCGGCGCTGGCAATAATTAAAGCATCAAATTGTTGTAAGCGGCTTTGTCCCAGGCCCATTAAAGTGATAGGGCTTGATGATTTTTCGGGAGTGAAAACAAACTGTTCAAGACTGCGACCTAACCAGGTACGGAAATCTGACCAGTGGAATTTTATTTTATATTGTGAGGCGCTGTATTTTAATGTTTCTAACATTTCCATTACGCGCGTACCTGCCGCATCTTCTTGCAGCAAGGTTGTCATGCCAAGAACTTCAAGACTTGCGGACAGTGTTTCAATATAATCGCAGGCATTGTGCGAACCTTTTAATAAAGGTTTTAATAATTCATTTGCAGCTTCAAACGACTCCAATATTTTAATGAGTGTTTCACTTTCTTCAGATGACCAATTCAGTTTGTTTTCTCTTGAATGAATGGTTTTTTTATAATGCTGCAAATTTCGAGCAATGTTTTCGTGTCGAATAATATCCTGTTCGAGCCGATAAGCAGCATGTTTGACTTGTTGTGAGTTTAAAGAACTAAAAACAAAAGGTGACTTTAATAAATCAAGTAAAGGTAAGTGAGCGAAATCTTCTTCAATACACTCAAGCCATCTTTCTAACACGGCTCCGGCACGGGTGGTTGATAGTGCCCATCCGGCTAAATCCTGTAGTGGCACATCGGCGCGTTCCAATAAGGCGCGTGTCCGGCGTGCAAGTCGGCGGTTCTCGGTAATAATACCAATATTGTTTTTTCCGGCTAATAGCCAGCGTCTTACCTGTAATTCAACTGCATGGGCTTGTTCTTCATGGCCTTTACAAAATAAAAGTTTAAGTCGATTTTTAATGTCGTTGCCAGGTGTTTTCGCCTGCTCTGTAGCACGTTCAATAAAGGGCAGCTTGTTGTGGTGGTAACAATTATTTATAAATTGCGAATAATGCTCTTTTGTTTGCTGACTTGTTTTTATATTAAACGTGTTTAACAAGTTTGTGATGGGCGTGTCAGGATGATATTCATCCGAATCTGATTCTGCATTCGTTTTAGTCTGGCCATGAAGATACAACTGGCAGCGTTGTTTTTTAATCAGTTGTTTTAACCAGTTTTGTTCAGCAAGAGAAAACTGATGATAGCCAGCAATGTAAAGTACATTTTTATTATTCTGGATATCTGCATTAAGTCCCAGTAAATAGGCAGCCTCACTGTCAAAAACAGTTTCGGCATTTAGTTGGGTATGCCATGCATTCCATAAGGTATAGACGAGAGTGGCTTCATGTCCTAATGCAGGAAAGTCTTCGGCAGAAATTCCGTAGGCATTGGCAATTTCTTTTTCAAAATCATCGTAATTATCAGGTAACGTTTTCAGGTTTGATGTAAGTTGATCAAACAGTTTGAGCAAATCATCAGTTAAATGCCAAGGACTGCCACTGCCGAGTAAACTCCGATGTTGGGTTAAGGCATCAAATAAAATAAGTTCACGCTGATGCTGGCCGCATATATTGTGAGCTTCTTTTTGGTTCTGATTAAATTGCCTTTTGGCCCAGTCTCTTAAATTTAAAATTTGCGGGCACAATAAAGCCTGGAGACCGATTTGTTCTGCCTGTTGCAGTAGCAGGTGGCGTAAACGTTTTGCTGCATGGGGTTCGGATAAAAGAACAATAGCCTGAGTTAAGTCAGGCCGTTGTTCGCTATAATCGTCAAGTAAATGTTGGGCAAGCAGAGCGAGAGGGTCGTCACCATAGGGAATGAGTGTAATGTTGTCTCGCACCATAAAAGGAGGGTTACATTTGGTTTTTAACGTTCAAGAAGTTTCAATTTATCAGGTTTTCCATCCCATTCAGCCGCGTCAGCAGGGGCATCAATCATTTCGGTAATCACCGGCCATTCGCGTGAGAGTTCTTCATTTAGGTCAATATAGCTGTCCTTGCCCTCGGGCAATTCATCTTCAGCAAAAATGGCTTCTGCCGGACATTCTGGTTCACATAAGGTGCAATCGATGCATTCGTCTGGATCAATAACCATGAAATTAGGACCAATATGGAAGCAATCGACAGGGCAGACTTCTACGCAGTCTGTGTATAAGCATTTGATACAATTGTCGGTTACTACATAAGTCATTGGATGGCTCCTGAAACGGTTATAACTGAAAATATAATAGCGCTATGATAAAGCAAAATAGCGGCAAATTCGACTCACAAAAGTTTTTTAAGTTGATAGATAAGGTCCAAGGCTTCACGTGGAGAAAGCGCATCGGGTTGGAGTTTTTTTACAAATTTCTCGAGTTCAGACTCTTGTAGCGCGGCGCCGGGGTTTGATAAAGGTGTTGATTTTGGGGCCTGAGCATCCTCAAGCTCTAATTGCTGGAGCTTGGTTTTTGCTTGTGCGACCACTTCGCGTGGAACACCGGCGAGAGTAGCAACCTGTAAACCATAACTTTTATTCACTGTCCCCGTTTTTACTTTGTGCAAAAAGACCAGGGTGTCTCCATGTTCCACCGCATCGAGGTGGACATTAATACAGCCACTCAGATCATCCGCTAACGTCGTCAGTTCAAAATAGTGAGTGGCAAACAAGGTGAGGGCTTTCGTTTTTAAGGCCAGGTGTTCAGCGCATGCCCATGCCAGAGATAAGCCATCATAGGTGCTGGTGCCTCGACCAATTTCATCTAAAAGCACCAGGCTATTTTGTGTTGCGTTGTGTAAAATATTCGCGGTCTCGGTCATCTCTACCATAAAGGTTGAACGTCCACTCGCGAGATCATCCGATGCACCAATACGGGTAAAGATACGATCAATATTACCAATCTCCGCGCTATCAGCAGGAACAAAACAACCAATGTGTGCCATTAAAACAATCAGCGCGGTTTGCCGCATATAGGTTGATTTACCCCCCATGTTCGGACCGGTTATTAAATGTAAGTGTTGCTTGTCTGTTAGTGAAATATCATTTGGGGAGAAGGGCGCGTCTTGCACTTGTTCAATAACAGGGTGACGACCGTTGCAAATTTTAATGCCTGTTTTATTCACTAGCTTAGGGCGCACGTAATTTAAACAATCTGCACGTTCTGCCAGGTTTTGTAACACATCTAACTCAGACAAGCCTTGAGCACAATCTTGCAAATTAAGCAGGGATAAATTTAACGTGTCGAGTAACTGATTATATAAACTTTTTTCGCGCGCCAAAGCACGTTCATTGGCACTGAGAACTTTATCTTCTAAAGCTTTTAATTCGGGTGTGATAAAACGTTCTGCGGCTTTTAAGGTTTGCCGACGTTGGTAATATTCTGGCACAACATCAGAATGCAAACGACTTATTTCAATGTAATAACCATGTACACGGTTATAACCCACTTTGAGTCCATTGATGCCGGTTTCTTTTTTCTCTTTCGCTTCTAATGCCGCAAGAAACTCACCGGCATTTTCTTGCAAACTACGCAATTCATCCAGTTCTTTATCATAGCCCGTTGCAATCACCCCTCCATCGCGAATTAATAATGGTGGTGTTTCGATAACCGCTTTAGTTAACAACAAAAGAATTTTAGGATGTTCGCTTATTTGTTGGCAGAGTTGTTTTATGTGTTTACTTTTTTGAGTGGCTAAACATGTTTGCAAAGCGGGGAGTTGCGCTAAGGCAGTTCTTAATTGAGCCAGGTCGCGTGGTCGCGCAGACTTAAGAGCAATGCGCGTTAAAATTCTTTCTATGTCACCAATGCCACGCAATAACTCATGTAGCTCAGCATAAGTTTGTGATGTTAATAGTGATTCAATCGACTCTTGGCGTTGGTTTAATATTTTATGACAACGCAAAGGACGATGGATCCAGCGATGTAATAAACGGCTGCCCATCGGCGTTGCGCTGTGATCCAGAATTGCACTTAAGGTGTTTTTTTGATGCCCCGAAATACTTTCGCTTAACTCTAAATTATGCCGCGTTGAGGCATCAAGAATTAAACAGTCTTCACGAGATTCAGTATGCAGTGCCTGAATGTGCGGTAAAGCAGAGCGTTGTGTTTCTTTCACATACGCCAATAAACAACCTGCCGCAGAAATGGCCAACGGCAAATCCGCACAACCAAAACCACTTAAATCTTTAGTTGAAAATTGATTGCATAACTCACGTTCAGCAGAGCCAACATCAAAATGCCAGGGCGCACGTTGTTTAATACTCGTACTACGATGTTGGTAAGGTGTAATGTCTGCGTCTTCACTCATTAAAAGTTCAGTAGGGTGCAAACGTTGCAATTCACTCAATAATGCTTCTTCGCCCTGGGCTTGTAAAACTGCAAAGCGACCGCTGCTCATATCCAACATCGCAATACCAAACCGATCATCCGCGCCCATCGACAGCGCCACCACTAAACTTTCTTTACCTTGCTCAAGCAAGGCTTCATCCGTCACCGTACCCGGGGTAACAATCCGCATCACTTTACGTTCAACCGGGCCTTTTGAGGTGGCGGGATCACCAATCTGCTCACAAATCGCTACCGACATACCCTTACGCAATAAACGCGCGAGATAATTATCCACCGCATGATACGGCACCCCTGCCATCGGAATAGGCTCCCCGTTCGCACGGCCACGCGCCGTTAAAGTAATGTCCAGTAATTTTGCCGCTTCACGTGCATCATCAAAAAAGAGTTCGTAAAAATCACCCATACGGTAAAACAGAAGAATGTCTGGGTGTTCGGCTTTGATGCGCAGGTATTGTTGCATCATTGGCGTATGGGTTTGCTGTTCTTTTATTTTAACCATTGGTGCAGAGTATACTGTATTCACGCTATCGCATCATATCGCTTTTATTATGGATCATGGCTCTATTGAGCAGCTTAATTTTTGCGCGAATGATAACTGAAAAGGGCAGGGAAAACTTGCAGGAAAGCGGTTCATCACATAAAGTGAGGGTTATTAAAAATAATAATTATGGAGGAGTTAATGACAAGGGAATTTGATGAAAAGCGCGACTGCATCCGTATTGATGTTAACTGTGCTATTTTGTTTAAACAAGTGGATTCGGGTTTAGTTGACTTGATAGGGAAAGAACTCACCGGACAAGTCGCTAATCTGAGTGGACGCGGCATGATGTTTATTAGCGAAGTTGAACTGGAAAAAGACAGTACTTTCGAAATTAATATTAAACCAGCAGATCTTTTGACTCCGCCTTTACATGCTAATGTAAAAGTAGTGCGAGTGGTTAAACAGCGCCATGCTGATGGTTATGAAATTGGCGCGGTAATCAAAGAAATTTACGATGAAGAAGAATAGCAGTTAAGTTTTTTATTGATATCAAAGATAAAAATTACGAAACGGTAAATGCAAAATAAAGAATTAGAATTAATAGTTGAGAAACTTGCTGAGCGGCTAATAAAAAATAATAAAAAATTAGCGGTTGCGGAATCATGTACCGGTGGCTGGGTTGCTAAGGAATTAACAGATTTAACCGGTAGTTCAGCCTGGTTTGAACGGGGTTTTGTTACTTATTCCAATCAGGCAAAACATGAAATGTTGTCTGTGGCTGAATCTACCCTGGAAATGTACGGTGCGGTTAGTCAGGAAACGGTTATTGAAATGGCAGTGGGTGTTTTAAAAAACAGCCATGCTGATTTTAGTTTATCCGTTAGCGGTATTGCGGGGCCGGGTGGCGGTTCAGCAGAAAAACCGCTTGGACTGGTTTGGTTTGCCTGGGCAGTAAAAGATAAAAACACACTAAATATATTAGCTGCAGAGAAGCAAGTGTTTGCTGGTGATCGTGAATCGATCAGACAACAGGCAGTGGAATATGTTTTAACAAGATTAATGAAGTTGCTTGAAGAAATTGCTGGTTAAATAAGTGAGCAATAAAGAAGAGCAGCCATCTTTAGCACCATCATCGACATCATCAACAAGTAAACGTCTCTTTTTTGCACTGTGGCCAGATGACGACGTTATTCAGAATATCAAACAGTCCGTGATAAAACATTTTTTAAATTGTCATGGAAAAATGTTAAAAAAAAATAACTGGCATATCACCCTGGCATATTTTGGTGCAGCAGATGCGAGTACGCAGATTTGTCTTGAAAAGCAGGCTGAAAAAATTAAAAGTCAGCCATTTGAATTAAACTTGTCAAAATGTGGTTTCTGGCTACGCCCCAAAGTTGCGTGGTTAGCCCCGGAAGAAATACCCGAAGCATTAAAACAATTAACTCATGAACTTCAACATGTTATTCAGCCCTGTGGTTTCAAACCCGAAATACGAGAATATCAACCTCACATAACACTGGTACGTAAAGCGATACATCAAGTAGCTGTATCTGAAGTTGATCCAATCAACTGGCAAGTGACGCGATTTTGTTTAGTAGAATCAAAAACTTATCCGGAAGGAGCGGAGTATAAGGTTTTGAGAAGCTGGGATTTATAGTTCTTTAAATATTTTATAAAAACGCCCAGCCTGCAAAAGGCTCTATCTCATCTCTATTCATCACTATTAGCTGAAAAGCATTCGGATTCAGTGAATGATCTTTAGTGGTATCAACCGACATTCGTTGTAAAACGTATGCTAGTAATGCACGACGTACGGTAAATTCAATTACATCATTTTTTGCTGCATAGTCGGTCATTAATATTTGACGTTTATCTTCGCTCAGATTGGGATGCGGTGTGAGTTGTAAATTGATGGGTTCCATCCAGTCATCATCATACTCAGGATTTGACTCGGCCTTTTCGCTCAGTTGTTGAGCTTGTTGTACGCGAGACAAAACAAAGTCCCGAAAATCATAGGTATCTTCACTATAAGCTCGTACATGCCAGCGCAAACCGGTATTCACGAGCGAGTGGGGTTCGATGATACGGGATTCACTGCTACCACGGTTTGATAAGGAGCTATAAACGAGGCTCAGTTTCGTTTTTTGTTTAATCGCTCGAATCACCTGGGCGACGATCTTTTTGCCTGGTAAACGTTGTGGCAAGGGGAGTTGTTCAGTGCTAACCCCATATAAACGGTTTTGTTCAACGGTTTCGCCGATGAAGGGCAGGTTGGCTGAGATCAAAGGTAAAACGTATTGTGGTTCGAGATCGGTAAATACTTCTGCAAAACGATTACTCGGCACAAAACCAAAGACATTATGCTTATAAATAAGGTTATCCGGGGCAATTTGGCTGTAAAACTTAAGATCTTTGGTTGCAGCTGCATCAGAAATGCCAAACGCTTTGGCCACATCACTACGAGTGACCACACCGGTGTAATACGCCATGAGCTCAATATATTGCAGGCGCTGCTGAGTGGCGCGCTTTATGCCGTTTACAGATTGATCAACTGCCATAACAGTCTCCAGGTTATTTTTATCGATAACCGTCATTCCGGCCAAGCAAAGTGCGAGCCGGAATCCATAGTTAAATCACTGGATTCCCGCTTAAAGCACGCGGGAATGACGCGTCTAATTAAAGACCCTTTTATTATACATGCTATAAAAGATTAGCTCATATAAAATACTAAGTGGTATTTTATAGTTAGGTGGTAAAAAGTATTGACATAGTGAAAAGTATAGCCTAAAGTAGATTCATACCGCAGTAATGCAGTAACAAATTAAAAGAACAAACTTAAAAATACTGAATGGGAGAATAAAGATGGCGGATATGAGCGAAGGTAAGAAAAAAGCATTGGCAGCAGCACTTGGCCAAATTGAAAAGCAATTTGGTAAAGGTTCGGTCATGAAGATGGGCGATGGCACTGCTTTTCGTGATATTGAGTCGGTATCAACCGGTTCCCTGGGTCTGGACATTGCGTTGGGAGTAGGTGGCTTACCACGTGGTCGTGTTGTTGAAATTTATGGACCTGAATCATCGGGTAAAACGACTCTGACTTTGCATGTGGTTTCCGAGATGCAAAAACTCGGTGGTACATGTGCATTTGTTGATGCCGAGCATGCATTGGATCCTGTTTATGCCGCAAAATTGGGTGTTGATGTGGATGAGTTGCTGGTCTCTCAGCCTGATACCGGTGAACAAGCTTTAGAAATTACCGATATGCTGGTTCGTTCAGCAGCGGTTGATGTCATTGTTATTGATTCGGTTGCCGCGTTAACCCCAAAAGCAGAAATTGAAGGTGACATGGGTGATTCACACATGGGATTGCAAGCCCGTTTAATGTCGCAAGCTTTACGCAAATTAACGGCCAATATCAAAAAGAGTAACACCATGGTTATTTTTATTAACCAGTTACGGATGAAAATTGGTGTCATGTTTGGTAATCCTGAAACCACAACAGGTGGTAACGCATTGAAATTTTATGCCTCAGTCCGTTTGGATATTCGTCGTATCGGTGCAATCAAAAAAGGGGATGAAATTTTAGGTAATGAAACCCGGGTTAAAGTGGTGAAAAACAAGGTTGCTCCACCGTTTAAACAAGTTGTGTTTGACTTGCTGTATGGTGAAGGTATTTCACGTGAAGGCGAGATTATTGATTTAGGTGTGAAGTGTGACATTGTTGATAAAGCCGGTGCCTGGTATAGCTATAACGGTGATCGTATTGGTCAGGGTAAAGATAATGTGCGTAATTACCTGAAGGAACATCCTGAGATGGCACAGGAAATTGAAGCAAAAGTACGCACTATTATGTTGCCGACAGATATGCCAGAAGAAGAAATAGCCGAAGAAAAGGCTAAAGCGAAAGAGGTTAAACCTGAAAAAGGTGCAGAGGAAGAAGAGTTAGTAGAAGCTTAATTGTAGTATTTTGATTTTTGTTCCCTCCCCATCAAGGGGAGGGAATAAATTTTAATGGTCATCTAAATGGCAAAACCAACCCGAACAATCCGTGTCGCGGCAATGGATTATTTATCCCGCCGTGAACATGCGACCCATGAATTATTCCAAAAACTCCTGGCTAAGGAAGTATATGAAGCTGACGATATTTCAGCTGCTCTGGTACGTTTAACCGATCAAGATTTATTAAGTGATGAGCGTTTTACCGAGGCTTTTATTCATCAGCGCGCCAACAGAGGCTCTGGTCCCTTAAAAATTCGTGCAGAATTACGCCAAAAGGGCATCAGTGATGCTATGATCGAGACGTTTTTGGATGAGCGTAATGTCTTGTGGTGTAAAAATGCGCAAGCCGTATATCTTAAAAAATATGGTTCGGAATTTCCCTTGGATTTAAAGGTAAAAGTACGACAAAATCGCTTTTTACAATCAAGGGGCTTTTCAAGCGAGCAGATTCGTTATGCGATGCGTGATAACGATGACTAATTAAAGCCAGATGTAATTAAACATAAAAGTAAAAATAGAAACATGAAAACCAGTATTAAAACCAGCGCCCAGTTACGACAAGCTTTTTTAGATTTTTTTAAAGATCACGGGCATGAAATAGTTCCTTCCAGTTCACTGGTGCCCGGCAATGATCCTACCTTGCTGTTTACTAATGCAGGTATGGTTCAGTTTAAAGATGTTTTCCTTGGTCAGGATAAACGCAATTATGTGCGTGCAACGTCATCGCAACGTTGTGTCCGTGCCGGCGGCAAACATAATGATTTAGAAAATGTTGGCTATACCGCGCGTCACCATACCTTTTTTGAAATGTTAGGTAATTTTAGTTTTGGGGATTATTTTAAACGTGAAGCGATTAACTATGCCTGGACTTTTTTAGCTGAAGTTTTACAGCTGCCTAAAGAAAAACTCTGGATTACTGTATATGAGAGTGATGATGAGGCTGCAGATATCTGGTTAAACGAAATAGAGATCGATAAAGATCGTTTGACCCGCATTGGTGATAAAAAAGGCGGCAAAAAATACGAAAGTGATAACTTCTGGTCAATGGGAGATACTGGCCCTTGTGGTCCTTGTTCTGAAATTTTTTATGATCATGGTGAAGATATTGCCGGTGGTCCACCGGGAACTCCGGAAGAAGATGGTGATCGCTACATTGAAATCTGGAACCTTGTGTTCATGCAATATGATCGTGATAAAAGTGGAATATTAAATCCATTACCAAAACCTTCGGTTGATACCGGCATGGGACTGGAACGGCTTGCTGCGATTATGCAAAATGGTCATAGTAATTATGATATTGATCTATTCCAAAACCTGATAAATGCTGTTGCAAAAGAAACGAACTGTAAAGATAAAAATAATAATTCTTTAAAAGTTATTGCTGATCATATTCGCTCCTGTAGCTTTCTTATTGTTGATGGTGTCTTGCCTTCAAATGAAGGTCGCGGTTATGTTTTGCGTCGTATTATTCGTCGAGCACTTCGCCATGGTAATAACCTCGGTCAAAAAGATGCTTTCTTTTATAAATTAGTTAAACCTTTAGTAAAAGAAATGGGTGCAGCGTATCCTGAGTTAAAAGACGCACAAGCGAAAGTTGAGAAAGCATTACATCAGGAAGAAGATCGTTTTGCTGAAACGCTGGAAAATGGCATGGCTATTTTAGAGCAAGCTATTAGTGATATGAAAGGCAAAGAAATTCCCGGTGAAGTTGTTTTTAAACTTTATGATACTTACGGTTTTCCCGCAGATTTAACCAATGATATTGCACGTGAACGCAATCTAACTCTGGATATGAGCGGTTTTGAAAAAGCCATGGAAGCACAACGCGAACGCGCGCGTGCTGCAAGTACTTTCGGTGGTCATTATGAGGGTACTTTGGATATTGAAGGTGAAACAGATTTTACCGGTTATGAACATTTAGAAGGCCAGTCAAAAATTGCTGCAATTTATGTTGACGGTAAAGAAGTTAATCAAATAGAAAAAAATCAAACGGCAATGTTAGTGTTAGAACAAACACCTTTTTACGCCGAGTCGGGTGGTCAGGTAGGTGATAGTGGATTATTAACTTGTGGTAAAACAGAATTTGAAGTGATTGATACTCAAAAGCAGGGTGCTGCTGTCTTTGGTCATTACGGTGAAGTGTTGCATGGGGCATTAAAAGTCGGCGACACGGTTCATGCACAAGTTAATAGTGAACGTCGTCAGGCGATTGTTGCTAATCATTCAGCAACACATTTACTGCATGCCGCATTACGTACTGTTTTGGGCGAGCATGTGACACAAAAAGGTTCACAAGTTCAGGCTGAGCGTTTGCGTTTTGATTTTTCACATCCAGAACCGATATCGGCAGAGCAGTTAAGAGAGGTTGAGTATTTAGTCAACCAGCATATACGTTTAAATCATCTTGTTGATACCAAAATCATGACACCGGATGAAGCTAAAGCCAGTGGTGCAATGGCCTTGTTTGGAGAAAAATACGGTGATGAAGTTCGCGTGCTGAGTATGAGTGAATTTTCAGTCGAGCTTTGTGGTGGTACTCACGTATCACATACCGGTGATATCGGTTTGTTTAAGATTATTAGTGAAAGTGGTGTTGCTGCAGGTGTACGTCGTATTGAAGCGGTCACGGCTGAGCATGCTTTAGACTGGGCTGATAAAGGTGAAAATCAGTTAGCTGAAATAACGGCTATGTTAAAAGGTAGTCGTGATGATATATCGAATCGTGTTAGCCAGTTAATAGATAAAAACCGTTCTTTAGAAAAAGAGCTTGCGCAACTTAAAGGTAAGTTGGCGAGTAGTCAGGGCTCTGATTTGTCTTCACAAGCGGTTGAGGTGAATGGTATTAATGTTTTAGCGGTTAATCTTGAAGGTGCAGATGTTAAAACATTACGCGATACCTTAGATCAGTTGAAAAATAAACTCGGTACATCAGCGATTGTGCTTGCTGCGGTTAATGGTAAAAAAGTAAGTTTGGTTGCCGGGGTGAGCAAAGATGCGATCAGTAAAATTAAAGCCGGTGACCTGGTGAATTCTGTTGCTAGTCAGATTGGAGGCAAAGGCGGTGGTCGACCTGATATGGCACAAGCGGGTGGTGATCAACCTGAAAAGTTATCTGCTGCATTAAAAAGTGTTGTGGATTGGGTGCAAAGACAAACGGCTTAAACCCTGAAATTTCGACTAAATATCCTTCTGGCTTTAATTTCGCTACCTTTTTCGAGCCTTTCTCTTTATATTTGAGACAAATTAGTGTTTAATTTGCGTCCTTTTTGCGTGGGTAAATCATGGCTTTAATTGTTCAAAAATATGGTGGTACATCGGTCGGCTCGGTTGAAAAAATCGAAAATGTCGCTGAGCGTTTGATCGCCGCGAGAAAAGCCGGACATGATGTGGTGGTGGCCGTATCAGCTATGAGTGGTGAAACTAACCGTCTGGTTGAGATGGCTCATCAAATCTCAGATAACCCCGATCCGCGCGAGTATGACGTTTTAGTCTCAACCGGTGAGCAGGTAACCATCGCTTTGCTTGGTATGGCGTTAAAAGAGCGCGGTTGCGATGCGCGCTCGTATACCGGTTCACAAGTACATATTTTAACCGATAGCGCACATACTAAAGCCCGTATTCTGGATATTGATGAAGCCAAAATCCGTGCTGATTTGGATAAAGGTCGTATTGTTATTGTTGCGGGCTTTCAGGGGCAGGATGAGCATGGCAACATCACCACGTTAGGTCGTGGTGGCTCAGATACCACCGCTGTTGCCTTGGCGGCGGCCTTAAAAGCGGATGAATGTCAGATTTATACTGATGTTGATGGTGTATATACCACTGATCCCCGAGTAGTATCTGATGCGCGTCGGCTGGAAAAAATTACTTTTGAAGAAATGCTGGAAATGGCCAGTTTAGGTTCAAAAGTGCTGCAAATTCGCGCAGTGGAATTTGCCGGTAAATATAATGTGAAATTACGTGTGCTTTCGTCGTTTAAAGAAGGCCCTGGCACGCTGATTACTTATGAGGAAGAGAATATGGAACAGGCAGCCATTTCAGGAATCGCCTTTAATCGTGATGAAGCCAAGCTCACTATATTAGGTGTGCCTGATCAACCCGGTGTGGCGCATAGCATTTTGGGAGCCATTGGTGACGCTAATATCGAAGTTGACATGATTATCCAGAATGTTGCTGCGGATAGTACAACTGATTTTACCTTCACTGTGCACCGCAATGATTATGAACGTGCTTTAGACATTTTGAATAAAACAGCAAAAGAACTGGCTGCTCGTGAGGTTGTTGGTGACAATGCTATTGTGAAAATTTCCCTGGTTGGCGTAGGTATGCGCTCTCATGCAGGGATCGCCAGTCAAATGTTTAAAGCTTTGGCTGATGAAGGCATTAATATTCGTATGATTTCAACCTCAGAAATCAAAATTTCGGTTGTGGTTGATGAAAAATACCTGGAATTGGGTGTGCGTGCTTTGCATGCAGAATTTGGCCTGGAAGAGGTTGGGTTGAATTAGAGGGTTTTGGATACTATATAACCAAATATCACTGAATGTTAAGAATTTAAAGATTTGTGTAAAGTTTCTTTGTTTTAAGTCGATATAAAGGTCGAGCGTGTCACAGAAGAGTAATTCTCAGGGACACAGAAGGAACTGTAATTAAAGATTTATTGTTTGAGGAGTAAAAAGTATGTTGATTTTAACGAGACGTGTCGGTGAAACGCTCATGATCGGTGATGAAGTAACCGTGACCGTCCTCGGTGTTAAAGGTAACCAGGTTCGTATTGGTGTTAATGCCCCGCGTGAAATTTCTGTTCATCGTGAAGAAATTTATGAGCGTATCCAGAATGAAAGCAAACAATCTGGCAACGAGGAATAAAAATAAGCGAATAGCGTTATAAAGGCTTTACCTCGGCTTTGTCCTTCAGTATCCTTGCGCTCGTTGAATACTGGAGAAGTGGCCGAGTGGCTGAAGGCGCGCCCCTGCTAAGGGTGTATAGGTTTATCCCTATCGAGGGTTCGAATCCCTCCTTCTCCGCCATAAATAAAAAAGCCCCCTGAGATCTTTCAGGGGGCTTTTTTATTTATCACTGGCTTGAGGTATTCGAACCCTCGATATAAATAAAAGGTGGTTTGAAAAAATCGTCAGGAACGATTTTTTGTGAGCGTAGCGAATCCGCAGGATAGGGCACAGGGAAGTGCCCTACAATCCCTCCACCACGCTCAAATTTCAGCGTTTATTTAGCCTTCTTCACCATCACGTTTTATGCACTAAAATCATTGGAATCCAGCAGATATCCATGTATAGTTCGCAGCTTCAAAGAGCGCCTGTAGCTCAGTTGGATAGAGTACTCGGCTACGAACCGAGCGGTCGCACGTTCGAATCGTGCCAGGCGCACCATGCAAAACAAAGGCTTACGTTAACGCGTGAGCCTTTTTTGTTTCTACTGTAGCGAAATTGTAGTGTTTTCTTTTACAGTAATGGTGTCCCATGCTGATCCAATGGCCTTCATGGGTTTACCTTTATAAGCATGTAAATTTTAGTTTTATTTATAGGTTGTAGTATTCTTATAGATATTTTCTACTTTTGTAAAAATCAGTTTACAATATTTCCCGCAATATCCTTTTATCCTATTAACATTGGGCTGTAGTTTATTTGCTTTTTTGTAATAAATTGATGCACTTTGATCGTTGGGCGGCAAGGTTGCCCATTTTGCATAATATGCAGCTGCTAACGTTGTTCTAGCAATACCGTAATCCATTATTTGTATAGCTTTTTCAGCTTGATTTATTGCAGAATCGATTTCGCCTTTATTATTTAGTAAAAAAGTAGCATAGTTTCCATGATCATATGCAGACGATGGATTTTGTTTGATTCTTCGGGTGTAAATTTCTTCAGCTTTATTTATATTGCCATTTTTACGATAAATAAAAAGTAAGCCGCTTTCTGCTTCAGGCGCATAACGATCTTCTTTTTTTAATAATGAATTATACATTGGAATAGCTTTTTTATAATTTCTTTGATAAGCGAAGAAGCTTGCTCCTAGGTTAATTAAAGATGAAGACCTTATTTGTTTATTTTTGGCTTCATTTAATATTGCAGCCATCCCCTCAAGATTATTTTCACTGAAAAAAACACCTGCTAATTTTGAATAAATTTCAGGGTTTAAATTATTTTTTCTTTTGATGCTTAACAATACATTTTTAGCTTCAGTTAATGCCTTTTCATTGTGTATTGTTCTAAGTCCATTTGTGTATTGATATCCAAGAGCTAAATAGTAATCTGCAAGTAATAACTTTGTTGGCACATGTTCTTTATCAAGCTTAAGCAGATAATTGATTAATATATTGCTTGCATATAATAACTGACTATTGATTCCAAATTCCGATATGGTTTCATTTGTGAAATTTACTAACTCATTTTTAGAAACATTAGTGCTTCTTAAAAAATCAGCAAATATTTCTCGTGTGATTGTTGGAGCTTGTTTTGAATTAATTTCTTTTAAAAGACGAACACTAAAAATAGTAATTCGTTTATCTTTATAATGTTTATTTAATAGTTTTGAAATTATTTTTTTGGCTTCTTGAAGTTTATTAAACTTAATATTAATTTGGGCTGCCTGGATATTGGCCCAAGGATCTTCCGGATTTAATATTAATGCTGTATTATTTTCCGCCTCTGATTCGCCGAACCTATTTTGATTGAAATAAACAAAAGCGAGCATGTCATAAGTTTTAAAATAGTTTGGCTCCTTAATTTTAGTATCAAGGAGGATAGATTCAGCTTTCTTCCATAATATTTTAGGCTTCGTTTCATAATGCCAATCTGTTCTAGTTATATATCTTACTTGCTGAATATAAATAGGAAGAAAATTAGGTTGATTCTTAATAAATCTATTAGTCTGACTTAAAATGACATCTTTATTTCTATATTTCCCACTATCAATCAATGTCTTGATGTGGTTAAACTGCATTTTCCTTAATGGGGATAGTTCAGAAAGCTCGGTTATGTATTTTGTTGTATCTGCGCAAATAACTGCGGAAAAAAAAATGAGCAAAAATGAAGCAAATATTCTATAAAAACTTAATTTCATGTTGGACTTCCATGTTTGTTGTATTTTTACTAAGAATTTTAATATTTTCTAATATAAGTACCAAACTATACGTGATTATTTCGTAGAGTTAAATATATTCTAGGCGAGTTTGGGCGTATTTTCGCGAAATGTAGGGTGAGAGCGGGACTTTTAAGTTATTGAAATTAAAAGGCTAAATAATACTATTAGCCACTACGAACCGAGCGGTCGCACGTTCGAATCGTGCCAGGCGCACCATACAAACAAAAAAGCCTCCTTGTGGAGGCTTTTTTATTTGTTCGCGTTTTGTATAATTTGAACGTGCGACAAATTATAAACAGCACGTTCGATAACATACTGGAAGTATGTTGAACGACTGAGCTTGCGAAGGCGGCCCCGAAGGGGTGAGCGAAGCGAATAATCGTGCCAGGCGCACCATACAAAACAAAGGCTTACGTTTTTACGTGAGCTTTTTTTATGCTGGGCATCCTGCCCTCCACCTTTCAGGTTCACTACACTCATGAAAAATTGTTCCCGACAATTTTTTGTTTCTACTGTAGTGAAATTGTTAATAATTTTTTCGTTATTGAAATAGTCGTTTCCACCAACGACGTCGGTTGTTAGCTGGGTTTAAAGCGAATTCCAATTCGATTGGTTGCAGTTTTGATATGATCCATCCGGGTAAAGGTGGGTTATCACTAAAACCGCAAGAGACTCCGAGGTTATTTGGATCGTATATTTTTATAAATGTAGGCGTCGTTTTATTGTCAACATAAACAATGCCACAATAATCTTCTTTATGATCATTGTGCAGCAAAATATTAATTTCTTTGATAAAAGATAAGAGTTTATTTTTAGTTACTGTCTTTTCAGGAGGTTGCTCACCCACGGCGTAAATGTACCAGCTATCATCAGCCTGTTGATCTAACACTGACCAAAAATCATCTAAATGTGGCCAACGCATCATAGAAGTAAAACTACCTCGATAGGCTTTTAAAAACGGAGTGGTTAATTCATTTTCCATGGTAGATTCCTGCATATAATTATTGACACTAAAAGTTATGTTTAATTTCGCCAATATTGAATTTAATATAGTTATTTTGGCGTAGCAGGTCTGTACGTTTTGTTACATTTCTTAGTTATAATCTTCGTTAAGTGATTTAAGATTAGTGTATTACAGGTTTACACTCAAAATATGAAAATGGAGAGAAAAAATGAAAACAGTTCAAAGTGGAATTTTGTCAGATGAAACTCACCTTGCTCGTTACATGTCATTTAATTTAGTTGATGTTGAAGTGGCAAAAGACACTCTTGATGAGCTGAAAAGGTTTGTTGATGGAGAATCAGTCGTTGTTGGTTTTGGTTTGTCTTTAATGATGGCTCTCGATACTAACATTACTGGTTTACATAATATGCCGGTGAGTACTGCACCAGGTATTGATATTCCTTCGACACCTTACGCTTTATGGTTGTGGTTACGTGGTGATGATCGTGGTGAATTATTACACCGCTCGAGAATGTTGGAAGAGTTACTGGCTTCTGCATTTGAATTGTCAGATGTGGTTGAAGGTTGTCAATATGATAGTAACCGTGACTTAAGTGGTTATGAAGATGGGACTGAAAATCCACAGGGTAATGAAGCGATTAAAGCGGCCATTATTCAAGAGCAAGGTGAAGGACTGGATGGGAGTAGTTTTGTCGCGGTACAACAGTGGGTTCATGATTTTGTTATGCTGGATTTAATGAGCGAAGAGGAAAAAGATAATTCGATTGGGCGTCATGTTAGTGATAATGAAGAGTTTGATGAGGCACCGGAATCTGCCCATGTAAAACGTAGTGCTCAGGAAAGTTTTGAGCCGGAAGCTTTTATGATGCGTCGTTCAATGCCCTGGATAGAAGGTATGAGTGGAGGATTAATATTTGTTTCTTTTGGAAAATCATTTGATGCGTTTGAAGCGATACTGAAAAAAATGTTAGGTCATGATGATGGCATTCAGGATGCACTTTTTAATTTTACCAAACCTATTACAGGTTCTTATTTTTGGTGTCCACCGATGAAAAATGGCAAGCTGGATCTTACTGTTTTTAATTTATAATCATAAAAAGAAAAAAGAGGCATACTTTTTATAAGTATGCCTCTTTTATTATGCTGCTTTGCTTTGTGATAAGTAGTGTTCCAAATCTTCAGAACCACCAATGTAATCACCATTGATAAATATTTGTGGTACTGTGGACATGCCTGAAACTGCACGGATAGTCGCTTCAGTATAGTCACGGTTCAAAACCAGTTCTTCGTACTGTAAGCCAGCATCATTCAACATTCCTTTTGCACGAACACAATATTCACAGCCTTCACGGGTAAAGATAGTGACATCTTTTGGTTTTTCAGCTGTTGGTGCAATGTAGTCCAACATGGTATCCGCATCGGACACTTCAAATGGATCATCCGGTTTGTTTGGTTCTATGAACATTTTTTCAATGACACCATTTTTAACCAGCATAGAGTAACGCCATGAACGTTTACCAAAACCAAGCTCTTCCTTGTCAACTAACATGCCCATGCCTTCACTGAAGTCACCATTTCCATCCGGAATAAAAGTGACATTGTCTGCATGCTGCTCTTTTTTCCATTCGTTCATCACAAAGGCATCATTCACTGCCATACAAATAACATCGTCAACACCGTGCTGTTTAAAGGTAGGTGCTAATTGATTGTAGCGTGGTACATGGGTTGATGAACATGTTGGGGTGAATGCACCGGGTAATGAAAATACAATAACAGTTTTATCTTTAAAGATAGCATCTGTTGAGACATCGACCCATTCGTGATTATCACGAGTACGGAATGTAACTTGTGGAACGTTTTGACCTTGATGATTTTCCATTGTTTTCTCCTGGTATTTTATTAATCAAGTTGTAAGGCTTTGCCTTGAACACGTGAGCATTATCTACGCATCCGATTGATTGATAAAATCGTTTATTTCTACTATTATGATAGGTAATTCCTATTATTGGTGGGAGATATGATTAGAGGTGTACATGAACATAAGGGAACTGGAATATCTGATAGCCGTTGATGAGGAACGTCATTTTCATCGGGCGGCGGAACGTTGTTTTGTTAGCCAGCCAACTTTGAGCGGCCAGTTAAAAAAACTGGAACAAGAATTGGGCGTTTTATTGGTAGAGAGAAATAATCGCCAGGTTTCCATGACAGAGGCAGGGCAAGCCGTGGTTAGACATGCCCGTACCGTGTTGACAGAAGTCAGCGCGATAAAAGATGTCGCAAATTATTTTCATGATCCTATGGTAGGGGATGTGCGTGTTGGTATTATTCCTACAATTGCGCCGTATTTATTGCCAATTATCATGCCGCAATTAAATAAACATTTTAAAAAATTAAAGATATGGCTTTATGAATATCAAACAAATATTTTGCTGGATAAGTTACAAAATGCTGAGCTGGATTTTCTTATTTTAACTTTACCTGTTGAAAAGCATGGATTCACAGAGCTTGATTTGTATAGAGAACCTTTTCGTCTGGCGGTAAAAAAAGATCATAACCTGGCTAAAAAGAAACAGGTTAACCTGGGAGATCTTGCTGGCCAGGAATTATTGTTACTTGAAGAGGGGCATTGTTTACGGGGACATGTTTTGGATGTGTGTTTATTAGCAGGTGTAAAAGAACAAGGTCAGTATCATGCCACCAGTCTGGAAACATTACGTCACATGGTAGGCGAAGGAGTGGGGATGACATTAATACCTGAATTAGCTGTTCCAGCAAGAGTAACGAAAGCAGATGTGATTCGATATATTGAATTTAGCGATCCAAAACCGAACCGTCGTATAGGAATGCTTTATCGGAAAAACAGTTATCGTGAAAAAACGTTTGATAATATTAGTGAATTGATTAAGTCCGTGTTACCGGTTAATATATTTTTTTAAAAAGTTACAGGATGTAATAGAGTGCAAATATTATCGATAGTTTATCCAATGGTCGCTTTGGTTTTTTTGACTTTTTTTGTCATGTATTTATTACTGGTGTTGCGTACCAAGGCAGTACGTGCACGTAAAATTTCACCGCGATATTTTAAGCTAAATAAAGGCGGGGAAGAATCAGATACAATGGTTGCTGCAGGGCACAATTATAGTAACTTATTAGAATTACCTGTTTTATTTTATATTGCCTGTATTATTGCAATTGTTTTAAATCAGAGTGTTGAGTATTTTATTATTCATGCGTGGGCTTTTGTTGTACTAAGATATTTACACTCTTATATTCATATAACTTATAATCATGTTTTACATCGTTTGTTTGCTTTTGCGGCAGCAGGTTTTGTTTTGCTTTCAATGTGGGTGAAAATTGTTTTGTTAATTAGTGCATAATTTTAATAAAATAAATCTAGATGGCGTTAAATGTAATTTGAAATTCGACCCCCGGCTCTTTGTTGATAACATCTATTTCACCCTGCATGGTTTTAACCAGTTGTTTGACCAGGGACAGACCGATACCTGTACCGACAGTATCACGGGTTAATTCATTTTCCGAACGGTAAAAAAGGTGAAATATTTTCCGCATTTGATCTTTGTTTACGCCGGGACCATAGTCTCGAATAGTGAATTGAATTTTATTACTACGAAGAATTTGACACTGAATATCTATTTGGCGTTTTTCTGATTTTGCCGAAAACTTGATCGCATTATCAACCAGGTTAATAATTATCTGAGTGAAGTAGTCCACATCAGCCAGTAGTGTCTTTTCTGTAATTGTTTCATCGCATATAAGGTTTAATTTAAATTCTGCACGTTCGACCTGAGAGCTTATTTTTGAGCGAACAGTATCGATTAATTCTGCTATGGTATAAGGCTTTAAATCAACGGGTAATTCATTTCGGGTCATTCTGGCCAGTTGTAATACATTATTGATTAATCGTGTCAGACGTTCACTTTCATCATAAATATAATCGTAATACGTTTTACGTTTTTCTTCTGTGACCCAGCCTTCGCGCAACATTTCACCATACATGCGAATTGAGGTTAAGGGTGTTTTAAGTTCATGACTGACTGCGGAAACAAAATCCTGTTGTTGCCTTGCCAGGGTTAGTTGTTTTAGACCAAGAATGTACAAAATAAAAAAACCACCACATAAAATTAACAGCAGAATAATGGATAGCCAGTTAATGACAACAGCGCCAGGTCCGGTGGGTAAATTATTAATACTGAAAATAAGTTCAATTTGATCCAGTGTAGTGGATAACTTTTTTTGTAATAATAATGTTCCTTGTAAATTCTCATCTTCTTTTAATGCTCTCATATTTGAATATGATTGATTTGATGACAGATTATGCAATGTTGACAATATGTTGCCTTTATAGGCGACAGTAAGGTTGGTTGCGTTTGAAACGTTGGTTTTATAAAATGATTTGCTAATAACATTTTCAATAAAAAAATCAGGTTTGATCATTAAACCCTGAATGTAACGCTGGCCATTGCGCCAGACTTTTCGATATAGCACAAAATGACCGCTTTCAAGCCGGCTGAATTCAAAAGCATCAATTTCGCTTTCAAACATGTTTACACGTAAGCGGCTATTCTTTTTACGAGACTTGTTTTTTCTTTTTTTCGCGGCAGCTGGAAAAGCAGGCAAAACATTACTTTCTTTTCTCAGGTTACGTTTCTCTTTTTTAACAAAAGAATTTTTTAACTGTTTTTTAGTTTCCTTTAATTTTTCCTGGTAATCTTTTTTTAGCTTAAGGTTTTCTACCAGGCCTGAGCTTTCAGAGGTATCAATAGTTTGCTCTAAGCTATAGTCTTGTCGGCTTTGCAAATCATCAAAAGCAGCTTGTGGAGCGAGACTAGTTGAGCCTGGTTTTTCATTTTCGATTTTAGCAATAATACCTTTTTCACTCAATTCAAGCTTTTTATCTTTATCGCCACGTTGTTGGATCTTTTTTAAAGGTGCGGTTTTTTGTTCTTGTGAAGAAGATCTGCTGAGTGTTGCAGGTTTTCCAGTAACCAAAGGTTGTACCGTTTTATTTTGTGTTATTTGCAGGGAGGGTTTATTGACAAGTTTATTTTTACTTAATATTTGATATATCTGGTTATGGATTTTTTGCCGTTCTATTTTTTCGTTAGATGAAATGTCATAATTTTCATTATCTGAATATTGCTCAGACAAACTGGAGGGCAATAAAGGTGATGTGAACTGGCCAAGGTTATCAACCTGGAAATATCCTATTATCCCCGGGAACTTTGAATCGACTGGGAAGGCGGATAGGGGAGAACGCTGGATAAAATTTGATTTTGATGTTCCTGCTATATTAAGAAAAGAATAATCAGTAAATGAGCGTGCGCTTTCAGTTTCAACAAATTCCATGAAGCGGGTATCAATTCGTTTTGTTAGTTCTTCCGCCTGTAATCGATAATGATGAAATGCTTCCCATTTTAACTGGCTGTACGCTTGTTTTATCAATATTGCAGCAGGTATTGCCAGCGCAAAGAAAAATACGATTAATATAAAACGTAACCTTGTTTTATTCCATGTTGATAGTGTATTTCTCAACATTTATTCCACCATCAACCTGTATCCTGCGCCCCGAATTGTTACAAGGTAATCTGGTTTAGCGGAAATTTTTTCAATTTTTCGACGTAATTTAGCAATGTGAATATCAACTGTACGTGTTTCCAGATCCAGATTTTTTGCATAGCCCCAAAGCTTATTGAGCAATTCATCCCGGGGCACCGGACGATCAGCATGATTGTACAGGTAAACTAAAATATCCATTTCACGCCGGGTGAAATGGATGTCTTGATTATTCTTTGTTGCAGATAAATTTCGAGTATCTATTTTTATTTGATGGTCTTGTTTTGTATTATTGAGCTTTATAATATGGTCGGTTTCATGAGTTAAACCTGAACGTCTTAATACTGCCTCAATACGTAAAATAAGTTGAGCAATAGAAAATGGTTTGGCGACATAATCATCTGCGCCGAGTTGTAAGCCCTGAATTATATCTTCGTCACTGGTTTTTGCGGTCAGCATAATAATGGGTTGTTCACGATCTTCTTTACGAATATGTTCGCAAACGGCAAAACCATCCATTCCCGGTAACATGACATCCAGAAGAATCAAGTCATATTTTCCACTAAGCGCTTTGTCCAGTCCGGTATTTCCGTCCGCTGCCGCGTCCGTTGTAAAACCATGGTAGATCAGTACATCAACCAATCCTGTCCGGATCGCTTCTTCGTCTTCAATAATCAAAATGTTTGCTTTACTTGACATAGTGTTCATTAGACTACCAGTTTTAAGTCTGATGTGATGCAGTTTTTATGTAAAGTTTAGGTAAATTTCTCTGCAACTGTTTTACATAAAGTAGTCTACAGTTATTAGCTTTTTCAACCTAAACTTTTCCTGGATATTGAGCATCATCTGAATATTTTATCAGGCGGTATGGGTTAAGTAACAAAATTAAGCGAGGCAATAATTATGGCATTAATAACTCGAATTAGTCGACTTTTTCGTGCAGATTTTAATGCAGTTTTAGATCGCATTGAAGAACCTGATGTGCTGTTAAAGCAAGCTTTACGTGAAATGAAAGAAAACATTTATAGTGATTCCCATCAATTAAAACTATTAAAAAATGAATATTTACAAATTGAAGGAAAAATAAACGAGTTAGACAAAGATGTTAAACAAATTAATCAGGAATTAGATATTTGTTTTGAATCAAATGAAACCGATCTTGCTCGAAGTCAGATTAAAAGAAAAATTGAAATGCAACGTTATGAAAAGCACTTAAAATATAAATTTAGCACAATGGATAAAAAAATAACTGAGTTAACTTCTCGTATTAATGAAAATAAAACGCGATTAACCGTTATGCAGCAAAAACTTGAGTTATTTGTTAATGAAGAAGCTCAAACGATTGGAGATGAATGTTTCTCAAATTCACATTTTAATTCAAGCATGATTATTAAGGAAGATGAGATTGAAATAGCGTTATTGCGAGAAAAGCAAGCAAGGAGAATATCATGAAAAAAGCAACATTTATTGAAGGAACAGGTATTGCATTAATAAGCAGCATTGCTGTAGCGGTACTGTTTACTACAATGTCCCCTTTGTTTTTTGGTGGAGAACTGTTTCGATTATTAGTGGCTGGGCTTTCATTTTTTTACATTTTGTATTTGTTTTTACGCAGTAAAGATCGTACCGGACGGGTTACCGTTATGTCAGTCTGGTTTGTGGTTACATTATTTTCTCTGGTTTTTGTTTCTTCATTACTTCTGTATATCGTAATTCAACTGTTAATGATTTGGTTGATGCGTTCTTTATATTTTTACAACAGCATTTTTTCAGTGTTAATTGATTTATCGTTAACCGGGTTTAGTTTGCTGATTGCAATCTGGTCCTGGTCTGTTTCAGGCAGTTTGTTTTTAACATTCTGGTGTTTCTTTTTGGTGCAGGCCTTGTTTGTCTTTATTCCAAAAAACTTTATTGAGAAAAGAAAAGCCGAATACATTATTCAAGCTGAAGATGACAGGTTTGAATCTGCTTATCACACCGCTGAAATAGCGGTATCTAAACTCATTAACAGTAAGTAATTAGTCCTATGGAGGATGTGAACATGAAAAATAAATTTTTTACTATTGGTATTTTTGTTATTACAGCAGTCGTTGTCGTTTTTTATCCGTATTTTCAGAAAACGGCCGGTGCCACGATTAATGTTAATTTAAATGACAGGCCTAAAATTCAGCTGGCTATTTTGCTTGATACAAGTAGTAGTATGAATGGATTACTTGATCAAACACGAAACCAATTATGGCAAATAGTTAATGAATTTTCCAAAGCAGAGCAAAATGGTTTGAAACCCACATTGGAAGTTGCTGTTTATGAGTATGGAAACAACCGCTTATCTGCAAGTAATGGATACATTCGTAAAGTAACAGGGTTAACCGGTGAATTAGATGAAGTATCTGAAGCACTTTTCTCTTTAACGACCAGCGGCGGTAATGAATATTGTGGTTATGTTATTAAAACTGCAGTGGCAGATCTACCCTGGAGTAATTCTGATGGTGATATTAAAGCCATATTTATTGCCGGAAATGAACCTTTTACTCAGGGACCGATTCTTTATAAAAATGCAATTGTTATGGCTAAACAAAAAGGCATTACTGTTAATACTATTCATGCAGGAAATCTGCAACAAGGTGCTAATTCGGGCTGGAAAGATGGAGCATTTTTAGCTGGTGGTGAGTTTATGAGTATTGATCATAACCATAAAATCGCACATTTTAATGCGCCGCAAGATAAACAAATTGCAAAGTTAAATGAAGAGTTGAATAAAACATATATACCTTATGGCGCAAAAGGACGTGTAAAATCCCAACGTCAAAAAGTTCAGGATGATAAAAGCAAATCAATTTCTTCAGGATTATTATCTAAACGTGTGGAAGCAAAAGTTTCATCAATGTATGACAATTCAAACTGGGATTTGGTTGATGCAGTATCAACTGGAAAAGCTGATCTCGATAAACTGAATGAGAATGAATTGTCAGAAGACCTGCGAGAACTGCCCAAGAGTAAACGTAAGGATTTTATACAAAATAAAGCGCAGGAACGTATAAAAATAAAGGAAGAAATCATTAAGTTAACCAGTAAACGGAATAAATATGTAGCCGAGAAGAAACAAGAAATGGGAGCGCCGAGTCCAGCTACTGTGAATGAAGCCGTCTCATTGGCTATTCAAAAACAAGGTGCAGCTAAAAATTACACATTTAAAAAATAATTAACTTATTTGGAACCTGGTTTTCTCCGTTTGGCGGCATAGTTCATATGTCGCCTTTTTTTATCGATTAAGTATAATGCTTACTTATAAATTATATTTAAATTATAGCGAGATTGTCTTGTCTTCTGAACGTAATGAATATCACATCGATATTATTAAGGATGCTGAAAATCCAGTTGAACTGCTGGCAGTAGAAAGTGGTTTATCTAAACAGAAAATAAAACAGGCTATGCAAAAAGGTGCTGTGTGGGTAACAGATAAAAAAGGCACTCATCGTTTACGCCGTCAAAGTAAAAAATTACATTCTGGCACAAAACTTCATTTTTATTTTGATTCAACAGTGCTTAATCAAAATGTTGATAATGCTCTTCTTATTGCAGACGAAGGTGAATACAGTGTCTGGTATAAACCTCGTGGTATGTTGTCACAGGGAAGTAAATGGGGTGATCATTGTGCAATTAATCGTTGGGTTGAACAACATTTAGAACCTCAACGACCTGCTTTTATAATTCATCGACTAGATCGCTTTGCTTCCGGTTTGATTCTCATTGCACATAAGAAAAAAATGGCCACTTTACTGGCTGATTTATTTAAGCTGAAAAAAATAAATAAAGAATATAAAGTTATTGTGCATGGAGAGTTTCCGTCTGAAACTGTGACGTATCGTAATAAAATTGACAACAAAGCCGCAGTTTCACATGTTTCTTTATTGCAATATGACGAAAAGAATAATCGATCATTAGTTCAGGTTGAAATAGAAACCGGGCGTAAGCATCAAATTCGCTCTCATTTGTCTGCAGCGGGCTTCACTGTTGTCGGTGATCGGTTGTTTGGTGATACAGAAGAAAGTACAGATTTACAGTTGACTGCATTTAAACTTACATTTTCCAGTCCTGTTGATGGAAGTGAGAAAGTTTATATATTAGGGCAAGCGTTCCAGCCTAAGCTTGAAAATCTACCTGAATAAGTCCCAGGACACTAATAATGATAAGCACAGCACCAATAATACGCTTAAATTGCTGGTCATTTTTTAAAATCAGCTCATGTGATTTAAGTCCAATAATATGACCAATAGTAGCAATGGGTAATAAATAGAGAGCGGTTATAAAATGTATATTAATTCCCATCGCTTTAAAGGTACTCATTTTTATGGTCACCAGAATAAACCACAAAACAAACAACGTGTTGCGCAGTTGTGCTGCGGTAACATTGCGCATGTAGACTGCCACCATTAAAGGTGCACCAGTGAGTGATGTTCCTGCGACATAACCTCCAAGAGTTAACAAAAATTTATCAAGCCACTCGTTATTACTTTTAATGTTCATATTCAGAAACCAGATTGTGGCATAAAACAAAGTGACTGAATAAATAAAAATGACCAGCCAGGTATTGGGTAAGGTGATTAAACCAAAAACGCCAACCAGTGCAGGAGGAATAATATAAATACTGGATTTTTTAAGATAGGCCCAGTCAACATTGTTAAAACGTGAACGCAGTGTTAATGAGGTGAAGAATAATAGATGCAACCCAATGATCGGCAACCAAAAAACAGGCTGGTTATATATAAAAAGCATCAGAGGTAACCCTAAGGCAGCACCACCAAAGCCTAATCCACTACGAACGAAGCCTGTCCAGATGAATATCAGCGCAATCAGGCCAAGCTC
>JAUWUS010000056.1 GCA_030617815.1 Gammaproteobacteria bacterium
TAAAAAAGGCAAACAGGAAAGATATGTAAAAGATGACGCGGAACTTGCAAATTATTTATTGCAAGTCGCGCTGGATAATACTGAATTATTTGTTAATGCTGATGCACCGGCTTTAAGTGGACCGGCTTTAGAAAGTTTAGCAAATCAATATATTGTTGTAATGGAAAGTATTAAACGTTTATCACAACGTTATCCGGAAGCGCTTTTAGAAAAAATGATTACCATGGCGACATTGGCAAGCGACATGGAAAAAGAAGCAGCAGAATCCTGGTTTAAAGAACTGGAAAACCGTCTTGCTACAGATGAAACAAATCTAAAATATAAAATTAGTATTGATAATATTGAGGGTGAAGTTAGCCATTGGCGTGCAAAAGTAAGTATTTTACGTCATGGAATAACAACAGATAAAATTATTGATCGTGATTTTTTTGTTTCTGGTGAATATCTTGCAATAAAAACGCTAGCTGAAGAATTGCAGGGTCTGCTTGCAGAAGGTGCATATATTCAACGAAGTGACCGCAAACAAGAAGTTTCCTCATTTAAACAAGTGATGGAATGGCTGATGGATGAAGCTAAACGTGGTCAACATATTCAGCGCTATAAAGGCTTAGGTGAAATGAATCCTGAACAGTTATGGGAAACAACGTTAGATTCTGAAAACAGGCGTTTATTACAAGTTCAGATTGAAGATGCGATTGCTGCGGATGAAATTTTTACTACTTTAATGGGTGATCAGGTTGAGCCACGTCGTGCCTTCATTGAAAAAAATGCTTTGAATACAGCCAATCTGGATGTATAAATAAGCTTTAAATAGAACATAAAAAAGCGCAATTTCATTGCGCTTTTTTTATTTAATCTATTTAGGTTATTAACGTTAATAACTTCGTAATTGCCCTACCAGTATACCTTGTATTTTTACTCTTGCGGCATCATAAATCATAGGGTGTAAATCCTGGTTTTCAGGGCTTAATTCAATACGACCGTTTTTAAGTTTTTTAAAACGTTTTAATGTTGCGTCTTCATTATCAATGAGGGCGACAATAATATCTCCAAATTCAGCAGTACTCCGTGGTTCAATTATCACAATATCACCATCAAGAATGCCAATATCAATCATTGAGTCGCCTTTAATTTGCAGGGCGTATCGATCTTTGCCGACAAACATTTCACTTAAATTAATTTCTTCCTGATTTTGTACAGCTTCAATGGGTTGGCCCGCGGCAATCCGCCCAACTAACGGGAGGGTTGTGGAGTTAATCAGTGCATCATCAGCAAGACGAATGCCGCGCCAGCCACGCTCGGGTGCTGCCAACATTCCTTTATTGCGCAAATTTTGTACATAGCGATGAATGGTGCCTTTTGAATTTATTTCGACAGCTTTACCAATTTCAACCAGGGTCGGGCTATGGCCATGTTTAATAATAAAAGCATGGATAAAGTTTAAAATGCGTTTTTCAAGTAATGTTGGCATTACGTTCTCTAATAGTTCTCAGTGGTTTTAGTGTAGAGGACAAAAAGAGAACTTTCAACTGTTTATCCAATTATTTTACAAAGTAATGGTTGTAAGACAAATCTTACAAAATTTTCAGATTTGTCTGACAGATGAAGAACAGTAGTAAGGATAATATTGAGGTGCTAAATAGGGGGGGAAGTTAAATGCAAAATAATAATAGTATTAATATACGAAATAATGAAACAGAAGGTTCATCTAATTGTTTTAGTCGATTTTATTCTGTGGCTAATGAATGGTATTTTTCTGTAAGAGAAGGAGAAGATAAGGGGCCTTATACAAGTAGATTAGCGGCAGAAAAGAATTTAAAAAGATATCTTTTAAATAAGGAACATTTTGAATTAAATAAAATACAGATAATAATAAATAATTTAAAGTTTATATAAGAGTAAATATTTTATTTTAGAAATTTTCCCAGATAGTATCTGTTTCAATAATAACATCAAGTTTATTGACCTTTTGAGATAAAAGGTTATCTTCAGTTTGAGTTTCAAGTATTTCATAAACATCAAATGCAGGTGTCGTTAAAATTTTATCTTTTAAATAAATTTCAGAATGTTGAGCTTGATGCTCAAGTTGTAGTTTTTTATCTTTTAGGTCAGTTGGTAAAGCAGGAATAAATAACATTATTTTTTTTCTATCCAGACCCAACAGGCAAGGCAAAGGTTTACTCAAAGTATCATTCGCCTGATAACGAACATGAACAGGTAAAACATGATGGCTTAAAATTCCTAAACCGAATTGAACATCCCCTTTTCCAGAAAAATGTAACCACTTAATTTGTGCTAAGGTCCATGCTGCAGTTGCGTCTTTACGTACAGCAACAAGTTCATTGTTTTTTAAACTGTTAACTTTTATGGCATTAACGCTAAGATGATAACCCTCTTCGCTGTAATCCAAAACAATGCTTTTGGCAAAATTAAAAATTTTATGAGCACCTGTTTCGGTCCAGTGTGCGGGTGTTAAGTTACCATCCAGACTGTTGTCGTAAATTCTTCCCCATATATCTTCTTCGTTAGAGCTGCTTAAAAAATAATCCAGATTTAAAGTATCGTCTTTAATAGAATCATTTATAGGCTCGATGGTTAAGGTTGATTCAAAATCAATAATATTATCATGTAAAACAGTAGAAGCTTCATCACAGACAGGTTGATTTTGCTGTTCTAATACAAAGTGAATCGCAGTTAAGCCGGTAATAATATCCATAAAACCAGCGCCTTCTTTGCGAATTTCTGTTCGTAAACGATTGCGTGACCAGCTAGATAATAAAGACTGAACGGTTGATCTGGATAAAATATTTTTTTGTATTCTAATAGCGTTATTATCTTCCATTTTATTTAAATAGTTAGATAATATTTTTTGTAATTTATTGGTAGAAAGGTAATGGCGATTTATAGATTGTTGAGTATTGTCTTTACGCGTACCAATAAGATAAGGCGGGATATCGCTTAATAGATTTAATGTGAAACAGGTTTTTTTATCATCTGGTTCTTTAGTTAAAATATCAGAATTTTTAATCCACAAAGGCATTAATTTATGTACTTCGCGCATATTTTTTTGTTCTAGATTATCGGCGGAAAGAAGTGATAATAATAAAAGTCTTTTAAATTCATATTCAATAGACGTTTTTTTCTGATTCTTTGTGAAATCACGATATTTTTTATTTAATAATTTCAGTTTTTTGGCATGTTGGTAGCAGCCGAAAACATTTTTCCATATACCTTTTGTATGAGGTTGATAAGCAAGACGTTGAACGCATAAAATTTGCGAGGTATAAATAAAAGAACGGTGCAAGGCCAGAGAAAAAAGTTTTTTCCAGCCAAAAGGTTTTTTAGTAGCCAGTATTTTTAAAATAATTTGATAACTGCGTAAAATTTCTGTTAATAACGAAATTGTGACATGAATAACATTACGTGTTTTTGTGCTTAGGGGTAATGAAATATCGGTAAAGTGTCTTGATAATCGGGGATAAAGTAATGTTACGGTCGGGGTAATGATTTCAAGGAAATCGAGATGATGGCGTAGAGAATTATTTTGTTGATTAACTTTTTTTAATGCATGATAAAGCTGTTTACTGGATTCACCGGTACTTCCAAGCGGCAGCTCTTCAACCCATTTTTTCACGGCAACAGGGTGAATATTAAAAATTCTCGTTGTGTTATTTTGTTTGCTGGAGCTGTCGATATTCACTGTTATTCCCAATAGACATGTAAAAAACATGCATGTATTAATTTTAACAATATTATAGTTGGCCAGTAATGGGGTGAATCGTGTATATGTTTATAAATGCCAACAAGTTATGGGTAATTTTAATAAGGCTTGGGGGTAACCTTATGGTGCTTGAAATAAACCTGCAATATTCAGAATTTTTGAATAATAGCCGAAAAAATGATATTTGGCTAAACTTTAGACAATACGTACAATAGCCCTCCTTTATTTTTGAACCGAGCATTATAGGTAATTTGATTCATGTTTTATCAGCAGCAATTTGACGTCATTATTGTTGGCGGCGGTCATGCGGGCACGGAGGCCGCCCTTGCGGCTGCGCGAATGGGTGCGTCTACCTTGTTGCTGACACACAACATTGAAACACTGGGTCAAATGAGCTGCAATCCAGCCATTGGTGGTATTGGTAAGGGCCACTTGGTCAAAGAAATAGATGCTTTGGGTGGCTTAATGGCAAAGGCCATTGATAAATCGGGTATCCAGTTTCGAATTTTAAATGCCAGTAAAGGCCCGGCCGTACGGGCAACACGCGCCCAGGCGGATCGGGTGCTATATAAAGCTGCCGTTCGAGAGGCATTGGAAAATACCGAAAATTTAACCCTTTTTCAGCAAGCAGTTGATGATTTAATCGTTGAAAATGAAGAAGTTACCGGTGTTGTAACGCAAATGGGGCTCAAATTTAAGGCTAAAACTGTTGTATTGACGGTCGGGACCTTTTTGGGTGGCCTGATTCATATTGGAGAATCCAATTTTGAAGGCGGCCGTGCTGGCGATCCACCTTCAAACGCTCTCTCCCGCCGATTACATGCTTTACCCTTTAATGTAGAGCGCCTTAAAACCGGGACACCACCAAGAATTGATGGAAAAACCATTGATTATAGTCAGCTGGAAAAGCAGCCAGGAGATAACCCTACCCCGGTTTTTTCCTTTTTAGGCAAAAAGCAAGACCACCCTGATCAAATTAGTTGTTACATTACTTATACCAATGAAAAAACCCATGAGATCATTCGTGGTGGGCTTGATCGTTCACCGATGTACAGTGGTGCCATTGAAGGGGTTGGGCCGCGCTATTGTCCGTCAATTGAAGACAAAGTGGTGCGATTTGCTGATAAAAGCTCCCATCAGCTGTTTATTGAGCCAGAAGGCCTAAATACCCATGAAGTGTATCCTAATGGTATTTCCACCAGCTTGCCGTTTGATATTCAATTGGAGTTAGTCCGCTCAATAAAGGGTTTTAAAAATGCTTTTATTATGCGTCCGGGTTATGCGATTGAATATGATTATTTTGATCCACAGGATTTGTTTCCTTCACTAGAGACCAAGCATGTGAAAGGTTTATTTTTTGCCGGCCAGATTAATGGCACCACCGGATATGAAGAAGCGGCCGCACAAGGATTAATTGCCGGTATGAATGCGGCGTTAAAAGTGCAAGGCAAAGAATCATGGACGCCACGCAGAGATGAAGCTTATATTGGCGTATTGATTGATGATTTAATTACCATGGGAACACAAGAACCGTATCGTATGTTTACTTCAAGAGCAGAGTATCGATTGATGTTGCGTGAAGATAATGCGGATTTACGTTTAACCGAAAAAGGCCGGGAATTGGGTTTGGTTGATGATGAACGCTGGCAACAATTTGAAATAAAAAGAAATGCGATTATAAAGGAACAACAACGTTTGCATGAGACTTTTGTGCGGCCTGATGAAATATCAGTAGCAGAACAGGAGCGGGTTTTTAAAAAACCATTAAGTCGCGAAGCACGGCTGGAAGATTTATTACGTCGTCCTGATGTTAGTTATAATTTACTCATGAGTTTGAATGCGGCTGCTCACCCCGTGATTGATTCAGTAGTTGCGGAACAGGTTGAGATTCAGGCGAAGTATTCAGGTTATATTGAACGCCAGCTTGATGAAATTGAACGGCAACAACGACATAATGATAAAGTGATTCCGCTGTCTTTTGATTATACTGTTATTTCAGGGTTATCTGCGGAAGTTCAGGAAAAATTAATAAAAATAAGACCTACGACCATTGGTCATGCATCACGCATTCAAGGTGTCACCCCTGCTGCAATTTCGTTGATTTTGGTGTTTTTGAAAAAACAAAAACGCTCAGTAAATGATAAGCGGTTAAATGAAAACCGCAAAGAAGCTTAATTTATTTAAAGAATAATATTTAATAGTATTAATCAGGGAATAAAATTGAAAAATAAAAGTCATACATAATAAGTAAAATATAAAAAAGGAGAAAATAATGAAGCGTTTATTTATTTTAATAAGTTTAGTTGTATTGGTTCCGATTATGTCCGTTGCAGGAGATAACGGTATGATCAGTAAAAAAAGTAATTTCAGCGTTAAGGTTACTTTAGATCGCCTGGAAAATGTATTACGTAAAAAAGGCATTACTATTGTGACTCGCTGGAGTCATGATGCTGGTGCAAAAAAAGCGGGTATTGATTTACGCCCTACTGAATTGTTGATTTTTGGCAACCCTAAAATGGGCAGTCATTTTTTTACCAGCAATCAAACAGCGGGTATTGATTTACCAATGAAAGCGCTGGCCTGGAAAGATGAAAAGGGTCAGGTCTGGTTAACCTATAACGATCCCGTTTATATTGCGAATCGTCACAGTATTAATGACCGCCCTGCTATTGTGAAAAAAATGACTGGAGCACTCAATAACTTAACCAATGCTGCTACCGGTAATAAATAGTTTGTGAGTCCGCCTGATTTATATGATTTATTGTCAAAAGGGCTGCGTCAATTAAATTTGCCGCAGCCTCTTGATGATAAACAGCAATCCAGATTAATAAAGTATGTAGAGTTATTAAATAAGTGGAATAAAACCTACAATCTGACGGCGGTGCGTAAACCGGAACAAATGATAACGCGTCATTTGTTTGATAGTTTATCGATTTTCCCCTATGTTCGTGGAAAACGACTTTTAGACGTTGGAACGGGCGCAGGTTTGCCCGGTATCCCGCTTGCCATTGTTTTTCCAGAACGGCACTTTACCCTGCTCGATAGCAATAATAAAAAGACAAGATTTGTCACTCAAGCTGTTTCAGAGCTCGAGTTGAGCAATGTAGATGTGGTACAGTCAAGAGTCGAAGAATTTCAGTCTGCGGAACTTTTTGACACCATTATTACCCGTGCTTATTCCACGATTGGGGAGATGGTGAAGCAAACATCGCATTTATTGGCTATTGATGGGATATTTTTAGCCATGAAAGGCGTAAACCCGATGACTGAAATTGATGAATTGCCTTCGGATTATGTGGTTAAAGAAAATCATGTAATTAAAGTGCCTGAACTTGAAGAAGCAAGGCACTTGCTGGAAATCAGTAAAGTTATTTAAGAAATAGTTTAAAAAAATATTAGACACAGTAAATAAACCACCATATACAAGGAGTGGCTTGAATGAGCAAGATAATTGCCATTGCTAATCAAAAAGGCGGTGTGGGTAAAACGACAACCTGCATTAATCTCGCGGCATCATTAGCCGCAACACAGCGTAAAGTTTTATTGATTGATTTAGATCCGCAAGGTAACGCTACCATGGGCAGTGGTATTGATAAAAACTCAACAGAATTTACCACCTGCGATTTGTTATTAGGCGATGTTACTTTGGCTGATCTGGTGACAAAAAGTGAAAATGTTGAATATGATATTTTGCCAGGAAATAGCGATCTAACCGCAGCGGAAGTTGCTTTAATGAACATGCCTAATCGTGAACGTAAGTTACGTGATGCTTTAGCGGATGTGCGTGAACACTACGAATACATATTAATAGACTGCCCGCCTTCGCTTAATATGCTGACCTTGAATGCATTAGTGGCGGCGAATTCTGTGATGATTCCAATGCAATGTGAATATTATGCCCTGGAAGGGTTATCTGCATTACTGGAAACAGTTGAAAGTATTCGCAGTACAGTTAATCCGGAATTACAAATTGAAGGTTTGCTGCGCACCATGTATGACCCACGCAATAACTTGTCTAATGATGTTTCCGGTCAATTACTGCTGCATTTCCCTAAAAAAGTATATCGCACAGTTATTCCAAGAAATGTTCGTTTAGCGGAAGCACCAAGTCATGGTATTCCGGTACTTAATTATGATAAATCTTCACGTGGTGCTCTTGCCTATTTAGCATTAGCTGGTGAGATATTACGTAATGATGAAAATGCATCCGTTGCAGGTGCCAGCGTTTAATTTCGCGTTTCAAATATAATGAGTTTAAAGGTTAGTTTTAATGGTTAAAAAACGTGGATTAGGCAAAGGGTTAGAAGCCTTGTTAGGCTCGGGAGTTCATCATTTAAAAGATGATGCGACGGCAGCCGTTAGTTCAACAGCAGAACAAACGCCCTCATCTGCTGAGTTTCAACATTTAGCTATTGATGTTATTCAACGTGGTCGTTATCAACCGCGAACAAATTTTAATCTTGATGCCCTGCAGGAACTGGCCGACTCCATAAAAGCGCAAGGTGTAGTGCAACCTATTATTGTTCGCCCATTATCGGCAACCCCGGGGCAATTTGAGCTTGTTGCGGGTGAGCGCCGCTGGCGTGCCGCACAACTGGCGGGGTTACATGTTATTCCTGCTATTGTTCGTGATATTCCTGATCAAGAAGCCATGGCAGTGGCGCTCATTGAGAATATTCAACGTCAGGAACTTAATCCCATTGAAGAAGCAAAAGCGCTTGTGCGTTTAGTCGATGAATTTGGTTTAACTCATCAAGAAGCCGCTGATGCCGTGGGCCGATCGCGTGTTTCAGTCTCTAATCTTTTACGCCTTTTAACTTTGGAAACCGATGTGCGGCACATGCTTGAAGATGGCCAGCTTGAAATGGGCCATGCCCGAGCCATTTTAGGTTTAGAAGCAGCAAAGCAAATGCAGGCTGCACGTCAGGTGGTTAAAAAAGGTTTATCGGTTCGTGAAACGGAGCAGCTGGTGCGCCGTTTAAATAAACCAGAAAGTGAAAAACCTAAAAAAGCAGGGTTAGATCCTGATACCCGTCGTTTGCAAGAAGACTTATCAGAAAAACTCGGTGCTAAAGTTGTATTCCAGCACGGTACTAATGGAAAAGGTAAAATGTTGATCCATTATAATAGTATCGATGAATTGGATGGCATATTGGCACATATCAAATAAATCGTCCGTCCTTCAAAAAAATCGACCATTTCTCCAAAGGTTGACCACTTTATTGGGTTATTAAATGAAATTATTGACCCTCATTCGAGCCTCGATTATACTTCGCGCGCCTTGATCCTGTAGAGCAATTTTCAGGCATATATGGTGGAGTGGGGAGTCTCAATTTTGACAATGCAATCAGCAACAAATAACGCATTTTCCCACACTCTACGTAAGATTTTATGGGTTCAAGTTGGCCTGGTCGTTATCACCGCAGTGATACTTTCTCTGGTCAAAAGTCACGAATATTTTTTGGCAACGCTCTATGGCGGGGCCATTATCATAGCCAGCACAAGTTATTTTGGTTGGCGGCTAAGGATTGCTACACAAATGGCCGATAATAAGCCAACTGTTAATTCAGTGGAGCTATTTAAAGGCATTTTTGTTCGCTTTGTGATGGTAATTGTTTTATTAGCAGTGGGTTTAGGTTGGCTGAAATTGTCACCTGCAGGCATTTTGTCTGGTTTTATTGTTGCCCAACTCGCATTTTGGTTCAGCCGCAGCAGCTATGGTGTAACAAGGCGTAAATAAGTTCTTGTTTTATAAATGATTTTTTAAAAATTTTAGGTTTTAAAGCATAATGTCAAGTGAAGCAATTTCTTCTGCAGATTATATTAAGCATCATTTAACCAATTGGACTTATGGCCAATCGCCGACAACGGGCGAATGGAGCTTTGCGCATACAGCGGCCGAAGCTAAATCTATGGGTTTCATGGCAATCCACGTTGATACTATGTTGTGGTCTATCATCACGGGCTTAATTTTTATCTATTTTTTCACTAAAGCAGCAAATAAAGCATCTGCTGGTGTGCCAACAGGATTACAAAATTTCGTAGAAATGATCGTTGAGTTCATTGATACCAGTGTCCGAGGTTCATTTACTGCTAAAAATGACATGGTTGCCCCGCTCGCCTTGACCGTATTTATCTGGATTTTCCTGATGAATGCAATGGATTTAGTTCCTGTTGATTGGATTCCAGAAGCATCTAAATGGGTTGGTGTTACTTTCTTCGGTGCAGATCCACACCATGTATATATGAAGGTTGTACCTTCAACGGATCCAAATGCCACTATCGGCATGGCATTCTCAGTTTTCTTCCTGGTTTTATTTTATAGCTTCAAGAATAAAGGTATTGGTGGTTTCACGGCAGAACTCACTTTGATGCCTTTCCAGTCAAAAAATAAAGTGGTTCAGGGACTCTTTATTCCAGTGAATTTTATATTGGAGTTTGTTTCATTAATCGCCAAGCCTATTTCATTAGCTTTGCGTTTATTCGGTAACATGTACGCTGGCGAAATGATTTTCATCCTTATTGCAATTATGTTCAATGCGGGATTAGTAATGGCGACGTTAGGTGGTGTCCTTCAACTAGGTTGGGCAATTTTCCATATTTTGATTATCACGTTACAAGCGTTCATCTTTATGACCTTGACTATCGTGTATCTCGATATGGCACATAGCGAACACTAAAACGTTTTATAGATTTTAATTTTTTTAAATTTTTAAGTATTAGGAGAATAATATGGTTACTGAAGCACAAGCAATGTTATATGTCGCAGGCGCTTTAATGATGGGTTTAGGAGCACTTGGTGCAGCTATCGGTATCGGCATCTTAGGTGGTCGTTTCTTAGAAGGCGCAGCACGCCAACCAGAGCTTATCCCAATGTTACGTACACAGTTCTTCATCGTTATGGGTCTTGTTGATGCGGTACCTATGATTGCGGTTGGTATTTCAATGTACATCTTGTTCGCAGTTGCGGCATAAGTAACAATTGAGTTTATTGAATCCAACTTTAAATTAAAGTAAGGCTTTTATAATGAATATAAACCTCACCCTAATCGGACAATCGATTACGTTCATTTTCTTCGTCATGTTTGTGATGAAGTTTATCTGGCCACCATTGGTTGGTGCATTAGAAGAACGTAAGAAAACGATTGCTGACGGGCTCGCGGCTGCTGAAAAAGGCAAGCACGACGGTGAACTCGCTAAGCAACACGTTCTTGATACTTTGAAAGATGCAAAAGCTCAAGCGCAAGATATTATTAATCTTGCCGAGAAGCGTGCTAGCGAAATCGTTGAAGAGTCAAAAGATACTGCAAAAGCAGAAGGCGAACGTATTATCGCTGCTGCAAATGCAGAACTTGAACAAGAAGTTAATCGAGCTCGCGAACAGTTGCGTGGACAAGTTGTTTCTCTCGCAGTGTCTGGTGCTAGTAAAGTGCTAAAACGTGAAATCGATGAAAAAGCTAACGAAGATCTGTTGAAAGATCTGGTTGCTCAACTGTAATTAGAGGACGAAGACGATGGCAGAAAACAGCACAATTGCTCGTCCCTATGCTCAGGCAGCTTTTGATATCGCGAATGAAAAAAGCGATTTAAAAAACTGGTCTGATATGCTGCAACTTATTGCAGCGGTTGCGTCTGATGCCGTGTTAAGCGATATGATCAGCAACCCTTCTATCGAAAGAGAAAAGATTGTTGAAATTATTGTTGATGTTTGTGGCGATAACTTAAATGATCTGGCTAAAAGTTTTGTAAATGTTTTAGCTGAAAATGGTCGTTTAAATGTTGCGACAGAGATTGCTCAAGCTTATGAAGAGCATCGCGCAGAAGCAGAAAAAACAGTTGAAGCAGAAGTGACTTCCGCATTTCCATTAAGTGATGCACAGATTAAATCAATGACAGAAGCGTTGAAAAAACGTTTAGGTCGTGAAGTAACATTAAAGACTAGTGTCGACGAATCAATCGTTGGCGGCGCAATTATCCGCGCAGGTGATTTAATGATTGATGGTTCTGTGTCAGGTCAGCTAGATAAGTTAGCTACCACCTTGATGAAGTGATTAAGTTTGAAATAAATTAGTTTTAAATAGTTTCTAAATATTTTATAAATTTTAAGGATTACAACTATGCAATTGAATCCATCTGAAATCAGCGAACTGATTAAGAAACGGGTCGAAGGCTTTGATGCGAGCACACAAGCGCGCAACGAAGGTACCGTTGTTAGTGTGGCTGATGGTGTTGTACAAATACACGGCTTAAACGATGTTATGTCTGGTGAAATGATCGAGTTTCCTGGCGACATCTTCGGAATGGCGCTTAACTTAGAGCAAGACTCTGTTGGTGCGGTAATCTTAGGTGATTACGAAGGTATTTCTGAAGGCGACAAAGTTAAATGTACAGGTCGTATCTTAGAAGTTCCAACGGGTGAAGCAATGCGCGGTCGCGTTGTTGATGCTCTTGGTATGCCTATCGACGGTAAAGGTCCGATTAAAGCGGAATCTTCATCTCCAATTGAAAAAGTAGCGCCAGGCGTTATGGCTCGTAAGTCAGTTGATCAACCTGTTCAGTTAGGTTTGAAATCAGTTGATGCAATGGTGCCAATCGGTCGCGGCCAACGTGAATTGATCATCGGCGATCGTCAGACGGGTAAAACCGCTATCGCTATCGATGCAATCATCAACCAAAAAGATACAGGCGTTACTTGTATCTATGTTGCGATTGGTCAAAAAGCCTCTTCAGTTGCGAACGTTGTTCGTAAGTTAGAAGAACATGGCGCGATGGAACATACAATCATTGTTGCGGCTAACGCATCTGATTCAGCAGCGATGCAATTTATTGCTCCATATGCTGGTTGTTCAATGGGTGAATACTTCCGCGATAAAGGCGAAGACGCTTTAATCATTTATGATGATTTAACCAAGCAGGCTTGGGCATATCGTCAAGTATCATTATTATTACGTCGTCCTCCAGGCCGTGAAGCATATCCTGGTGATGTTTTCTATTTACACTCACGTTTATTAGAGCGTTCAGCACGTATCAATGCTGAAGAAGTAGAAAAGAACACAAACGGTGCGGTAAAAGGTAAAACAGGTTCATTAACTGCATTACCAATTATCGAAACACAAGCGGGTGACGTATCTGCATTCGTACCCACTAACGTAATCTCGATTACTGATGGTCAGATCTTCTTAGAAACTGATTTGTTTAACGCAGGTATTCGTCCAGCGATTAACGCTGGTCTTTCAGTATCTCGTGTTGGTGGTGCTGCTCAAACTAAAATCATCAAGAAGTTAGGTGGTGGTACTCGTTTAGCATTAGCGCAATATCGTGAATTAGCAGCATTCGCTCAGTTCGCTTCAGATTTAGATGAAGCTACTCGTAACCAGATTGAACGTGGTCAACGTGTAATGGAATTAATGAAGCAGAAGCAATACTCACCGATGAAAGTCGCTGAGCAAGCATTCTCTTTATATGCTGCTAACGAAGGTTATTTAGATGATGTTGAAGTTGCTAAAATCGTAGATTTTGAAGCAGCTATGCAAGCATATATGAAGTCTAACAATGCTGACCTCATTGCTAAAATTAATGACACTGGCGATTTTAATGACGAAATCGAAGGCGCTATGAAAGCGGCTCTTGATAAGTTCAAAGAAAGCGCGACCTGGTAACCGGCGGAGATATAGACCATGGCAAGTGGTAAGGAAATCCGTACACAGATTGGTAGTGTTCAGAACACGCAAAAAATTACGCGCGCAATGGAAATGGTTGCAGCGAGTAAAATGCGTAAAGCACAAGATCGTATGCACGCAGCTCGTCCTTATGCGGACAAGATTCGTAGCGTAATTAATCATCTTGCGTTTGCACATTCTGAATACAAACATCCGTATCTTGAAGATCGTGATGTTAAGCGAGTAGGTTTTATTGTTGTTTCTTCAGACCGTGGTTTATGTGGTGGTCTAAACAATAATCTCTTTCGTAAAACATTGAGTGCCGTAACTGAATGGCAAGATAAAAAGATCGATGTTGACCTGTGTACTATTGGTTCAAAAGCGACAAGCTTTTTCAAAAATGTAAGTGACATTAAAGCCTCAGCAACTCACTTAGGTGATACACCTAGCGTGACCGATTTAATCGGTACCGTAAAAGTAATGTTAGATGCTTATGACAACGGTGAAATTGATCGCTTGTATGTTGTTTATAATCGTTTTGTAAATACCATGACACAAGATCCAACGATTGTTCAAATGCTTCCCGTCACACAGGAAGAAGAAGACAAGGAGCTTGTTCATCACTGGGATTATATTTACGAACCTGATGCGAAAGTTGTGTTGGATGGTTTATTGATTCGTTATATCGAATCACAAGTTTATCAAGGCGTTATCGAAAACGTTGCCTGTGAAATGGGCGCACGTATGGTTGCTATGAAAGCGGCCTCTGATAATGCCGGTGACTTAATTGGTGAATTGCAGCTTGTTTATAACAAGGCGCGTCAAGCATCAATTACACAAGAGCTATCAGAGATTGTTGCAGGTGCATCCGCAGTTTAACCTTATATATAAGGTTAAATCGCTACTAGATATTCGCTACAAAAAGAATTGCTTAAATTTATAGGGGAACTGAGATGAGTTCTGGAAATATTGTTCAAATCATTGGTGCTGTTGTTGATGTGAAATTTTCACGTGATGCAATGCCAGCAATTTATAATGCATTGACTGTTGGAGACACAGGCTTAACGCTTGAAGTACAACAACAGTTAGGTGATGGTGTTATTCGTGCTATCGCGATGGGAACCAGTGATGGTTTGAAACGTGGTATGGCTGCGACTGATAATGGTAAGCCGATTCAAGTACCTGTAGGTCAAGGTACGCTTGGTCGTGTTATGGATGTTTTAGGTAAGCCAATCGATAACGCTGGCGAAGTTAAAGCGGATAAATACATGCCGATTCACCGTAAGCCACCTGCTTATGATGAACAGTCTTCAGCTATTGAAATCCTCGAAACAGGTATCAAAGTAATCGATTTAATCATGCCGATTTCTAAGGGTGGTAAAATTGGTTTATTCGGTGGTGCTGGTGTTGGTAAAACAGTAACGCTGATGGAACTCATTCGTAACATCGCTGTAGAACACAGTGGCTTCTCAGTATTCGCCGGTGTTGGTGAACGTACTCGTGAAGGTAACGATTTCTACTACGAAATGGAAGAAGGCGGCGTTTTAGATAAAGTTGCTCTTGTTTATGGTCAGATGAATGAGCCTCCAGGTAACCGTTTA
>JAUWUS010000043.1 GCA_030617815.1 Gammaproteobacteria bacterium
AGTTAAATGTTCTTCCAGTTCATCCGCTTCACGATTTAACGCAACTCGCATTGTCCGTTGCGCACCCTCTATCGTGATAACAGGATCAATACCGGGGGTTTTACGCAGATGAGCAAACTCACGAAAACCGGATTCAAAAACAGCTTCCAGTCCTGCCACTCTTTCCTTTTTTGCTGCAATTTTCTTATACAGCTCAGATAAGTCACCACCGGACCAAAACCGACGTTCAAAATAATCCGCTGCAATTTTCGCATCACGAACCATAACCCATTTTGCGCGAATGACAATCCATGAAGCAACAGATAAACCGAGTAATAGCAGCATCACTAACTGCACTAATAAACTGGCATCGAAAATTAAACTTATAATTGAAAGCTCAGCTTGCACTTTTTTATCCCTTATTATTAAATTTGATTATATAATATATCTGGCATGGCTTTTGGTTTAAAACTTTTACTGTCTAACGTGGCAACTTTTATAATGCCTTTGCATAAAAGCTCATCTTTTATATTTGTGTCCTGATATCTTTTAATCACTTCCTGTTCAATTGTAATACTGGCTTTACCTTTTTTTATTACCCGACTGGAAACGGTTAATTCATCATTAAATTTCGCCGGTAAAAAAAAGTCTGCCTGCGCTGAATGAACTGCAAATATGACACCTTCTCTGGCGATGAGTTCATCTTGTTCAAAACCTAGATTTCTTAACCATTCTGTGCGTGCCCGCTCCATAAATTTTATGTAATTTGTATGATAAACAACACCACCTGCATCCGTATCTTCATAGTAAACACGTACAGGCCAAAGGAACACGTTCTCGTTTTGCATAATTATTCGCTAATAATTAAATTTGTGTGATCAAGTTACAATTTTTATTTATTTTTCGCTGTCTAATAAATATTGTGAAACTAATTCTGGTGGTTTCAAACCAAAATGCAAATAGGCATTCTGTGTTGCAACCCGGCCACGTGGAGTACGCATTAAAAATCCCTGCTGAATTAAGTATGGTTCAATAACATCTTCAATAGTGCCACGTTCTTCACTCAATACAGCAGCCAGGTTTTCAACTCCGACTGGTCCACCCTGAAACTTTTCAATCACCGCCAGTAATAAGCGACGATCCATCATATCAAAACCAAACTTATCAACATCCAGCAAATCCAGCGCTTTAGTTGCCGTTTCTTCATTTATCACACCGTCGGCTTTAATTTCAGTATAATCACGTACCCGACGTAATAAACGATTCGTGATTCGTGGTGTACCTCGTGAACGTCGTGCAATTTCAACGGCACCAGATTCATCTAAATCAACACCAAGAATAGCTGCGGAACGTTTCACTATTGAGACAAGGTCATCCGTTGAATAAAATTCAAGTCGTTGCACAATACCAAAACGATCACGCAAAGGTGATGTTAATAAACCCGCTCTGGTCGTTGCACCAACAAGAGTGAATGGAGGTAAATCCAGTTTTATTGAACGAGCAGCCGGTCCCTCACCGATCATAATATCCAGTTGATAATCTTCCATCGCAGGATAAAGTATTTCTTCAATAACCGGGCTCAAGCGATGAATTTCATCAATAAACAATACATCATGTGGTTCAAGGTTGGTTAAAAGTGCCGCGAGATCACCTGGCTTTTCTAATACAGGACCTGAAGTGTGACGCATGTTGACATCAAGTTCATTGGCAATAATATGTGATAACGTTGTTTTACCTAAACCGGGTGGTCCAAAAATTAAAACATGATCCAGTGCTTCTTTACGTCCACGTGCCGCTTGAATAAAAATATCCATTTGCTCACGCACTTTTTCCTGGCCAACATAGTCAACCAATTTCTCTGGCCGCATAGCGTGATCAACGGCTTCTTCGCCATCAAGTGAATCTGCTGCAATTAAACGATCATTTTCTATCATGGCTTATATATCATCACTACTTAATAATTGATGCTTTTAATGCATCGCGAATAATTTCTTCACTGCTTAAGTCATGGTTATCAATTTGACTCACCATTCGACTGGCTTGTGGTGGTTTATAACCTAATGCAATTAAAGCACTTACTGCTTCATGTACTGGATCACCTTTATGGTCAACTTCAATCAAACCTTCTGAGGATTTTCCAATCAACGACGAGCCGGCTTGCCAGTCTTTCAGTTTGTCACGCATTTCTATCACTAACCGTTCTGCGGTTTTTTTACCAACGCCCGGTAAACGTACCAGAGTTGTCGTGTCATTATCCTGAATACAACGTGCAAAATCATCCGCGCTAATGGCAGACAAAATACTCAATGCCAACTTTGGTCCGACACCATTAATTTTAATCAAACTACGAAACATGCTACGTTCAGCTTCTGTGGCAAAACCACAAAGTTGTTGTACATCTTCTCGCACCACCAAATGAGTATGCAATACCACTTCCTGATTAATTTCAGGTAATTGATAAAATGTTGACATGGGGGCATCTACTTCATAACCCACACCATTTACATCCAACAATAAGGTTGGTGGTTGTTTAGTCAGTAATATACCTTTAAGTCGTCCTATCATGTGTATCTTTTATGTAAACTTCACGAATCGTGAGAAGTTCGATTACTGCGTTAAAAGCCTCCTCAAAATGCTCATGTACTTATTGTACATTCCGCTTTTTCGTCAACTTTTGCCTTGTACTCCAACTTCTCACTATCCGTGTAATTACCTCATTGTTATTGTTAACGTATTCTTGCGGGCGTTCTTTTTGATAGTGCTTCAATTCTATTTTCTAATGTCTGTCCGGTATGGGCATGGCACAAAGCTATCGCAAGTGCATCTGCGGCATCTTCTTGTGGTGCACGCGACAATCCAAGTAAATTAACCACCATGTGCTGCACCTGAATTTTAGCTGCATTGCCTTTACCCACTACCGCTTTTTTAATTTGTGTTGGCGTATATTCACTAATAGGAATTTTTCTTAACGCTACAGTGGTAATCGCAGCCCCCCTGGCTTGTCCTAATTTTAATGCCGAATCAACATTACGGCTAACAAAGACCTTTTCAATTGCCATTTCATGGGGCTGAAACTCATCCAGTAAAATATTTAATCCTTCTGCAATAATACAAAGTTTTTCCGCCAAACTGTCTGCTTCTACCCGAATACAGCCGCTATTCACCCAAATAGACTTGCCTGCCTTGAGCTCAATAATGCCATATCCGGTAAAACGAGAACCAGGATCAATGCCAAGAATGCGTTTCATAGTAGTGAAGGATACAAGGTACGAGAGCAAAGAAAAAGGGGAGTAAACACTCCCCTTTTAACTTATTTTTTCATGAATATTCAATAACTTAAATTAATTGTTGCATAACCTCATCTGAAAAATCAGCATTTGTGTATACATTTTGTACATCATCCAGATCTTCAAGGATATCAATCAAGCGCATGACTTTTTCTGCTTGCTCGAGCCCTAATTCAACAGTGGTTGCTGGATGCATGGTCACTTCTGCTAACTCGGTTTCAAAACCTGCGGCAAACATGGCTTCTTTCACCGTAGTAAAAGATTCCGGTGCTGTTGTCACTTCGATTGAGCCATCATCACTGGTTGTAACATCTTCAGCGCCAGCTTCTAATGCCGCTTCCATAATGGCATCTTCGTCACTACCAGCAGGATAGGTTATTGTGCCTAACTTAGTGAATAAATAGGAAACTGAACCATCTGTGCCTAAATTACCGCCGGATTTAGAAAAAGCATTACGTACTTCAGAAACAGTACGATTAATGTTATCGGTAAGGCAATCCACCATTACCGCTACACCGGCTATGCCATAACCTTCATAACGCACTTCATTGTAGTTTTCACCTTCACCCGCACCAGCACCACGTTTAATAGCTTTTTCTACCGTGTCGCGTTTCATGTTTGCGCCTAAGGCTTTGCTCACCGCATCACGCAAACGTGGGTTATTGTCAGGATCCGGGCCACCCATTTTTGAAGCAACCACAATTTCGCGGATTAATTTCGTAAAAATTTTACCGCGTTTCGCATCTTGTGCAGCCTTACGATGTTTAATATTGGCAAACTTACTGTGACCAGCCATGCCCGCCCCCTTTAAAGCGACTTAAATTCAAAAAAGAAGTTTATCACGAAGATGGTATGTTCTCTAAAATTTAAAAATAAACCACTAGGGGAACAAGAGGAAAGACCTGAAATTATAAATTTCAGTGTAGGTTGGATTAAGGAGCAAAGCGACAAATACAACAAAATAAATATATTGGTTCCGCTTCGCTTGAACCAATCTGCACCTAAACGTAAAAAATAAATACTAACGAAAATTGAAATACTAAAATTATTTTTTTAATCTTCATCCGGCAAAAAGATTGCAGTTTCATCCATACCGGTCATCTCATCATTTTCATATATAAAATGATGACTGCCAATCTGAATATCATCACCGTTCCTGAGAACAACGGATTTAACTAAACAACCATTGACCTGAGTACCATTAGTACTGCCGAGATCTTCAAGCCTGGCATCCATCTGGCTTTCCATATATTCATTAGGTTTAATAATAACATGAGCATGATGACTGCTGGCAACGACATCATTAAGTTGAATATCATTACCCGATTTACGACCTATAGTCGTCGTTTCCTTTTCCAGCTCATAGGTATTCAGCGTTACACCTTCATGCTTAAGAAATAATTTAGGCATAATAAATCTGCTTATTCGTCAATTACAAATTTAAGTTGTGTCGCAGCAACTTCGATAATATCGCCATTTTTTAACACCATACTTTCAGCACCTACTTGCTGACCGTTTAATTTAGGTGAATCACCTTGTGCCCCACCTGTCATAGGCATGAGATAGTAACTACTACCTCGACGAGCAATAACGGCAACCTGACTAGCTGAACCTAATTTAGTATAAGGCTTATTCAACGCAATCGACTCACCTTGTTTAGGGCCTTGTGCAATTACCACACTCGCTTTTAGTGGCTTTTTGATTGCTGTAGTACTCTGAACAGGTGGTGCTATGACAACGGTTTTTTCAAAATCCTGCACCGCATCATCAATAAATTTAAATTCATGCTGACCGATTTGAACAATATCGCCATGATTAAGCTGACGCTTACTTACCTTTTTCCCATTCAGTTTAATACCGTTGGTACTTTTCATATCTTCAATATAAGTATGTTGCATATATAAAAAAGCAGCATGCACTCCACTTACGGTGGGATCATCCAAAACAATATCATTCGAAGGTTTTCTACCTACCGTTATCTTTTCTTTCGATAAGTCATATTCTTTAATGACTGTACCCTGATGAGTAATAATTAATCTGGCCATAAACCTTTTCTCTTAAATTAAATATATAGTATTAAAAATAGTGTATTACTTGCACGCCACAAGTATCACAGACACATTATCATGCCCACCGTGTGCTTTTGCTAATTCAACAAGATCCTCACTAGCTCTTTTGAGGTCCTGGCGAGATTTCACTAAAGTAGAAAATATTAGTTCATCATCAATCATGTCACTCAAACCATCTGAGCAAAGAAGATAAATATCATTTTTTTCAGTTTCATGTTCTGTAACATCGACCTTAACATCTTCTGCAATACCTAAAGCACGGGTAATTAAATTACGGTTATTTGAGTTTAATGCTTCTTCTTCACTCATATAACCATTATCAACCATTTCCTGCACCAGAGAATGATCGATTGTCACTTGCTTTAATTCGCCTTTACGGAACCGATAAATACGCGAATCTCCAACGCTGGCAAGAATAACCGAATTATTATGAAATAAAGCCATAACAATGGTGGTTCCCATGCCTGAGCATTCAGGGTGCTCTTTTGCATGCTGATTTATTTCATCATTTGCATAAACAACGGCCTCATGCACAACTTCTTTAAAATCCATGCCACAGCTATCTTTAATTTCAGGCGATAAAACTTCATTTAAGGCTTCACAAATACTGGTTACCGCCAGTTCACTGGCAACTTCACCGGCATTATGTCCACCCATTCCATCAGCCAGAATGACCAAACCAGACTCCGGCGCCCATGAAATATAATCTTCATTATGCTCTCTGACTAAACCTTCATCAGTCAGACCATAAATATCAAGCTCTGGTGTTTTACTCACCATTGTAAACTCACTTTAGCTTTCATTAAATCGTCCTTTACAACGACGTAACACACCCACCATCTGGCTTCCTGACTGAAAACGACGATCAATATCTTTATGTAACGCTTTATTAATAATTTTTGCAACACACGCCGGTAATTCCGGACTAAACATGCGGATATCAGGATGTTTTTCATTAGTGATTTTATACATCAAACTTGCAAGGGACTCACCAACAAAAGGAAGTTCTCCAGTTAATAATTGATACATTGTCACGCCCAACGAAAACAAATCTGAACGGCCATCAACGCGTTTACCGGCTAATTGTTCCGGAGACATGTAAGATGGACTACCTAAAATAGTCCCCGTTTTTGTTTTACTGGTGTCCGTTAAACAAGCGACACCAAAATCTGTTACTTTAAGTATTCCGGTTTCTTTATCATAAATAATATTCGCTGGTTTAATATCGCGGTGCACCACTTTTTGTTTGTGCGCATAATCCAAAGCATCCGCCACTTTTATAATAATATCTATTACTTCTATTGCAGGCAACAAATCTGCCTGTTTAGAATATCCCAGCAGATCAATACCTTTCAGGTAATCCATCGCAATATACGACATCTCCTGATCTTCACCAACATCATAAATCGTAACGATATTAGGGTGATTTAAACGACCGGCTGTTTCTGCTTCACGGAAAAAACGCTCTTTCACTTCAATAAGTTTATCGCCTTCAAATTCCTGTGAAAGCATTAAGGTTTTAATCGCCACAGTACGGCCAATTTTAGGATCATGTCCGAGGTAAACCATACCCATTGCGCCGCGACCAATTTCCTTATCAATCTGATAACGACCTAACATGGGTTTTTCCATACCTGCATTACTCACAACCAGAGTACCGTTAGCACTCGGTGCATGAGTACCACCCAACACAATAGCATTAGAAACTTCAGCATTACGTGCTAAACGTTCTGCAACATCACGGAAATTAGCATCATGCTCTTGCACGGCTTCAAAAACAGGAACAGCTTTATTAAATTGACGTTTACGTTCGTAATCAAGACCAAGATTATACATTTGCTCAAGCAATGAAGCACTTATAATGCACTTTCGATATTCTTCCATTGCCTGATCCAAGTTGCCTTGCGCATGAAATGATTGACCAAGTAATTGGTTAGCCCGGGACAGTTCAATTTTAATAACTCTAAGATGTGTATCAAGATATTTTTTCGAACCTAAAACAAAATGACCAACCACTAAAGCCAGTAAAGGAGTCATCATGGGTAACCAGGTTGATTGCGCAACCATTGAAATAAAATGAATATTTAAAATAGCAATTAAGAATAAACTACTAAGCGCTAAACCTGTTCCAATATGAAAACGAGGTAACAAAAACATCAGGTATAAACCAATAGCCAGGAGGAAAAAAAGTTGTGTAGACAAAATCCACGCAGGCACTTCATAAAGCTCATCATTTAATAAACTTGATACTTTGTGTGCAATGACGCGCACTGGCGCCATAACTTCACCTATTGGTGTTATCTGGGGTAACGCATGCTGCGGAGCAGTAACACCAATAAGGATCGTTTTATTACGCAAAGCATTTTTACTCACTCTGCCATTTAATATATCCAATATAGAATATTCAGGAAATGCACTTTGTTCTTTTTTACCACGATAAAATTTTGGATATATGCGTAACTTTTTATCCACTTTAATGTTTTCTTTACCTAATGTAATTTGATGATTTTTTAAATCAACTTTAATACTGCGTGTCGATAAAGCACGGTTTCTTGCCGCCATCATGAGAACAAAAGAAGGCACATAATCTCTGCCATATTTTATAACTAAGGGTTCTGTGCGGATATGTGACTCATCCACGCCAAGATACAAGGTTCCGGCTCCACCGGCCTGACGCGTTAATTTTTTTATCGGGGAATAGAGTTTTTCAGTACTTAAAACCGGTTCAGGCACAAACCATTTTTTCCAGCTGGATTTTTCAGCAGTAATTCCCGTAACACCCTTTAATCGATATCTTTTTATATGTTCTGCCAGACCAACGGGTGGCTTTTTGGATTTTTTAGTATCCAGAAAAGGAATCGCCAAAACAACACGACCGGCATTACGCAAACTAGTCGCAAAAACCTGGTCTGTGTCCATACTAATTTCAGCTTTACGTAATAAACGTTTAACCTGGCTATAATTCCCAACAGATTCACCACGAACCAGCTTTTTAAGTTCAGTAATATATTCCAGACCATGAGCACTTTGTTCGCGATCAAAGGGTAAAACATAACCAATCACCGCGGGATGAGCCGCCGCCAGTTTGCGAGTTGCTTCAGATAAAATATCTCGCGGCCAGGGCCAGCCGCCTTTCTCCTGTAATGCTGCTTCATCAATCTTGATAATGACAACATCCTGATTTGCAGATTTCGTTGAAGAAAAACGAACTCCTAAATCGTAACCTATTAGTTCAATATCACGATTAAGCTCAGTAACGACAGCTAACATGCAAAGCAGCATAACCACTAAGCCAATTATCCAGTCTGTTTGCCAATATTTTTTCACGCAGAAAAGGGATCCTTAATTATTATTCTAATTTTTAAATGCTAAATATAACCTAAACTCTTAGAGCTTGCTTATGCCTATATATAGACTCCTTCCTTGTTGTATCGGTCAAAAATCCATTTACATGAACAAAAAAGGGGCTAATAATGCAAAAAAACACCGTCAGCCCCCAATTTTTGCTCATTTTTTACACATTTATAATGATTTAAGAAGCTTCACCTTCCTTGGCAGCCGCAATAGGTTTACGCAACTTAATGTGTAATTCACGCAATTGAATCTCACTCACTGCGGAGGGTGCCTGAGTCAACAAACAGCTGGCTGATTGTGTTTTAGGGAAAGCCATCACGTCACGAATTGAGCTGGCACCAGAAAGCAGCATCACCAGACGATCTAAACCAAACGCAATACCACCATGAGGCGGACAACCAAACTTCAAGGCATCGAGTAAGAAACCAAATTTTTCTTCGGCTTCATCATCGCTGATTCCCAGCGCTTTAAAGACTTTCTTTTGCACTTCTTCACGGTAAATACGCATCGAACCGCCACCGAGTTCAGTACCATTCAATACCATATCGTAGGCACGTGAATAGCACTTACCGGGATCAGACTCTAATAATTCAATATCACTTTCTTTTGGTGACGTGAACGGGTGGTGTAATGCATGCCAGCGTTTACCGCCCTCATCCCACTCAAACATGGGGAAATCAACAACCCAAAGTGGCTCCCAATCGCCTTCCATTAAGTCTAAATCTTCAGCCAATTTAACCCGCAATGCACCTAAAGCTTCATTTACAATTTTCGCTTTATCAGCACCAAAGAAAACAAGATCACCATCTTTCGCTCCCGTACGTTTGATGATTTCCATTACCGCATCATCAGGTAAGAATTTCAAAATAGGTGACTGTAAACCTTCAACACCTTTCGCCACTTCATTGACCTTGATGTATGCCAGCCCTTTTGCACCATAAATACCGACAAAATTGGTATAACCATCGATATCTTTACGGCTCAATTTACAGCCTTGCGGCAAACGCATAGCGGCAACACGGCCTTTTTTATCCTTCGCGGGACCAGAAAAGACTTTAAATTCAATATCTTGCAATAAGTCTGCAATATCAACCAATTCCATAGGTATGCGCATATCAGGCTTATCTGAACCAAAACGTCGGATGGCTTCATCGTATGACATACGTGGGAACGGGTTGGGTAACTCAACATCGAGCACCTGCGAAAATATCCCGCGCATCATGTATTCAGTCAGTGACATGATTTCTTCTTCATCGATGAATGATGTTTCAATATCGATTTGGGTAAATTCTGGCTGGCGATCTGCACGTAAATCTTCATCGCGGAAACAGCGTACGATCTGGTAATAACGATCCATGCCCGACATCATCAATAACTGTTTAAACAGTTGTGGTGACTGTGGCAAAGCAAAAAAACTGTTTTCATGAGTACGGCTGGGAACCAGGTAATCACGTGCCCCTTCCGGTGTTGCCTTGGTTAACATCGGTGTTTCGATGTCCATAAAACCATTATCATCGAGGAAGTTACGCAAAGTACGGACAATATCTGAACGCATTTTCAAGCGCTTTTGCATCGGTTCACGACGTAAATCGATATAACGATATTTTAAGCGAATATCTTCAGCAACTTCATCATCTGCAACATCAAGCATAAAAGGAGGAGTATCAGCAGCATTCAATATGGTCAGCTCTTTACCTAAAATCTCAATCTGACCTGTCGCCAATTTGTCATTTTTAGTGCCTTCGGGACGAAAGCGCACAAGTCCTTTTACTTGCAGAACATATTCATTACGCACGCTTTCAGCAGTGGCAAATGCATCTTCAATATCCGGATCGTAAACAACCTGCAAAAGACCTTCGCGGTCACGCAAATCAATAAAAATAACCCCGCCATGATCACGGCGACGATGAACCCAGCCACAAACGGTAACTTCTTGATCGATCAATAATTCGGTGACTTCACCACAATAATGAGTACGCATTTCTTAATCCTGAAAATGGTTAAAACAAAGGCGAGAATTTTACGGATCTGCTGCAATGAGTGCAACATGATTTCAGCATCAAAATTCGCTAAAGAGGGCGAAATAACCCCATTTTTGACTATTTTACCTCTGCTGAGGACTTTTTCTTGCTCTCACCGGCAATATTCTTCTTTTTACCAAATTTGAAATCCATTTCGTACCAACCAGCCTCTCTTAAATAAACGAAATCCAGCGGCATAAATTAACTAATGACGAGCAACCTTAACTCAGCCCAAGCTCCTGATGGCCTTGTTTAGCACTGCGTTCATCAATTTCACGTGCCTTGTCAATAGCCTGAATTAAACGAGTATGTTCCCTTTCTCCCAACCCACTGTTTATATAATGTTGAGCGGCATGAAGAACCTGCTCTAAATAGATAAACTGATAATGACAATTCAATAATGATTTAGCGATAAAATCAGGATCTTCTCCCGTCTCCCGCATGTGTTTCGCTTTTTCCAGTGCACATTCTAACTCTTGATGATTCGGCTTGCTCATCAGGTCTACCCCACCATATTATTTATCTGTATTATTTATAGCATATACTAATAAATAATATATAAAACAATAAGATAGCCTTTGATATACAAAAGAAGCATATTAGTGGTAACGTAAAAATATGAGTAAACAATCCACATCTAAAACCATGTTAAAACTTAAACGGGTCGCCATTGATACCTACCATGAAAATGTTGCTTTCCTGCATCGCAATTGTGAGTTATACCGGGCTGAAGGTTTCCAGGCATTAAGTAAAATTTCGATTATGGCAAACGGCACGCGTATACATGCCGTACTGAATGTTGTTGATGATGAACAAATCGTTGCACCCGGTGAACTCGGGCTGGCCGAACAGGCTTTTAAACAATTAAACATGAAAGAGAGGCATCTGGTCTGTGTGGAACATGCCGAACCACCGGGTTCAATGGATGCGGTAAGACGAAAAATAAATGGCGAAAGACTCATGTTTGCTGACTTTCAATTTATAACCGAAGATATTATCGACAATCGTTATTCAAGAATGGAGATGGCCACTTTTCTGGTTGCCTGTGCACAAAGTGGTTTGGATCGTGAAGAAATTTTATACCTGACCCGGGCCATGACCGATTCCGGTAAACGCATGTCATGGGATGCAACACTTGTTGCAGACAAACATTGTATTGGTGGTATCCCCGGTAATCGCACCACCATGATCATTGTGCCTATTATTGCGGCTCATGGCTTACTCATGCCAAAAACGTCCAGTCGGGCAATCACCTCACCTGCCGGTACGGCTGACACCATGTCAGTGTTAGCCGAAGTAAACTTATCTCCTAAAAGTATGCATAGCGTCGTTAACAAAACTCAGGCCTGCCTTGCATGGGGAGGAAAAGCAAAACTTGCACCCGCTGATGATATTTTAATTTCTGTTGAGCGCCCGCTTGGTATTGATTCAGAAGGCCAGATGCTAGCATCTATTTTATCAAAAAAACTGGCAGCAGGTGCGACACACTTACTCATTGATATTCCCGTTGGGCCAACGGCAAAAGTGCGCCACATGAATCAGGCATTACATTTGCGTAAAATGTTTGAATACCTTGGTGATCGTTTAGGTATTCATCTTGAAGTTGTCATTACCGATGGTAGTCAGCCTATAGGAAAGGGTATTGGCCCGGTAATGGAGGCTCGTGACGTCATGATGGTATTGGAAAACCAGATAAATGCACCTGCCGATCTGAAACAAAAATCTCTAAGACTGGCAGGCCGTATTCTGGAATTTGATCCTGATGTTCGAGGTGGCCAGGGTTATACTATTGCAAGAGATATCCTTGAAGATGGACGAGCATTGAAAAAAATGCATGAAATTATCAACGAACAGGGAACGATTGAAATAAATTTTGATCCTGCACCACTTTATATTGATATAAAAGCAGATCAAAATGGGGTAGTAACTACGATTGACAACTTTCAAATGGCAAAAATTGCACGTCGCGCTGGCGCACCGATGGATAAACATGCCGGTGTTGATCTGAATAAAAAACTCGGTGAGAGCGTAAAAAAAGGCGAAGTGTTATACCGGATTTACGCCGAGTTTCCTGCTGACTTTAAATTTGCACAAACACTGGCAGATAAATATAACGGCTATAAAATTGGCTCCGCAGATGAAGTCACACAACCTTATATGGAAATCTAGGCTACGCAAATGGCATTATCTATGACACCGGTAATCTATACTTTCCCAAGCTATCAACAACAAGGTAAGCAACTTGCCAACAGCCTTGACCTTCCCTGCTTTGACATTAAGGTTCATCATTTCCCGGATAAAGAAAGCCTTGTTACCTTACCACCGCAAAAGAATGAACATATCATTTTTTATTTAAGTCTTGATTACCCCAACAATAAACTGATTGAATTACTACTTGCGACAAAAAAGGCACGACAACTGGGAGCAGAAAGACTCACTCTAATCGCACCTTATCTTAGTTATATGCGGCAGGACAAAGCATTTCATAAAGGCGAAGCCATTAGCCAGCAAATTATCGGCCAGTGGTTAAGTGAGTTGTTTGATGATCTTATTACCGTTGATCCACACTTACACCGGGTAAATTCTTTAGATAACGTGATACCGGATACCAACAATATTATACTCACTGCGGCTCCACTGTTAGGTGAGTTTGTAAAATTACTAAAGAAAGAAATTCTGCTAATGGGGCCGGATGAAGAATCAATGCAATGGGTTAAACAGGTCGCAGCTATCAGTAATACCTCTTATTCGGTTGCAACAAAAATACGTCATAGTGATACCCATGTCAGCATACAACTTCCTGATATAAACTTTAAAAACCAGCATGTTATCCTGGTGGATGATGTTCTCAGTAGCGGAAACACTGTTGCACAAACGGCCATACAGCTTTATACCGCGGATGCAACCCAGGTTGATGTACTTGTTACCCATGCCCTCTTCAGTAAAACAGCAATGGATACATTAAAAAAAGCCAGCATAAAAAATATCTACAGCAGTGACAGCATTACACATGAAACAAACTGTATTTCACTGAATAACCTGTTAACAAAAAATATAAAAAACATTATCTGAACTATGCCACTTATATATTTATTTTTATTATCTCTCTTTCTTATTATTTTTATACAACTTGGTATTTTTGGAATCGTATTAGAAAAGGTTGGACTGTCACCGAATTCCGCTGCGTTACTACTGGGCAGCACATTATTTGGCAGCATGATTAACTTACCATTATTCAAGATAACCTCTGATGAAAATGAAAACATCAACAATCAAAAAGGACCACGACTCCTTTTTACATCTATGCAACCTTTTACCGGAACTACCATTATTGCCATTAATGTTGGTGGAGCTTTAATCCCAGTCTTCTTTTCACTGTATTTAATCTTTTTCCATCAACTTAATCCATTGCAGTTTATTCCTGCCATTATGATTGTTTCTTATATCAGTTATATTTTCAGCCGCCCGATTCAAGGCTTAGGTGTAGGCATGCCTGTCTTTATTGCGCCAGTTACTGCTGCTCTGGTCGCACTGATCATCGCCCCCGCTCAAAGTGCCCCGCTTGCTTATGTTTGTGGCACACTGGGTGTATTAATTGGTGCCGATTTATTTCGACTTAAAGACATAAAACAAATGGCAGTTCCTGTTGCCGCTATTGGTGGAGCAGGCACCTTTGATGGAATATTTTTTACCGGTATTATTGCCGTCTTACTTGCCTGAAAAAAATAATATGAATCAAAATAAAAAATCAATTTTAATCACCGGATGTTCAACGGGTATTGGTTTATGTGTTGCACAGGCATTACAACAACGTGGTTACCGGGTTTTTGCCACTGCGCGTAAAGAAGATGATGTCGAAACACTCAAAACAATAGGACTGGAAAGTTTACAACTCGATTTAGATAAACCGGAATCAATACAAACTGCGGTTACAGAAATTCTTAAACGTACTAATGGCACACTCGATGCCTTGTTTAATAATGGTGCTTATGGACAAGCCGGTGCGGTGGAAGATTTAAGTCGTGATGTTTTACGAAAACAATTTGAAACAAATGTATTCGGCTGGCAAGATCTTACTAACCTGATTTTACCGGTTATGCTGAAACAAGGTCATGGCCGTATTATTCAAAATAGTTCTGTATTAGGCTTTGTTGCTTTAAAATTTCGCGGTGCTTATACCGCAAGTAAATATGCGATTGAAGGTTTAACGGATACACTAAGGCAGGAATTGACAGACACAAATATTTATATTTCGCTAATAGAACCCGGCCCGATTGAAAGCCGGTTCCGCGCCAACTCCTTTGTTGCTTACAAAAATAATATTAATAAAGAAGCCAGTCGATTTAAATCTGAATATGAAAAAACTGAAGAACGATTAAATAAAGAGGGGCCTGCCGTTCCGTTTACCTTGCCCCCCGAAGCGGTATTAAAAAAAGTGATCCATGCTTTAGAGAGTAGAAAGCCGAAACCACGTTATTACGTTACCTTTCCAACTTATTTATTTGGTTACTTAAAACGTATTCTCTCAACACGTTTTATGGATAAGTTACTCAATAAAGTATAAGTTAACTACGTATCCCTTTTCCTGTATTTAACAAATACAAACAGAATGAGAATAAAACAACAACAAATAAAATAATAATACTAAAGGCTATTGTTAAATCAATGTCCGACACCCCCAACATTCCATAACGCATTGCATTAACCATGTATAAAATCGGATTAACTAATGAAACGTTTTGCCAGAATGCTGGTAACATATCAATTGAATAAAATATTCCACCTAGATAAGTTAAAGGTATTAATACAAACGTAGGAATAATAGAAATATCATCAAATGAATTTGCATAAATAGCGTTAATAAAACCACCTAAAGAAAATAATACTGCGGTTAGAATAACCACTGAAAATAATACGAAATAACTGTGTATGTTGATCTCGGTAAAAAATGTCGAAATAAATGCAACAACCAGCCCGACCGTCAATCCTCGTGCAACACCACCAATAACATAACCAACAAGAATTAAATAATTTGGCATTGGCGAGACCAGCATTTCTTCAATAAAGTGTGAGAACTTTGACATATAAAATGAAGCCACTACATTAGCGTAGGCATTGTTAATAATCGACATTAAAATAATGCCGGGGACAATATAGTCCATATAAGAATATCCAGCGATATCACTCAACTGAGAACCAATTAATTGTCCAAAAATAACAAAATACAATCCCGTAGTTATAACTGGGGGAACAACCGTTTGCACCCAAATGCGGGCGAAACGTAAAATTTCTTTAGTGACAATGGTTTTAAAAGCAGTAAATTGTTGATTAAGGTTCACAGCGTTCCCTCTTCAACCAGGCGGACAAATAATTCTTCGAGGCGGTTACTTTTGCTGCGGAAGCTGCTTATATTTATATTTCGCTTATCCAGTTCAGAAAATAAATCATTCAGACTATATTCTCTGGATATTTCAACTTCAAAAGTAGAGTCATCGATTTTTTTAACCTGACAACCTTTATCATCACTCCAGCCCTGTAATTTATTTTGTAAGTCTTCTTCTGTGTTTAAAATAAAAGTTTCAACGTGTAATTTTGCCAGCAACGTTTGCATTCCTGTATTTTCAATCACTACACCCTTATTAATAATTGCAATATTTTTACACAGGCTTTCTGCTTCTTCCAGGTAGTGTGTTGTAAGAATAATGGTTGTGCCCTGTTTATTTATTTCTTTAAGAAATTTCCACATCGAACGACGAATTTCAATATCAACACCAGCAGTAGGTTCATCGAGAATAAGAATACGAGGCTCATGCACTAATGCACGAACAATCATTAAGCGACGTTTCATTCCGCCTGATAGTTCTCTTGCCATGGTGAGGCGCTTATCCCAAAGACCCAGTTGTTTTAAATATTTTTCAGCTCGTTGATAAGCTATCTTTCGATTGATGCCATAAAAACCTGCTTGATTAACCACAATTTCAATTATCGGTTCAAACTGATTAAAGTTAAATTCCTGGGGTACTAAACCAATATAACTTTTTGCCTTTTCAAGCTCACCATCAAGATCATATCCATATATTTTAACTGTGCCACTGGTTTTATTGACTAATGATGTGATGATACCAATGGCTGTAGATTTACCTGCACCATTTGGTCCCAACAAAGCAAAAAAATCACCTTGCTTCACATCAAGGCTAATACCACATAAGGCCTGCACACCATTTTTATATGTTTTATGCAGATCACGTATTTCGAGAGCATTCGTCATTTTTTAGTTCTTTGCGTTAAAGGGGGATGGGAATATAATACAGCAAGGAGGGAGGAGGTTTAATCTTTTTCACTCAATAGGTAAAGCTTTCATTCGCAATAATATCTTTAACGTCAAACATATATTCGTTGTTGCTCAATATGCGTTTAACTTCAAGCTTTTTAGCACCACTACGCCATTTTGGATGAGCAAGATTAATCAGTTTTGGTACAGGAAATCTTTCTTGTTTGCTGTTTAAAACCAGCATAACAATTGGGCGTAGCTTGGTTTTATCGCTGGCAGAAACAACAATGCCAACGTGTCCTAAATTTAATTCCACCACACAACCAATAGGATAAATACCCAGACATTTAATAAACTGTTCAACCATTTCTTTACCAAAATCTTTTTTCGCCCATTCATACATGTTTTTTAATGCTTCGTAAGGTGACATTCCATCGTGATAACAACGATCACTTGTAATGGCATCATATACATCAACAATCGCAACAATTCGCGTCATCTTATTGATGTCATCACCACTTAATTGCGAAGGATACCCCTTACCGTTACGACGCTCATGGTGATGTTTAACAATATCTAAAACATCCTGTGGTAAATCGCTCTGTTCTTTTAACATGTTGTACCCTTCCATCGGATGGGTTTTCATGATTTCAAATTCTTCAAAGGTTAATTTGTCTGGCTTGTTCAGAATTTCCAGTGGTACTCGCATTTTTCCTAAGTCATGCAACAAACCACCTAAGCCCAAAATCTCGAGTTCAGCTTTTTGCATGCCTAAAGAACGACCAAAACTCACAGCCAAAATACAAACATTCATACAATGAATAGAAGTATATTCATCACGTGATTTCATATTTGTTAGCCAAAGCATGGCATGGGAACTATGAGTAATGCTATTTGCCACTTCTGTGACAAGTTCTTTTGCTGCATCAGTATTAATTGCCTGACCTAAACGAACATCTTCAAGTGCTTGATCAATATACGTGCGTGTCCGTGTGTGTACCTTACGCGCTACTTTTAAATCTTTTTGAAAATTATTGCTTTCAAGATCTGCTTGTTCAGATTCATTTGTCGTTGAGCTACTTGTAAAAATTTTAGATTTATCTATATCTTTTCTGGACAAAGATCGTAAGTGAGGATAGATAGATTCATGGGACTTTTCTGCATCAATGTAAACATATTCACAGATATTCTTAAATTGAGAAATGTCTTCTGCGTTTTCCAGTAAAACGCCCTGCAATAGAAAAGGTGTCTCTGTCCACGGGCGATCTAACTCGCAGACAAACATACCTTGCATTAATTCCGAAACATCAATTTTAATTTTCATTACAACTTCCTCGAGCAATGAACTCTCATCCCTAAATTAATCGAATAAGCATTGTCCATAGAAATCTTTAGCGAGGGGGACATACTAAAGTATACACAAAAATAAAGGCTTTATTAGCCATATTAACCCTTTTAATCCATTTTACCGCATACTAGCTTAATCTACCCAATATCTGGCATTACGGAATAAGCGTAACCAGGGGCCATCTTTACCCCATTCATCCGGATGCCAGGAGTGTTGTACCGTTCTAAACAGGCGCTCCGGGTGTGGCATCATAATATTAAAACGCCCATCTTTAGTGGTTAATCCCGTAATACCCGCAACCGAACCATTTGGATTATATGGATATTTTTCTGTCGCATTGCCAAGGTTATCAACATATTTCATCGAAACCAAACTATCATTTTGAACCTGCTGAGACAGAGCATCAGTTACAAAGTTAACCTGTCCTTCACCATGCGCAACGGCAATCGGCATGCGAGATCCAACCATCCCATCAAAAAGCATAGACGCTGAAGGCTGAATTTCAACCATGGTAAAACGAGCTTCAAACTGTTCTGATAAATTGCGTTCAAACTGTGGCCAGTGAGATGCTCCAGGAATCAAATCTTTTAAATGCGACATCATCTGGCAGCCATTACACACGCCGAGGGCAAAACTATCAGGGCGGTTAAAGAAGGTTTCAAATTCATCACGCATCGCATTGTTGTGCAAAATTGTTTTTGCCCAACCACCGCCTGCGCCTAAAACATCGCCATAAGAGAAGCCACCACAGGCCACCAGACCCTGGAAATCATTCAGGCTGTGACGCCCATCAATGATGTCACTCATGTGTACATCAACACTGGCAAAACCGGCTTTTTCAAATGCCGCGGCCATTTCAACATGACCGTTAACACCTTGCTCACGCAAAATCGCCATGCGCGGACGGTGTCCTATATTAAGATAAGGTGCAGATATATTTTCTTGTGCATCAAAACTTAACTTAGCATGCAAACCGGGATCATTGTGATCCAGTAAAGTATCAAATTCCTGTTTTGCACAAGCCTCGTTGTCACGCAGAGCCTGAATTTGATAAGAGGTTTCAGACCAAATACGTTGTAAGCTACGGCGCTTTTCATTTAACACTTCACGATCGTTATACTGAATCACAATGTTATCGTCATTGTTCAACTGCCCAATAACATGACTGTAATGAGCTAAACCCGCATCATGTAACTCAGCTAAAACTTCATCGGTATACTCGTGCTGCACTTGTATCACTGCACCGAGCTCTTCATTAAATAAACTCGCAATTGAACTGTCACCCAGCTCATCTAGTGAAATATTGATCCCGCTGTGTCCGGCAAAAGCCATTTCACAAACGGTTGCAAGTAACCCGCCATCCGAGCGATCATGATATGCGAGTAATAAACCTTTTTTATTCAATTTTTGAATAACACTAAAAAAGTTTTTTAGGCTATTGGGATCTTCTAAATCAGCACTGTGATGCCCGAGTTTTTTATACACTTGTGCCAAACATGTCGCACCGAGTCGGTTTTTGCCTTTACCTAAATCAATTAAAATTAAATCACTATCGCCTTTATCTGTTCTTAATTCAGGTGTCAGGGTCAAAGATACATCTTCAACAGGTGCAAAAGCTGAAATAATGAGTGATAACGGAGCAGTAACGGAATGGTTTCCATCCTCATCATCCCAAACAGTTTTCATGGACATGGAATCTTTACCCACCGGGATAGCAATACCGAGTTTTGGGCAAAGTTCTTCTCCCACCGCTTTTACCGCATCATATAAACCGGCATCTTCACCCGGATGTCCGGCGGGAGCCATCCAGTTTGCTGATAACACCATATCGCTGATTTTATTAATACGTGCTGCGGCAATATTGGTAATCGCTTCACCCACTGCCATACGTGCCGAAGCAGCATGATCAAGCAAAGCAATCGGGGTGCGCTCACCCATGGCCATGGCTTCACCTTTTAGGCTGTCATACGCTGCAGCTGTAACCGCCACGTCTGCCACCGGAACTTGCCAGGGGCCAACCATTTGATCCCGTGCCACCATACCCGTTACGGTACGATCACCAATGGTGATTAAAAAGTTTTTTGACGCGACAGTGGGTAACGCTAAAACACGTTTAGCCGCTTCGGAAATATTAATATCCGCAAGAGAAAAATCTTGTTTTGCCACAGGATGATGTTTCACATCTCGACGCATTTTAGGTGGTTTACCCAGCAACACATCCATCGGCATATTGATCGGCGTATTATCAAAATGCCCATCACCAACGATCAAATCCTGTTCTTTAGTGGCTTCACCAACAATGGCAAACGGGCAGCGTTCACGCGCACAAATGTCGCTAAAATCGTCGATATTCTCCGAACTTACGGCTAAAACGTAGCGTTCTTGCGCTTCATTACACCAAATTTCCATGGGCGCCATGCCCGGCTCATCATTTGGGATTAAACGCAGCTCAAAATGGCCACCACGACCACTATCGTTGACTAATTCAGGCAATGCATTCGACAAACCACCTGCACCGACATCATGAATACTGATGATCGGATTTTGCGCGCCCATTTGTACGCAGGTATCTATCACTTCCTGCACTCGGCGTTCAATTTCGGGGTTGCCCCGTTGAACCGAGGCAAAATCCAGGCTTTCCTGACTCTCACCGGTTGCCATGGATGAGGCTGCGCCGCCACCCAGACCAATCAACATCGCTGGACCACCTAAGACAACAATCTGTGAACCTGGTGGAATATCATTTTTATCAACATGATCAGCGCGAATATTTCCCAGCCCACCGGCCAACATAATCGGTTTG
>JAUWUS010000102.1 GCA_030617815.1 Gammaproteobacteria bacterium
GGTTGAGGCGGCACTGATGAAAATACCGTGTAATCGATGCAAATAATCTTCAGCTGAGGTCCAGCTTCGGTCAAAAAACAAACCGTAATCAAGACCGATTCCAACAATTAGTAATAAAGCTAAAATATGGAATAAGGTGAGCTGTGTTCCGAGCATAATTTGAATGCTGATACTGAGTAATACGGCAAGAACAACCGGCAATAAAATAATGCCAGAACGAAAACCGGGGCGAACAGTAAATAAAATCAAGCTGATGATAAACGAACCCAGTAGCAATCGGTATAATGCGGTTTGTTGATAATCAGACATCATGGATGAGGACGCCTGGCGTAGATTGAGGTAATAAGATTGAATGTCGGGTCTTACAGCTAACCAGTTTAATAAAGAGGTTTCATTTTGAACACCTGTAAGGCGAATAATAGAAACCCATTCATTATTATTAAAAAATAAATCCTGTTGTAGATTTTTTCCGAGTGGTGTAGTTAAAACATGTTTAACATCAATCGGATTTAAGTTCTTACTTTGCTCTATGTCGTTAATAAAGGGATTAAAAAAATCTTTTTTAAAAGGCAGCTCAGATAAAGCGTCTTGTAAATTATTTTTTAAAGTTACTCTGTCAGGAAGTTGTTGTTGATATGAGCGTTGTGTTTTTTGGCTGGGGATAAAGTCGGTAACTGAAAATATGTTTTTGACCAATTTATTATTTTTCAGGGAGAGTAATTTGTTTTTTAATCTTTCGGTACGTTGTAATAATAATTCTGAATCTTTATCTTTTAATAAAAAAACATGGTTAACGTCTGGCGCGCCAACTGAATGACGTAATTCTTTATCGAGTTCTTTGGCCTGTACAGGAATAGGGCTGAGATCAGAAATATTTTTTGACCAGATTGAATCATAATTATTACCGATGACTAAAGCGCAAAATAAGATTATTGATAACCCAGTAAAAAGTTTGTTATTAAAAGTAAAGTTTAATTGAGATAAATAAGATAAGTATTGATATTTTGGTTTAATGAAATTTATATTTAGCCATAAAGGGACGACCCAGCGGGTAACCAAAAGAGAAATGATTAAACCGGTTATAGCAAAAACTGAAAGTTGTGATAAACCCGAGAACCCAGTGCCTAACATTGCAAGGTAAGCCAAGGCTGTGGTGATTACTCCGAGACGTAATGTGGGCCATATTGATAATATAGTTTGTTGCGGGCTTTGTGATTTTGTGTGATGACTGAATAAATGTACCGGGTAGTCGAGGCAAACACCCAGTAAGGTTATACCAAAAGCGATGATAATGCCGTGCACATGTTGAAATACGATATTGGTGATGGTTAATGCTGCAATAACGGCAGAAACAAGGGGTAGCATGGCAATAAAAAACAGACGAAATGACCGATAGCCCCACCAAAATAGCAATGACATTAATATAAGCGCAATGCTGGATAGCATTTTTGATGTTGATTGTATGGCTGAACGTGTTTTAACTGCCATGCTCGCAGCGCCGGTAATTTCAACTTGTAATGATTTATTAGCCGGATATTTTTTAGATAACTGTTTTATAGTTTTGTGAATCTTTTCAATAGCAAGCTGTTGTTTATCAATATCAAAGTCTTTTAAATTAAGCTCAATAAGCAGTAGTGTTGCTGTTTTACTTTTATCGAACCAGACGCCGTGATGATGCGTGGTTTCTCCTCGCTCAGTTAATTTCCAGAGGTAATGCGCAAAGTGATTTTGTGGATCAGATGAAAGTGTGTCTTTAAAAATATTTAAGCCTGAACGCAGTTCTGAAAGTCTTTTTTTGAGTGATCCAGATAATGCTTCTTTTGAAAATGATGTATTGGCTGAGAGTAAATATCGATAGTTATAAAGCGTTTTATATTGCCCACTTATAAATTTTTTAGAATTAAGTATTTGTTGGCCATTATGAATTAAGCTAAAGATTTCGTTTTTATCAAGCCTGGCTTTAAGTTGACGACTTAAGTTAGCAAGTTCTTCCGGATTAGCACCTTTAATACGTAAAATTAATAAACGCGCTGTATTTCCTTGTCGCAATTCATCGAGTAAAAGTTGTACATTTTTATTATGATGATTATCGGGCATAAATTGTGTGATGTCTGAAACAACACGCAATGATGAAAAAAGATAAATGAGAGATAAGCTTAATAGGCTTAACCAGATAAAATGTACAGTAAAATATGTTCGCTGGGTATTTAGCATATTCTAACGATGATTATAAAGGTGGGTGATGGAGTGATCCTTATTCGGCTCAGTGACTATTATTTTTGTGAGTTTATTTTTATTGCCGACCATTTTAATTGACTCTACATAACTTGAAACATAACTGTTATGAGGTGAAAGGAGTAATGTCCAGCTGGAGGCTTTATCTTTAAAATTAATTTTAAAGTCTTTTTTTAGTGCCGAGTGATCGCCAGATAATAAACTTATTATAGCACGCAGAATAATTGAAAATTCAGGATGCTCGTCCAGATTAACGGTGTGGGTTCGATTAGCGCTAATAATTTTTAATGTATTACCATTGATCTTTTGTGAAATTTTTTCTGGTTTTAAAATAAACTTATATAAGTTATTTGGAGCTGAGAACTGAAGATAACCAGAGGATTTAATGGGTTCATCAAGATAAAAAGCATGTTTTTCTTCTTTAAAATCAACTGTGCTTCGTTTGTTCTGTGCAAACAGATGTAATATTTTAGATAATTCTGGTTTATTTACATCAGGTTTATTCATCTCAAGCGCATGAGCTGGAAAGATAAAAAAGAAGCTTAAAAGTAGTGATGCTTTTATATTATGTTTTTTTGTTTGATTCATCTTGCCAGAAGTCATAAAAATTAAACCAGTTATAAGGATATTTTTTAAGATAATATTCAATCAGTTCGACATACTTTTGTGTTGTTTTCCTTACGTAATCGTCTCGTTTGCCGCGGGATAATTGAGTTGCTTCAGTTATTTTCTCGATGTAGATTTCATACTTATTTTTACCACAATATACACCACAGAAAAAGATAACTGGAACTTTAGTTATGGTTGCTAGCGTCATGGGGCCAGCAGGAAACTCAACAGTGTCACCTAATAATTGGCAATTAAGGCGTTTATCCTTTTCAATATAGCGATCTCCTAACATACCAACCATATCACCAGCATTTAAGCGTTCATTCATTTCTAACATTGCATTATCATTTGCAAGATTAATTACAGATTTTGCAATTTCAGGATTAAGGCTGTCAAATATTTTAGTAATCATTGCATTGTGATCCTGGTACATAAGAATCTTAAAAGGCATGTTGTTTTGTACTGCGAGTGCGCGTAAAAGCTCAAAACTACCCAGGTGTGCACCTAATAAAATACAACCTTTTCCTGAAACTCGTTGTGCTTCGATATGTTCTATGCCGTGAATTTTAATTTCAAAACGGTGAAATTGATCAGTAAGAAAGTAAACGCGATCAAGTATTGTTGCTGAGAAACAAAAAATATGTTTTGCTACTTGCCAAGAATTACCTGTTAGTCCGGCAATCCTGCGTAAATAATTTTGAGAGGCGCTTCGTACCTGAGCTGAAGTTAAGTAAAAGTAAAGTGTAATGGGGTATAAAAAAAGTCGAGCAACAAAACGTGATGTATGCAATGCGATCCAGCAAATTAGCCGTAAAGTCGCAGGATTGCTGCGTTCTTTTTTTTCTGACCAATCTCGACTCACAGCGCACTCTTTAAGGTAAGTTGGCCAGTCACAAGTTTGATTTTATTATGTGAACAATTAAAACTGATTATGGTGTCACTTTTTTCTTTTATTTCTACAGAAACGAGTTGTTCTGGTAAAAGTGGATGACTAAATTTTACCATTGGGATTGTTTCAACAGTAAATCCAGGTTTAAGCATTTTAACAATATTAATTACCTCATCCAGAATTACGACAGCAGGAATAACCGGGTTGTTCGGAAAGTGGCCTTTTAAGGAAGGGTGTGTTGTTTTAATAGTAAAAGAGTAATCCATAGTCTGTGATGATTTTATGCAGAGTTTTTTAAGTGATTACGGTATTGTTGAAGCAAGTTAACGAGGTCTTTCCGTGGTAATTTACCGGTTTCATTATAGGGTAATTTTTCGACTTTAATCAGTGGTCGAGGTACAAAAGCATTATCTATTTGCTGGTTAAAAAAAGAATTGATTTCTTTAGTGCTTAAGTTTGGAGCAACCACAAATGCCGCAAGCCGTGCCTTTTCGTCAGGATTCTCAGCGGGCATAAAAAATATTGCATCATCAACTCCATTCATTGCGCAGAGCTTAATTTTTAAATCATTTAACGACCCGCGTTTCCCGGCTATTTTAACCAGGTCGGACTGGCGGCCAAGCAAACGAAATTGTTGTGAATTAATTTGTTCAATCTGATCGGGTAATAAAATTTCTTCATCTGACAAAGGTGTTTGCAAGCAAATTCCAGTAAGTTTTTTAGAAAACTTATAGTTCGGTAGCAATGTCCAGTCTAAATTTTGTGTTGTTGTTCGTGTAGCAATAACACCGGTTTCACTGCAGCCATAAATTTCACGTACAGTTGTTTTTAATTGTTGTTCTGCTTCCTGAGCAAGTTGTACCGATAAAGGTGCTGTAGCACAAAGTGTAAAATCGATAGTTGGTCCGTCTAATTTTGTTTGGCTACAAGCACGTAAATGAATCGGGGTTGTAACAAGAATGACAGGCTTGTTTACAGTAGCAAGTGTTTGCCGAATATCTTCCGGAAAAAAAGGTTTACTGTTATGGGCACAAACACCGGATACTAATGGAAGCATGATTGTTGTTTCAAAACCATACATATGCTGTGGCGGTACGGTTGCAATGAAAGTGTGTTGTGTTGGATTATTTAAATTGAGTTGTGTAGCAACACGTTGCGCACTATCAAAAAGTGCACCCCATTTTTTATAGTTGGCTTTAGGTTTTCCGCTGCTTCCTGATGTAAACACGATGGCGACAAGTTGTTCGCTATTTATTTCTGAGGGAAAAGAATTATTTTTTATTCCTTTTCTGCTTAATAATTTTTTGAGTAGTGCGTCGTCCACCCGTTGTGTATCAGGATAATCTTGTTCAATTTGTTGTATTTCTTTTTCTGCGCGATTGGCTGGCATTAAACAAATATGTTTTTGAATTATGCCGGCAACAAAAGCAATAGCGAAGAGATAACGATCTTCACAAAGATTGATAGCATATTTATGCTGCGACAGATTTTTTGCAACGAGAGAAACATCCTGTTTAAATTGCTCATGCGTGACCACATTATCTTTAAACCAAAAGATAGGAGTGCTTGCTTG
>JAUWUS010000049.1 GCA_030617815.1 Gammaproteobacteria bacterium
CCAGAACGTGAAGAGCAACGTGTAAACGAAGCTTACAGTGCTGGTTTTGCAGACGGTACTGAACGTACTACAGAAAACTTTGGTAACTGGACTAAATAATTACATCCAGGTAATTATTCCAGTTCCATCTATAAAAAAGGCTAGAGTTAAATCTGGCCTTTTTTTTACTTACAGTAAAGTGAATTACCTGAATAAATTAGGTACCGATTTACGCAAATGGCTCATAATATCGCGGACCTCAATTTCAATAATTTGATCTGCCACCCATTTTTGATTTTTCTCCCCCATTACTAGCGCCATTTTATCGCCAAAAAAACGTTTCATCGGAAAGCTTGGTCCATCTTTTTCATCATAAGAAAATTGAGAATAATCGTTAATACGTTCATTTAATCTGGTAACAAATTCTTGGCGATATTCACCTGTTCCAAGTAAATCACGCTTATTGTCTTCTAAATGCTTGGCTGATTTCTCTACCAGTTCGTTAATAAAACGTACTCGTTCATTTTCATCAAAATTTTCAATCGTCATGCGATCGATCATATGTATAGTAAAAATTAAAAATTCACTAATAATAGCAAGACGTTGTTCATGGGTATCGGTTTGAAAATCGTTATTTTCCAGGCTAAGCAAACAGTTTCCCGCAATTCTCCAGGTAATAAAAGCAACCGCACCTGCAATTTCTTCGACTGTATGCGTTTTGCCTCTTTTGCTCCAGCGACTCTTAATTCTCACAATAAACCCTCAATAATCAATAAGATAAAGCCATTACATAAAGTAAAAACTCAAATTAAAACACCCTAATTATACCGCAATTATTGACGTTAGCCGCTAGTTAATCAGGCCAGTCTTTAAACGCCAAATTTAGCATGTTAGCATTAAAAACTGAGTATTTTACTCAACTACTAGTTTGGCTCAATATCCCCAAAGTAAGGTAACCTGACGATATGTTAACAAAACAAATCAAAGAGCTAACAAAAACGATTCAACACAACTGTCATATTGCCGATGCTAGTCACGCGGGCGATTATACATTATGTATTTATTTGTTAAAAATGCGTGAGTTTTATCGATGGGAACAAGATGAAACCTTTTCAACAAACCTGGTTAATAAAACCGTTGGCAAGTGGCTACGTCAGCGAGAAGAATTATGGGATGGCTTGGAAGATTCTGAATATTTAAATATAGAAATTGGCAAAAAAAGTCTCTCCCCTTTTGAGTCTGATTCTATAAATGAAAATTTACAGAAGCATCAACTTGTCTATAGTGGCGGCATAGGCATAAATAATCGACCTCATTTTTTCCTTGCCGAGCTCGATATATCCGAACAACACAAAGACTACAACTTATATATAGCTGGCAAAGAATATGCGCGAGACATGTCAGCACCACCTGCTATGTCACAACAAAACAACATATATATACGAAAAGAAAGTTTCCGCCGTTTATTATGGGAAAAACTTGAAACCTGGCGCTGGAATAAACCCGATAATGCATTAGGTCGTGCTTTTGCCTGTTACGATTGTGAAAAAAATCTGGATCTCGCGCTAATGCAAATGACAGATGCCGAAGTTAACAATGTTATACAACATGAACGAGGTGAAATTCTGGCGGGCCATTTACTGGGTGAAAAGTGGCAAACCTTATTATTTTCTTTACCTCACTCAACAGCTTCTATTATGCTGCGTGCCATTCGCGACCATCTTGCAGATAGTTTAACCACTTTGCCCGCCCTGGTACTTTCAAACTCTGCACCTTCATGGCATTTTTATTTTGGCAACTTGAATAATATGCGTAAAGACCTCTTTCCCTCTATCATTAAAGGATATAATGAGTGGCATGAAACAGGCTCATTAAGTAAAATAAGTGATATTATTACACAAGGTCAGGAACACTGGTTACAACTTTGCCAAGAGATTCTACAAATTAATGAACCCGACATAAAATCACAACAAACTGAAATACAAAATTTAATAGAAAGGAATCGTTTATAACAGGAAAATCCATGTCTCAACTTGATGCACTAAAAACACTTATTGAAGTAAAAGAAAACAGCTTTATTTTTGAAAAACAAAACGCATTACCCGCTGAGTTGTGCGACGATATGATTCAACGCTTTGAAACTCAAACAGATGAACAATATCAAGGCCGTATAGGCCAAACGGCATCACAAGATAACAGCATAAAAAAAACCACTGATCTTGTTGTTAGCGGTAAAGATCACTGGAAAGATGTTGATAATAATCTGTTTCGTTCAATGGGAATCGCGATTAAAGAATTCCGTGAAGCCTATCCATATTTTAAAGGTCCCTTTAAAGATATGGGCTACGGCATACAACGCTATAACCCGGGCGAATATTATCACTGGCACATTGATGGTGGCTCACACGATTTTAGTCAACGTCAGTTAGTCGCAATATGGTATCTCAATGATGTTCCCGGACCCGGTGGTGAAACAGAGTTTTTATTTCAAAACATTAAAATTAAACCGGAGAAAGGCAAACTGGTTTTGTTCCCACCTTTTTGGACGCATGAGCACCGTGCCGTAACATTAAATGAAGGCGTTAAATACATCGCAACAACCTGGATCGTTTTCGCCTGAGTTACATTCTTTAATAATAAAATGAGGTAATGTGATTACGCTCTCAAATTAGCTTAATTTAATAAAAAATCAGCTCTTTTTAACTCATTTTAAAGGATTTTCGCCGCAAAATTCACCATAATAGCAGCATTAGAAATATGGAGTTTACGCGGTAATGTTTAGCAAAGAAGTGGTTACATGGCTGTTATACCTGCTGCCAGTTGTATTTATACTTGTCTACTATTCCCGTTCAAGAAAGGAACACAAATCCAGCCACGAAACCTTTACACAAGTAACTAAAGATGGCCTTACTGAGCCTGCTTCATTGCACCCTGTCATCATACCCGGAAAGTGCATGGGCTGTGGCGCCTGTGTCGCGGCCTGCCCAGAAGGAAAAATTCTTGGGCTCATAAAAGGAAAAGCACAACTTATCCATCCGACTAAATGCATTGGTCATGGCGCCTGTAAAAGAGCCTGCCCCTTTGATGCTATTTCATTAGTCTTTGGTACTGAAAAACGCGGCGTTGATATCCCCAATGTAGCTGAAAATTTTGAAACCAATATCCCAGGACTTTTTATAGCCGGAGAGTTAGGTGGAATGGGTTTGATCCGTAATGCGATTGAACAAGGTCGCCAGGCATTAGAATCTATTCGTAAATTAAGCGGTATAGGAAAAGGTAAGCAACTTGATATCGTAATTATTGGCGCGGGGCCTGCTGGCTTTTCTGCAAGTCTGGGCGCCAAGCAACATGGTTTACGGGCGGTTACATTAGAACAGGATTCATTAGGCGGCACCGTTTTTAATTTTCCACGAGGTAAGGTTGTAATGACTGCGCCTGTTAACCTTCCTATTGTTGGCAAAGTTAAAATTAGGGAAACAACAAAAGAAGCATTGTTGAAAATGTGGCTGGCAATTGAAAAGAAAACTCAATTAAAAATAAACTACAAAGAAAAAATGGATGATATCAAACCAACCGCTAATGGTTTTGAGGTTGTCACAAATAAAAAGACTTATCAGACAAGAGCCGTTTTATTAACAATAGGACGACGTGGTACACCACGTAAATTAGGTGTGCCCGGCGAAGAACAATCTAAAGTGGTATACAGTTTAATTGATGCCGAACAATACAAAAATCAACATGTACTTGTTGTTGGCGGTGGTGATAGTGCACTTGAAGCAGCATTAAGTATTGCTGAGGAACCAGGGACTCAAGTTACTATTTCTTATCGCAGCGAATCATTTTCCCGTGCAAAACAAAAAAATCAGGATAAAATTGCTCAAGCAGTTAAGGAAGGCAATTTAAAACTTGTTTTGCCCTCGACGGTGAACTCAATAGAGAAAGACAGCGTCATTTTAAATATTGGCGACAATAAAGAAACAATTAAAAATGATGGCGTCATTGTCTGCGCTGGTGGCATTTTACCGACACCTTTCCTTAAACAAATCGGCATTGAAGTTGAAACAAAACACGGCCAAGTATAAACAAATGAAATTTCTTATTTTAACTATCATATTAATAATATCACCCTGCATAAGTTATGCAGGCATTTCACACGAATCAAAAATAGCATTAAAACTTCATGATTATAATAAAGCCTTAAGATTACTCGCTAAGCAAGCAGTAAGAGATAATGCTGATGCACAATATCACTTAGCCCTGTTATACCGAACAGGAAAAGGCACTAAACAAAATTATAAAAAAGCTTTTTACTGGTTTAAAAGATCAGCAAACAATGGAAATGTTCGCGCACAATATAATTGCGGAATTTTGTTTGAAAATGGCTACGGGGTTAAAGTCAATCTTGAAAAAGCAAAAAATTGGTACAGAATGGCTGCAAAAAAGGGCCACCAAAAATCAAAGCTAAAGTTAAGTACAGGTTTAAATTCCAGGAATAAAAATTCTTCAAGTAATAGAAATGATTTGTTCAGAGCAATAAAAACAAAAAAAACAAAAATTGTTAAAAAAATTACGCGCAATTGCCGAAATATAAACAAAAAAAATGCTGATGGCGATTCGCCCTTACTCGCCGCAATAAAATATGGCAATTATGAAATTACAAAATTAATATTGAAATGCAAACCTGATCTCGATATTAAAGATCGTTCAGGAAACACTCCACTGTTACTCGCAGCACACGATAAAAAATCGAAAGTTGTCAACATCCTCATAAGAACAAACAAAAACACGATTAATACTCCTACAATAGCCGGGATAACTCCTTTAATGAAATCTGCCCTGCTCAATGATCTAAAATCAGCATCCTATCTCTTACAAAAAGGCGCAAAAATTAACTTAAAAGACAACAAAGGAAATACCGCGTATATTTTTGCGGAAATTAGACAGCATTCTAAAATGATGTCACTACTCCAGAATCATGGCGCTCACTATTCCAAATCGAATAAAAGAAAAATACCTTCTAATATTAAAAGACAATCCGGTCAATGGCCATTACTCATAACAGCGTCATGGCGTGGACAGAATGATGTCGTTGAAGCTTTGTTGAAGAAAAAAATAAACCCGAACATTACCGACAAAAATGGAAACACGGCATTAATAAGAGCTTCTGAACGCGGCCACAAAAAAGTTGTGAAATTACTTATTAAATATTCAGCTTTAATAAACAAAAAAAATAAAAAGGGCCTTACACCATTAATGGCTGCAGCATCTAATAATAACGTTGATATATTAAGTTATATTATTAGTAAAAAAGCGCGAATAAATTTAAGGGACAGAAATGGAATGAGCGCTTTAATGCACACAGCTGATACAGGAAATTTGAATATTTTTAAAAAACTATTAAAGTCAGGTGCTAAAACGTCATATACAGACAAACAGAAAAGAACATTAATAAAGATCGCCCAGGATAACAACCGTCAATCCATTCTTTCATACGTTATTAAAAATAATGTTATTCATATGGATAAGGGGAAGCTGAAGCGACTTTTACTTAATGCTGCCGCCAATGGGAAAATACAAACAATAAAAGCAATATCACAAAAAGGAATGGACTTAAATATTACCGATAAAAGCGGTAATACGCCGCTAATCATTTCTTCAAGCAAAGGGTTTTATAATACCAGCTTGTACTTAATTAAAAACAATGCAAATATTAACGCAAAAAATCGTCACGGCAATACTGCGTTAATCTTCGCAGCACAAACAGGAAAAATAAAAATTGTTAAACTTCTTCTTGATTCAAAAGCAGATCCTTCGATAAGAAATAAAAACCGAAAAACTGCATTAGATCTTGCTGAATCGAATGGTTATAAAAAAACTGCAAGGGCAATTTCAAACTCAGATAAATCAGGGAGTTTTTTAGGTCTTTTCTAAAAATCCCATATATAACCAGCTGAAATATAATAATTATTTTCTGTAGTACTTACAGGAAAACTTGTTTTTCCAGTTTCATAACTAACATCAAGCTCCAATTTAAACTTTCGTTGAATTTTATAGTCCAGCTTAATGCCTGCTTTTATCTTATCAGTTGTCCCACCATTACTACTATTTCTTTGTTCCAGTGTGATTTCTGGCCGGAACCGCCACTTCTTATTTTTTAATCTAAACCGGGTACTTGCAGTTAACCTGGTGCGTGTAAACGTCCTGGTATCATCATAACGAATTTGATATCGAGTAGTTTCATCTGCATTAAAAACATTGTATCCAATAAATTGCGCGCTATAAAATAACTCATTACCCGTGCCTTCTATTGCAGAAACACCTGCAGAAGCTGGAGTAGAAGATAAATTAGATATGGTTCCATCAGCATTAAAACTCCATTTATCTGATAGAGGTATTGTTGTAGAAATTGTTAAAGAATTATATTTGGCAGTTCTATCTTGTGCGAACTGGTATAGTTCTTCTTCGGTGTAAGTTAGCAATAAAGCTTCTATACTTTGAGTAGCTTGCCCCTGGGTAGCGTTTATTGTTGTGAGTATCGGGCTATTTCGATGATTTACAGTTAATATGACTGCAGCATTATTATCAAAGCGCCAATTTCCAACAAAGAAAAAAGTATTAAGTTCAGAATAATGAATATCATAATCCAACAAGACAAAATGATTTTGTTTATCTTTCCTGTAACGTACCTCACCACCGATTGCATTTCTATCAACTATAGAATCAATCTCCTGGCTTATTGTATAAACATTAAAGTTCCAGTGTTTTGCAACTGTACCTATATCCGCACTTACCCCCCAAAATGGACGATTCTTTTCCGCAAGGTTAGATATACTTGTTTGTACGGGATAGCCTGCCACCATATTTAATTTCCATGTTGGACTTAAACGATAACCTATCCAGGCACCATCCATTCTTCCTAAAACACCGCCTTTACTTTGTGATTGTCTTCCGAGTCGTATTGATTTGTTGTTGTTAACATCAGCAATATCAACAAAAAGAATATTAACTCTTGCTTTACCCGTTATTGAAGGGTTATTAATGTATTCAAGATGATTAGCATTAAACTGTGATTTTATATTTAAAGACTCTGTTCTTTTACGTAAAAGAAAATTTACATTAGTCGATAAAGTCTCATTAATTGTTTCGGTTTGATTGGAACTGAAAACGTCTTGTCGATAAAACTGTAAAAGACTGCCAAAGAATTGCCAATCAGATCGTTTTGAACTCGTTTTCTTTAATCGACGTTTTGGTTTCAATAACAAGGTTTTCAAAGATAACAATCTCTGCCTTACACGTAACGAGTCTTCACCTTTCGGGTATTTTTTAAGATACAAACGGTATTCTGCACGAGCATGAATCAACTGCCCATTTTTTTCACGAGCCAAACCTAAAAACTCCATAGCTTGTTGATGCTCTGAAGTATTTTTTAAACTAATAATTCGAGTATACAGGCCTGCAGCTAAACGATATTTTTGATCCTTCATGGCTTTATTTGCTCTTGCCATCAAATTTTTAGCCAGTTTTTCTTTATCAGCAGGTTCACCTACCATTTTTGTTGATTTATTAGCGATTGCATTTACCGATGGGGCAACTGTTGTATTTATCGACGGATCAACTTTTCGCTCCGACAACCATGCAACAAGAATTTTTCTATCTTGTTTATGTAATCGATCAACCCATAGTTTTGAATATTTTGATTTGAATTTTTTCGCAATACGGGCAGCTTCTTTTTTTGATTTAAAAAAACCAATACGTAAACGATAAAATGATTTATTTCGCCCCAGACTGATTTCCGTTTGATAAACTTTATATTTATCCGACACATTAAAATCTTTTAAATTAATCGAAATTGCAGTTTTTTTCTGCGACGACTCAAGATTTATCGCATATTTATATAACGCAGTTTCCGCCAGCAAAACACTTGGGAAAAAGAATATAAGTACAAGACAGCAGGTCTTGATTTTTAGGCTACGTAACATCAAAAACATAGAATATAATAGTGGTTAAAAGCTTTACCACCCGCTATAAAAATGTCGTGGAGCATGTGTTTGCTTAATCGAAAGATCCGGATTTAATTCATGACATGTACTGTTGGTACAATCTTGTAATTCACCAACAGTATAATTTGAAACACCATCAACTTTTTTATGTTTAGTAGCGTCATATTTACTCTCATGGCATGCCGCACAGTCTGGAGCATAAGCTGTATTCCAGGTAACTGTACTATTATTTCCAGCATGACATTTAATGCATGTTGGATCACTTGGATGGTTAGGATAATCACCACCATTATGAATATAAATATCAGGTATAAAAGAGTTGGTTTGGTGGCATGATTCACAAGGTAATGCTGTTATAAAATGCCCCGTTGATGGACCTACTGCAGTTACACCATTGTGACAAGAGATGCATGATCCAGTGATACTATCATGATCGAAATTTGCAGGTATCCAGGCACTTGTACTATGACAATCATCACACACCGTTCCACTCGTTATATGGTTAGACGGTTTTCCTGTAGCAGTCACCCCATTATGACAAGTGAAACAGCTACCAATAACATCGTTGTGATCTACACGATTAGTTGTCCATGTGACTGTTATATGGCAGTTATCGCAGGTATTCGTTGAACTAATGTGATTTGGAGATTTACCTCGGGCCGTTACCCCGTTGTGACATGATTCACAACTTCCAGTAATAGCTGAATGATCAAATCGAGCGGGTATCCACGAAACCTGGCTATGACAATCATCACAAGTGTTGGTACTTTGCACGTGATTACTCGGTTTTCCGGTTGTTGTTGTACCGTTATGGCAGCTTATACAAGAACCGGTAATGCTATCATGATCAAAACCGGTAACAGCCCATGAATTACCTGCATGACAGCCTTCGCAACTACCTGTTGTCTGAATATGATTAGCAGGTTTAATACTGCTTGCTATTTGACTGCCACGATCATGACAAGCCTCACATTGTTTTGGTATGCCTTTGAAAATGCCTCGGATATGACAGGAGTCACAACTTATACGTTCATGTGGGCCAGATAATTCAAAGCCTGTTTTGTCGTGATTAAAGCTGCTTTCTTTCGCACTGAGCGTAAACGGCTGTAAAAATAAGACTAACAAAACAAACAAACTCGTTGTTATTTTAGCTAGTTGTCCACAGTCCATTTTCATATCATTTATTCCGTTTTCTAAATAACATACTCTTAATTCATTTCAATTTGGCTAAAATCTTTTGTATTGTGACAATCGTTGCAACGCGAGCCAAACTGTCCATTATGCGGATCGTCATTAGCATGACAATTTTGACAGTCCCTCGGCGTATGTCGAACCTGCTTTATAGCTTCACGATGGCATGAATGGCAGTGAGCTCTTTTATGCCTGCCCTTCAGTTTAAATTTTGATTGTTTCTCATGATTAAAGAACCAGACACCCCAATCATTTGCAGTGTGGCACCGATCACAGTTATTTCCCAGTTTTCCCTTGTGAAAATCATCATTCTTGTGACAAGAAACACATGATTTCCTTATATTTTTGTAGTCAGAGCCAGTGTGGCACTCCTCGCATGAAACAGCGCTATGCATGCCCATAAGAGGAAAAGGGGTTATATCATGCTCAAATTTAACTCTTTTTTTCCAGTTTGATGTGGTATGACATGAATTACATTTTGAACCTAAATTTCCTTTGTGAATGTCATCATCTTTATGGCAGCTAATACAACTTGTTTTTCGTGTATTTTTCTTTTGCTTTACTTTATGACAAAAAATACATTCAGTTTTTTTATGTTTCCCTGTAAGTGCAAACTTTGTCTCTTTACCATGATTAAATTTTGTTTCATCCCATCCCCAGTCTTTTTCATGATGACAGGAATTACATTTTTTACCAAATACACCATTATGCTTATCATCATAGCTGTGACAGGAAATACATTTTCGTGCGACTTTCTTCTTTTTCGACTTTTTCTTTTTATAAGATATTTTTTTATGACAGGATTTACATGGCGTTTTTTTATGTTTGCCTTTCAGCCTAAAACTTGTATCACGGGTATGATTAAAGGATATCTTACCCCATTGTTTTGTTGTATGGCATTTCTGACATTGCTTACCATTTTTACCACGATGAACATCATCAAGTTTGTGGCAGGAAATACATTTTTTAGGCGTTTTAGTATATTTTTCATTAATATGACAAGACTGGCAAAGAGCTGTTTTATGTGCACCCGTTAATTTATATTTGGTTTTGTTATGGTTAAATTTTATTTTATTCCAGCTTGCTGTCTGGTGACAGCGTTGGCATTGGTTAAATAAACCTTTTTTAGCCCGAGCTTTCTTATGTGGACTTTCTTTTACGTGGCAACTCTTGCATTGTGATTTTACTTCACGGTATTTTTTATTCTTCTTGTGGCAAGACGTACATTCAATAACTTTATGTTTACCTCTTAACCGGAAATCAGTTGCATTATGATCAAAAGTTTGTTTTTCGAATTTAATAATATCGGCTTTTCTGCCTTTATGTTCGGTGTGACAGGATTTACACAAAGCATTTCGTATCGATTTATTTTTACCATGAAAGCCTTGTTTCTTTTTAACGTCGCTATTTACTTTTTTATGACAATCCAGACAAAGCTTATCCTGCCCTCTTTTACTAAAAAGTTTATGGCAATTACTGCATTCTGATTCGTATTTTTTATGTCCTTCAATGACATCACCTGGCATTACCAGTGATTCAAATGGATTGACTGCAACAGCAGAATTAAAGCTTAAGATAAAACTTATTGAAATAAATACTGTTAAATAAAATATCCGTATCATATTTATCAAACCCGCTAATTAATAGCTGTGAACAACAATGACATGCACTATACCCGTAATAACCAATGCGAAAAAAAGCGGTAAATGAAAAAGATGCCATAAAGAAAAAAGGTTTTCAAAAATCCTGAATCCATACATTTTATATAAACCGTCAATATAAGACTGAATCTCACTATTAGCTTCACGACTCAATGAACGAGCCATTTTTTTATCCCAGCCTCTCTCTCCAGAAGCATTTAAAAATGTTTTGTTTAATATTTTCCGCAGAGATCTTTTTGTCAATTGTGTGCGAATAAATATCAATGGCCACAATAATGTCGCCACAACAATATTTCGATTACGTAATAACAAACGCTCCGATGATTTTATTTTACTAACAATTTTTTTTGTTAACGTGAAGTGGTTGCCTAGTTTACTTTTTGATTCTTTGAGCGACTCACGCAACTCTTTTAAATTAGCTTTTCGCCCATATAACCCATGATGAATTTTCGCGTAAAAGTAACGGCCAACAAGGCCACTGGATGCCACAATAACCATTGAGAAAAAAGCAACATTACTATTCGTAGAGCCCAGGGAGAAGTTTGCATGAAACAAAATGGCCACCGGTCCCAGCACACCAAAAAGCATATGTAATTTAAACCAGTATTTAATTTTCCCAAATATATTTAAAAAACGTACTTTTTTACGTAACGGATAAAGTAATAACACCAGCATTAAAGTGCCACCAATAATCCCCAGCCAATATCCAGCTCCGGATTCAGGCGTAAGATTGCTATACTCTTTATTTTTCCAACCTAAAAAGATTACAACAAAAACACTCAAGTAAAATAACTTGCTTATGTTGTTATGTATAAAAGTTATCATTCTAAAAAAACCAAAAATAATTATTCATTAATTAAAATCTGTACAACATCACACATATTCGTAGAATAGAGCAATTAAAGAATTGCTCCTAGATCTCAGCTGTGATTTTTCTCACAACTTGGGTATCTATAGTATCTGCTTGTATAATAACATATTTTTATGGTGGTTTTAATAAATAATGATTATTCGCAGTCCATTGCATAAGCATGAATATGACGCTTACTACACTCTGCGGTGGCAAGTCCTTCGGGCACCCTGGGGACAAGATATAGGCTCTGAAAAAGATGAAATGGAAGACGATGCTATCCATCGCATAGCGATAGTTGAACAACATATTATTGCTGTTGGTCGATTACATTTTGTGGGCAAAACGACGGCACAAATTCGTTATATGGCCATTTCTGATAATTTGCAAAACCAGGGCGTAGGAAAGTTAATGGTACAGTCATTAGAAAAAGCAGCCAAAGAAAAAAACATCCTGTTAATTACTTTACATGCAAGAGAAGCAGTTGTTGATTTTTATAAAAAACAGAATTATCAGTTGCTAGAAAAATCTCACTTGTTATTTAATGAAATCCAGCATTATAAAATGCAAAAAGTTCTCTGAATTAATTTAAACGAAATGTATTTCCTGTATTTCATCACCGGAATCAACAACAACACTTTCAATATGCGGTGCTTTACTTAAAATATAAGCAGACATCATTGTTGCCATGTTTCTATTTTCATTTTCAATTGCGGTTACCAGTTTATCCGCTGCAATTTGACAACGTTGTTCTCCATCCGGATTTTCAACCCAGAAACGCCCCATTTGATAACCTTTGTCCAAATCGGCATCCATTTTTGCAAAAAAATCACGTGCTTCGGACAACATAGAATCCGGCACATTGATATCAACATTTTGACCATCGATTGCAATATTAAGTAACATTTTAATTCCTTCAAACCATGAGGTTTTAGCTTTATTTATAGGGTATTATTATACATCACTGTCTTATTCAGGTAATCATTAATGCTCATTACAATTCAAAATATTCTCGACAAACAACGACTTGATTTTATTAACCAGGTACTGGGGAAAGCAAAATTTGTTGATGGCACTTTGTCTGCTGGAATGGCGGCAAAACGGGTAAAGAATAATGAAGAGCTCGCTGCCGATGAAACACAAATGCAGCAACTTAATAACCTGGTAATGGGAAGTTTAGTCCAGCATGATGAGTTTAAAGCAGCCGCTATTCCTTTGCGTGTCGCTGCACCTTACTATGCCCGTTATACCAAAGGCATGACCTATGGTGATCATGTTGATGATCCAATAATGGGAACTGCCGGGCAACAGTATCGTTCTGATGTTTCTACAACAGTATTTTTAAATGAACCTGATGAGTACGAAGGTGGTGAACTTGTTATAACAACCTCATTTGGTGAGCAAAAAATTAAACTTAGTGCCGGTTCTGCCGTTGTTTATCCTTCTTCGAGCTTACATCATGTTGCAGAAGTCACTAAAGGCTCGCGTTTAGTGGCAGTAACATGGACACAAAGTATGATTCGAGATCCGGCAAAAAGAGAGCTGCTTTACCAACTGAACCAGGCTCGAGAATCATTATTAAAAAATAAGCCAGATGATGTTGAAACTAAACAGATTGATATTTCGTATGTAAACTTGTTCCGTATGTGGTCAGAACTCTAAAGTCGTTAGTCAGAAGTCCTCCGTTCGTCCTGAGCTTGTCGAAGGATGAACGGAGGATGTTCATGGTTCGACAAGCTCACCACGAACGGCTTTGATTATGACTTCTGACTCAATCATCAGGCATAAAAAAAGGCGCTTAAATAAGCGCCTTTTTTATTATTCAATTTACACCGTTAATTAGAACCAGCGTTTTGAACCTTTATCTTCATGAGCCATTGCATCAACTTTATTGGCTATCTCTTCATATTTTGCAGCGTAACCAAACAAAGGATGACCTTCTTCAGCAGCGTAAATTTCAGAAGAATCAACACCATTCTTACGTTCGTAATCTGAAAATGTTTTTTGCATTTCAATCATTTCTGCGATTAATTTTGCTTTTTCACTCATTTCTAAATCCTCAGTATGTTTGCTTTTCAGCAATAAAACCAAAAAGCTATAGTTGGTTGGAATCTAATCCTTAAAACGAAATTTAACAGTCTATCCTGGTTCAGACTATATCCATTTTGGTCTAGATCCCGTTTTCAGTCACTATTTAGTGCTTAGTAACCGCCTTTACGAGTACTTTTTGGTAAACCGGCAATTTTACGACCTTGTTTAGAAGGCATTGTAGGGAACATTTCATACATAATTTTAGAGCTCACTTTCTCGCCCCACACTTTGCCCATTGCTTTCATAATACCACGTTCATTTGGCTCAGCACCGTTATTATTGATGTGCTCATCACGTAAATAATTCACTACATCCCAGTGTCTTTCAGTCATGGGTAATTCATCAGCATCAGCAATTGCCTGGGCAACTTCCTGATTCCAGTCATTAGTGTCTTCAAGGTAACCATCATCAGTGGTTGCAATTGATGTTCCGTTTACTTCTAAAGCCATTTTATATTCCTCTAAGCTAGAGTTTATCTAAATATATTAAAATTCAATATTGTTAAAAATCTTTTAAGCTGCGTTCATGATCTATCAAACATCGCACTATATTAACGGGCGCTTATTTAACCAGAAAAAGACATAAATTTAAAGCCTTTAATCATCCGAATTAACCGCTTTTATGTCTTTTTGTGGCATAAATATTCCACAACCGAGCTTTCGACCCTCACCTAAACCATGCTGCTGTAAGCGAACCGACTCTTCCTTCTTCAGTTCAGCAACCATTAAGCTACGCGTAATGCGTTCGCTATCATCTGGCAATACCACAACACGTTCTTTACCGGCCATCATTTTATTGACAGTAATATCCAACGCTTTTAATTCTTCAAATGCCCAGCTTAAAAAGTCATCTTCATCCATACGGCTATCGATCATAATTGAACGACAAAATGTGGTCGGTAAATCACTGAGTTTTTTAACCGATGTTTTACCCAGTTCAATATCAAAACCGGCAACATTGATTGTTTGCCCCACCAGGTTTTCTACTGTAGCAAGATGTTCTTTCGGTAAACGTAATGTCATTTTTTGACGACGCGATAAATAAATAAGCTGGTTAGGATCGGTTGAACGCTCCCAGCCATTACCGGATTCTGCACCATTAATAGGATGAATACCGGCAAACCTGTCTTCTTTAAGCCAAGGTAATACAGCGCTTAAACTATCAGAAAGTGCTTGCATATGCTCTAGTGGCAAACACTTACATTTAATCGCAAAAGAGAGATCAATAATATCATCAGGAATTTGATATTCTTCTGCTTTCTTGTTTTCGTTCCAGTACATAATAATCCTATATATAAGCGTTAAATCGAGGTAAAGGCGGCTTCAAGTTGTTCTTCCCAATTATCAGGCGTATCCATAAAAGGCGGTTTCACATCAATACGGAAAAACATTTCACCCGCCTTACCTTTTTCTGAAACAGCATTGCAAAGTTCTTTAAAGCTTTCCATCGCGTGACCTTCCATTAACACTTCACTTAAATACAACATGTTTTCAAAATCCTTATACTGTTTTAATAATAACTACAGTGCCATTGCTTTAGCAGTGTCGTTAAAAGAGGTATCCGCTAAACGATCATAATAACGACCGCGATAAATTAATCGTTGCTGCTCACTACTTTCATCATTTTCAAATGATGTGCGGTTATGCAAAACATTGTTGCAAATCAAACCTTGTCCCGGCTCGAGACGATGTCGCAAAATCCAGGGCGAATCACTGGCAAGAAAATCATCAATCGCGTTAACTGCTTTTGCGGTGATTTCATCATCCGTCCAAATGATATTTCGTTTACGCGCGCTGTAGCGCATGTGTAAAGCACCCGTTTCATGAGCAACCGAAAATACCGGCCCTGATTGTGCCCCTCGAATTTCCACACCGTTTTCAATGTTAGGTGGAATCGTTAAAACATCCGGTTTCATCAACACTGATATATAGGCAGGGTTTTGATCTCTCAAGTGTATGTACATCATTTCATGGTCTAAAAGTGCATTTTCTCCACCTTCAGCCGCTGTACTGACACAATGTAAAATGACGCCTCGAATCTGTTTTTCAGGAAGATTATAGTAACCATCCGTGTGCCAACTGAGTTTTAAGTTGCTGTATGGGATATACCCCTGTTTACGGCCACCTTCAACGACTTGCAACGAGGTGATACTGTCACTGTCTGCACCCAGGTTATTATCCAGGTGAATTAATCCAAAATCACGCCCCAGAGTTTCAACGATATTTTTATCGGCGAAATCAGACTTATATTTAATAGAGTAAATAACCATGTTGGCACGAATAAAACATTGGCGAATGTCCCGCTTTTCTTTTTCACTCAATGCAAAAGGATTTTGTATCGCAACCAGAAGATCTCCAGCTTCTTTTGGATAAACCGATAATTTCCATTCACGCCACTGCTGATATGATTCTTCAGCCTCCGGGATTAATGAAAAAGGTGAGTAATTTTTAGCCATATTTACCAGATAAACTTAACTTATAACCGTCTAAGTATTGCAATATTGCCCTGCCAAAGTAAAATACGCGCACGATTCATACGGTATTACCCAAGCAGTTTACTCGGTTATTGGGTTAATGAAAAACTTCATTATTTCGAAGGTTAGGATTTAAACACAGACCGAATGTAATACTAAATACCCAGCATGTAATATTTATAACGAATTAATAAATATTCAAGATGGGAAGGTGTACCGGAGATGCGGTTTTTGGATATATTGCGGTATATCCACAAAGGGATAGATAAGGAGACTCTAACCCCCCATCAGTGTGATTCTCGTCACGGCATGAGACACATAAACTGCATCGCAACTGAAATACCGTCGTTATAGTTTTGCAGGCCCACATAACAGGGGTTTCCATCACTGTAACAACACAAGTAGTAGGTAGTTCTTATCTTGATAAGAGCTATACTAGAAAACTTTAATTCGAATTTTGTAACGCGGCTTAACCGGTAAACCCGATTTAGGAGAACGCTAAATGTCTAAAGCTACAATTCATGACACACCCATGCTTGATGAGTTAGAAAAAGGTCCATGGCCTTCATTTATAACAGGTTTCAAGCGCCTTCGTGATGACCATCCAGATGAACGTATCAACAAAATGCTTGGAGATATGATCGGTCAATTAGAACATTCTTACGAAACTCGTAAGGGTTACTGGAAAGGCGGTACCGTATCTGTATTCGGTTACGGCGGTGGTATCATTCCACGTTTTTCAGAAGTCAGCAAAGCATTCCCGGAATCAAAAGAATTCCACACATTACGTGTACAACCTACTCCAGGTAACTACTACACAACTGACATGATGAATCAACTGGCTGATAGCTGGGAAAAATACGGTTCAGGTCTTATCACTTTCCACGGTCAAACCGGTAACATCATGTTCATCGGTACTGACACTGACAATATTCAGCATTTCTTCGATGAAATCAATGAATATGGCTGGGATTTAGGTGGTGCAGGTCCTTGTGTACGTACTGCAATGTCTTGTGTTGGTATGGCTCGTTGTGAACAGTCTTGTACTAACGAACATGCACTTCATCGTCACCTGGTAAATGAATTTACGGATGACGTTCATCGCCCTGCTCTTCCATACAAATTTAAATTTAAAGTTTCTGGTTGCCCAAATGATTGTCAAAACGCTATCGAGCGTGCTGATTTCGCGGTAATCGGTACCTGGCGCGATGACATGAAGGTTGACCAGGCTGAAGTTAAAAACTTCGTCAAAGCTAAAGGTCGTCAGTACATGATTGATAACGTCATTACTCGCTGCCCAACTAACTGCATGACTTTATCTGACAGTGATGAATTAACTGTTGATAACAGCAACTGTGTTCGTTGTATGCATTGCCTGAATGTTATGACTAAAGCTTTATCTCCTGGTGATGATAAAGGTGTAACAATTCTTGTTGGTGGTAAACGTACTCTTAAAATCGGCGACTTAATGGGTACAGTAATTGTTCCATTCAAGAAACTTGATACTGCTGAAGATTATGAAGAAATCGTTGAAATGGCCGGTGATATCATCGACTTCTTTGCGGAAAATGCATTAGAGCATGAACGTACAGGTGAAATGATTGAACGTATTGGCTTAGTAAACTTCCTTGAAGGCATCGACATCGATGTTAACCCACACATGGTTAGCTCTCCTCGTCAATGTTCTTACGTTCGTATGGACGGTTGGGATGAAGAAGCTGAAAAATGGTTTGAACGTAAAGCTGAAGAAGCTTCTGCGTAATTCAAACACATTTATTATTAAAACGAATTTGATTTAAAGAACTAGGAGATTAACATGGCTCTTGAAGACATGCGTTCACCGATTGAATCTGGTTGCCCAGACGGCTTCCAATATATGCATCCAGCGATGCGTAAAAATTTCGGCCAGTGGAAATACCACGAACATCCACGTCCAGGTGTTTTACTTCACGTTGCTCACAGCGGCGATGAAATCTGGACTGTAAAGTGTGCAACTCAACGTATCTTAGATGTTTACTCATTACGTACGTTAATGGATATCGGTGATAAGTTTGCTGATGGTTACGTCCGTTTCACTTTACGTTCAAACATTGAATACATGGTAACTAAAGAAGCTCAGGTTGAGCCTCTAATCAAAGCAATTGAAGACGCCGGCTTTATGGTTGGTGGTACTGCTAACTCTGTTGCTATGATGTCACACACACAAGGTTGGTTACATTGTGATATTCCAGGTACTGATGCATCTGGTGTTGTTAAAGCGATGATGGATGAACTCATTGACGACTTTAAAGAATGTAATATGCCTAACCGCGTACACATCACAACTTCTTGCTGCCAGATTAACTGTGGTGGTCAAGGTGATATCGCGATTAACGTACAACACACTAAGCCACCTAAAATCAATCATGATTTAGTTGCTAACGTTTGTGAACGTCCAACAGTTGTTGCTCGTTGTCCAGTTGCTGCGATTCGTCCTGCGATGGTTAACGGTCGTCCTTCATTGGAAGTTGATGAGAAGAAATGCATCTGTTGTGGTGCATGTTTCCCACCTTGTCCTCCAATGCAAATCAATGATCCGGAAAATTCCAAGCTCGCTATCTGGGTTGGTGGTAATCACTCAAATGCACGTAGCAAACCTTC
>JAUWUS010000098.1 GCA_030617815.1 Gammaproteobacteria bacterium
CTTCTCATCAACTTAAAACATTAATCACCCGCAGTGGGCCGGGAACCAAAATTGTTTGTTTAGGCAATATTGCGCAAATCGATACACCCTATTTAACCGAAACAACTTCGGGCTTAACCTATGTGATTGATCGTTTTAAACTTTGGGAACACAGTGGGCATATCACGTTGATACGAGGTGAACGATCCAGACTGGCAGACTTTGCTTCAGAGGTATTGTAATAAGATCAAGAAATCTTTTAAACCTCAGCAGTATCGATCCGTGGCCAGGCATGGATGACGGCACTGACCAGTGTAGCGAGTGGTATGGCGAAGAACACGCCCCAGAAGCCCCATAAACCACCGAAGACGAGTACACTAACAATGATTGCAATAGGATGCAGATTAACCAAACCAGAGAATAACCACGGTACTAATACGGTACCATCGAGCGCCTGACTGATGCCAAAGAATCCAACCAACCAGAAAAATTCTGTATCCCAACCCCATTGAAAAAATGCAATCAGTATTACAGGGATGGTCACAACCGCCGCACCGATATAAGGCACTAAAACCGATAAGCCAACCAACACGGATAATAAAATCGCATATTTGATGCCAAGGATAACGAAACCGATATAGGTCACTATGCCTACAACCATAATTTCCCAGAATTTTCCGCGAATGTATTTACCGAGTTGTAAATCCATTTCATCTGAAACTTGCGAAACAAGCGTTCGATCTTGTGGCAACAGACTGCCAAACCAGTTCCAGATACGCTCTTTGTCTTTCATAAATAAAAACACCAGTACCGGTACAAGAAAAAGATAAACGGCTAGCGTAATCAAGCCTGGAATAGATGAAAGAGACAAACTCACAATCTGTGAGCCCATATCAGTTAATTCACGATTAATTAAATCAACAAGCTCTTTAACATGTCGTTCAGAGATAAATGAATAATTCTGCGGCAGTTGTAATAAAAGCTGCTGTCCTTGCGTAAGATAACGCGGTAACTCTACAAATAGCTCACTCAACTGGCTAGAGAATAAAGGTGCAATACCAAAGATAAGAAAAATCAGGAATGCAAGAAAAACACTAAAGACAAAAATAACCGCCGTTAATCTTTTAGAACCATAATACTGCATTCGCCGCACAACACCTTCGAGCAAATAGGCAATAACAATAGATGCAAACACAGGCAATAACATGTCACCCATGGTTAAAATAATAGTTGCACCAATAAGTAAAACGACTGTTAAAACAATTGCCTGAGGATCAGAAAAATATCGGTTATACCACGTCTTAACTAACTCAATCATTCAGCACTTTCCTGCTTTAATTCTTCTATGAGTATTTCGTATTGCTTACTGAAGATGACTTCCAGTTCATCAATCACTTCAACCGCAGCTCGCCCCTGAATCAGGTTTTGACTGACTAAGGAGGCCGTTTCATTGAGAAGTGTATCTTTATTTAACATCGGATAAGTTGCGGATAAGCGTTTAATAGCAATAACAACCGACTCGTTTTCCGGTCGTGATATTTCTTCGGGTAAAGAAATTTCTTTAACTTCAACTTTATAACGTGCGGCCAGAAACTCAGCAAAATCCAGCAACTGTTGTGCAACCTCATCTGGGAGATCACGATAAAACGCTAACAGTTTTTTTGTCTCTTTTTTCACTTGATTTTTTACTCAAGAAACGCCGTTATTCTAACTATGAATTCGAGTTTACCCTGAATTTAATCAAGTCTCATCTGCGTGATAGGATTTACAATAATTACGTGCAAATTTCAGTAACTCATCCATCGCACTCATACGAAATTTCTGCTTTTGATGCACGAAAGAAAAAGGACGCACGATAGGCGGATCCGTTTTAACGGCAACTAATGTGCCCAATTTAAGTTCTTTTTGAATGGTTGCAGATGAGATAACCGAAATCCCCATACCGGCTTCTACAGCGCCTTTAATGGCTTCAAGACTTCCCAACTCCATTGATACGTTAAGCTCACTATCACTCATTCCAGATTTGTGCATGCTTTCAAGCATTACTTCCCGCGTACCAGAACCTTCTTCCCGACAGATAAAGGGAAAATCAGCCAGCCGTTTAAGTGGGATAACGTCTTCATTCGCCAATACGTGTTCTGGCGCGACAATCACAACAAGTTGATCCGTACTGCATTCTTCAACAACCAGATTCTTGTTTGTAACAGGGGCTTCAACAACACCAAGATCAATAGCATTATTTTCAACTTGCGAAACAATACCATCTGTATTTGCAACCTTTAAACGCACCGTCACATCAGGATGTTCGGCTTTAAAGTCACCCAATAACACGGGCAACATATACTCAGCAATGGTCGTACTCGCTCCCAGAATAAGCACGCCACTAATATCACCGGTCAATTGACGTACTGAGTTATCCATTTCTGCATAAATCTCAAAAATACGTTCACCGCATTCGTACACTTTTTTGCCCGCTTCAGTCAGGCTAATTCGATTATGGGTACGATCAAATAATCGTGTGTTAAACTGTTCTTCCAGCTGACGCACCTGAAAAGTGACTGCTGGTTGTGTCATATGTAATTCTTCTGCTGCTTTAGTGAAACTTAATAAGCGCGCCACTGTATAAAAAACCTGCAATCGTCTATCAGACATAATGTTTACTCTTAATTAGCCTATGGCCATTATATTATTCTATATCCACATTGGGAAAACTTAAGGGTGCGTAGGATAACAGGGTTCAAAGAAAACGTGAATAGACCCATAGGGTTAGAAGTTAATAATATAGTAAAACAGATGAAATAAAAAATTGACAAAAACTTTAAAAAATCCTTAATTTTCATTATTTTTACAAAAAGAACCTTTATTTCGTTCCTCTGGAAAAACATACACAGTACTATCCCCCATAACATTGATAACTCAACCCGGATTTTTTCTATGGCTCAATATATTTACACCATGAACCAAGTCAGCAAAATAGTGCCACCTAAGCGCTATATTCTGAAAGACATTTCTTTATCCTTTTTCCCTGGCGCAAAAATTGGTGTTTTAGGACTCAATGGCTCAGGTAAATCCACGTTATTAAAAATCATGGCGGGACTGGATACTGAAATTGATGGCGAAGCCCGCCCACAAACTGACATTAAAATTGGCTATTTATCGCAGGAACCACAGCTTGATCCAAATAAGGATGTGCGGGGCAATGTTGAAGAAGGTCTGGGTGAAATTAAAGCCGCACTAACCCGTCTGGATGAAGTCTACGCGGCTTATGCAGATGCTGATGCGGACTTTGATGCCCTGGCCGCTGAGCAAGCCAAGCTGGAAAATTTATTACAAGCGACCGACGGTCACAACCTTGATCGCACCCTGGAAGTTGCCGCAGATGCCTTACGTTTACCGCCTTGGGATGCTGATGTCACAAAATTATCCGGCGGTGAGCGGCGTCGCGTCGCTTTATGTAAGTTACTTTTGTCAAAACCGGACATGTTGTTACTTGATGAACCCACCAACCATCTTGATGCTGAATCGGTTGCCTGGTTAGAGCGTTTTTTACACGACTATCCCAGCACGGTTGTCGCCGTAACCCATGATCGTTATTTTCTTGATAATGTTGCTGGTTGGATTCTAGAACTGGATCGTGGTGAAGGTATTCCATGGGAAGGCAATTATTCCTCCTGGCTGGAACAAAAAGGTAACCGTCTTGCCACAGAGAAAAAGCAAGAAGATGCTCAGGCTAAAGCTATGAAAACAGAATTGGAATGGGTGCGTTCCAACGCTAAAGGGCGCCATGCCAAGAGCAAAGCCCGTCTCGGCCGCTACGAAGAAATGGCCTCTAAAGAATACCAAAAACGTAATGAAACCAATGAGTTATTTATTCCACCTGGACCGCGCTTAGGTGAACTGGTTATCGAGGCAAACAATATTGGTAAAAGTTTTGGTGATAAAGTGTTATTTGAAAATTTAAGCTTTAATTTACCCCGAGGTGGCATTGTCGGCATTATTGGTGCAAACGGTGCCGGTAAAACCACCCTGTTCCGCATGATTAATGGTGAAGAAAAACCTGATAGTGGTGAATTACGTCTTGGTGAGACGGTTAAAATTGCCCTGGTCGATCAAAGCCGTGATGCACTGGACGACAAAAAAACCGTCTGGCAGGAAATCTCGGATGAGCACGACACCATGACCGTGGGTGAGTTTGAACTAAATAGTCGCGCTTATGTTTCCCGTTTTAATTTCAAAGGTTCTGATCAACAAAAACGTGTTGGAGATTTATCCGGTGGTGAACGCAATCGGGTACATCTTGCCAAGTTGCTTAAAAGTGGCAGCAACGTTTTATTACTCGATGAACCCACTAATGATTTGGATATTGAAACCTTGCGTGCCCTGGAAGAAGCTATTTTAGAATACGCCGGTTGCGTGGTTGTGATTTCACATGATCGCTGGTTCCTCGATCGTGTCGCAACCCATATTCTCGCTTTTGAAGGCGATAGCCATGTTGAGTGGTTTGAAGGTAATTATGCAGATTATGAAGAAGACAGAAAACTTCGTCTTGGTGATGATGCGTTACCGCATCGTATTAAATACAAAAAACTGGATGCCTGATATTTATCAGGTTTGTAATTTGAGCAAAGTGAACTAAATTTAATAGACATAACCGTCGTCAAGCTTTCAGCATAATCAAACGACGATACCCCTTGTGCATATAAGGAGGAGATAACTATGAAATTCCCAAACTTCATTATGTTGCTAGCATTATTGTTCTTTGCAATAGTAATAAATGTTCAGGCTGCAAATTCACTCACAATCAAAAAAGATTATCCGGTTTCGAAACTTTCCGATCGTATTTATGTTATTTATGGTCCAGTAGGTGGCCCCACCAAAGCAAATCAGGGTTTTCGAAATAATGCCATATTTGTCGAAACAAAAGCAGGAGTCGTAGTCATAGATCCTGGCACAAGTGTTTATGTTGGCAACATGATTTTGAAAAAAATTAAAACAATTACTAATAAGCCTGTCGTAGCGGTCTTTAATTCTCATATTCATGGTGATCACTGGTTAGGTAATCAAGCCTTTAAACAAGCCAATCCCAAAGTAAATATTTATGCTCAAGCCAATATGATAAAACAGGCTAAAGAGGGAGAAGGCATTCTCTGGATAAAACGTTTTAATGCTGCCACGGATAACGCTGTCGTTGGAACCAAACCCGTTATACCGAACAAAACCGTAAAAGACGGTGACGTAATAAAAGTTGGCGAGTTAAGTTTTCGTATTCATCATACCGGTTCGGCTCATACAGACAACGACATTATGATAGAAGTGTTAGAAGAAAAAGCTATATTAACCGGAGATATCATTCGCGTGGGACTGGTAGGCGTTGCCAATGCCAGTTTTAAAGGCAATATCAAGGCGATTGATCGCGCCTTAAAAACAAAAGCAAAACTCTTTATACCCGGACATGGCAAAGCCAATGATAATCGCATCGCCAAAGATTACCGTAAATTCATGAGCACATTACGTAATACTGTCGCCAAACATTACGAATCCGGTCTGAGTGATTTTGAAATTAAACCAAAAGTGGTTAAGGCTTTAACGAAATATAAAAACTGGGCACAATTCAAAGAAAATATTGGCCGGCTGGTAAGTCTGACTTATCTGGAAATTGAAGCTGAGGCATTCTAGTAAAACTTTGAAGAGTTTCGTATTAAGGCTGCGTTAGCAGCCTTATTATGACATAAGGCCGGATGATTATATAAATTAGCCACGATGAGCATAGAAAAAATCATTCGCTAATTTCTGTATCCTCTGTTGCTTTAGAATCCTTAGCGTTCTCGATGATAAAAAATGATATTAATTTTCAATCTCGCCAATAACATTGTCCCAACTAATGATACTCAATTTGTCGACAAGCTCATTCTCGTCTTCATCAAGTGTTTCGTCATCTAAACCTAAACTCACTCCAGGATTAGAAACAACATTTACGCATAACAAATCCCAGCTTTCTCGATCGTACTCGGTAATATCACCATCGTAGTACTGTACTTCTATTGCGTCTTCACTTTCGAGTGCAACAACTTCAAACAAACGATTTTCAATATCCCGATACCATAATCCAATTTCGGGATTACACAGTGCAATTGCCATAGTCATTCTCCATAAGTCACCAGATAAATTGAAAACTTTTTACAACTATTACGAAGCTCTCAATTAGCACTCACTTACAACAAAAAGTGGCATCTAACTTATATAACATTAGCACTGTCTGCGAAATTTGCACTGTTCCAGATCAAGAAAATAAAGAACCGGCAAAAAAATACGCCTCTCGCAAATAAATGCAAGAGGCGTAGTTAAAACATTTAAAAATCAATAACTTATG
>JAUWUS010000048.1 GCA_030617815.1 Gammaproteobacteria bacterium
AGCAATCTCGTCAGCTATTAACAGCATCATCTTCGCTCACTTGATTATTACTCCCGCAGGCCGACTATTGTCAACATAATAGCGGCTTGAGCCGGGCTGAACATTGATACTGATCAGTAATATAGCAAATACCAGATGAACACAGGCTGAATGGGATAGAAAGTTTTTTTCCATATTCATTATTGATGAAGTTTAAAGGTGATTTCAGTATAAAGCTTGCCGGTAAAGTAACTCTCAATCAATAAAGTGTTGTCTGAATGTTTCACAACAAATCCAAACTGGGGTTTCGGTTTGCTGTTGATAAATTTAAGCTGTGTAGAAGGGTAATTCACTTTTAGAGTCAGGTGGAAAGGGAAGTAGCTATCCAGAAACTGGCGATGAAACGGGCCATTCACCAGCTTAAAAGAACCGTCCTTGTTTTTATAAAATATTCTCACTTCAGTAGAAATACATAACTGTGCATCTCTAAGTACATTCTCAAGTTGTACCGACTGGCCTTTAACAAAAGCGTGTTCAATATTTTTACTTTTAACAATGGTAAGTTTGCGCATGGTTTTGTAGTTATAAACCACTTCCATTTCTGGCACAGGATCAAGGTTTTGATAACATTGCAGCAAATCTACCCAGCCGGTTTTTATACTTTGTGGGCTGATGGTGATTTTGTTAATGGAATGAAGCGCAGGTTTATCTGTTGGTAAAGTGATAAAGGTTAAGTGACTATCACTGCTTTGCGTAGGTGGTTCAAGTTCATCACTCATAAACCACTTTTCCAGTTCATCAGCCGAAGGTGTTGCTTCAGCTTGAAGTGTTGAAAACATAAGCAGAAAAAGCAGTGCTGGAAATGAACGTTGCAAAGTAATTATCATGTTAAAGTTTTTTCAGCACATTATTTTTTGCTAATATTATTTTTTTACTAAAGCCTCGAACATTTCCATTGGTAACGGGAAGACAATGGTATTGGATCGTTCATTGGCAATTTCAGTTAAGGTTTGAAGATAACGGAGTTGCAATGCCTCAGCCTGGCCAGATAATATTTTGGCCGCATGGAGTAATTTTTCAGCCGCTTGCATTTCTCCTTCAGCATGGATTACTTTGGCGCGACGTGCACGTTCCGCTTCAGCTTGTTTAGCAATGGCACGTACCATGGTTGGGTCTAAATCAACATGTTTTATTTCAACATTACTCACCTTAATGCCCCAGGAATCTGTTTGTTTATCCAGAATACTTTGAATATCGGTATTAAGGCGTTCACGTTCTGATAACATTTCATCCAGCTCGTGTTGGCCAAGCACCGAGCGTAAGGTGGTTTGGGCTAACTGACTGGTTGCCATATAAAAGTCTTCTACCTGGATAATCGCTTTTTCCGGTTCTATTACCCGAAAGTAAATCACTGCATTAACCTGAACTGAAACATTGTCACGTGAGATCACATCTTGTGTGGGTACATCCATGACGATGGTTCGTAAATCTACCCTGACCATTTGCTGAACTATCGGGATAATGATAATGAAGCCGGGGCCTTTAACTCCCCAATAGCGACCTAGCATAAACACCACTCCGCGTTCATACTCGCGTAAAATTCGAATGGCACTCATAAAAAATGCCACCACAAAAAAGATAATTATATAGTAGGTGTAAAGTGTCATGATGAATTCTCCTTTGAATGCGCGTTTGTTGTATTAACTTACATTGGTTTAACAAAAAGCATTAAACCTTTACTTCCTGTTACTCTAACGTGCTGACCTTTTTGTAAAGGGGTTGTACTGCTGGCTTGCCAAATTTCGCTGTGAATGCGAACGTTGCCCGTTTGATCAAAATCATTAATCACAATTGCTTCACCATTAATTAATTGTTCAAGCCCGCTGACAATCGCACGCTTACGAGCCTTAAAAGCCATACCCACCACAACAATAAAAATTAAGATACTACTTAAGGCAAAGGTGATAATAATTGAAATATCAATGCCAAAACCGGGCGCCGAGGTATCCATTAAAATAATTGAACCGATCACAAAGGCAACTAACCCACCGATACCCAAAATGCCGAAACTGGGTTGAAATGCTTCACCTACCATTAATGCAATGCCGAGCAGAATTAAAGCGAAGCCTGCATAATTAATCGGTAACAACTGGAAAGAATACAACGCAAGTAATAAACAAATGGCACCCACGGTACCCGGTACAATGGCGCCGGGGTTGGAGAATTCAAGAATCAAACCATACATGCCCAGTAACATCAGGATATATGCCACATTGGGATTGGTGATCACACTTAAGAAACGACTGCGCCAGTCTGGATCAATCTTTGTAATCGGCAAACCCGTTGTTGTTATGGTGTAGGGATGACCTTGTAAATTAACTTTACGGCCTTCAAGCTGCTTGAGTAAATCAGGTTGATCAGTAGCGATGATGTCAATCACGTTTAATTTTAAGGCTTCTGATGCAGGCAGACTTGCTCCTTCACGCACTGCTTTTTCAGCCCATTTTTCGTTACGGCCATGCAGTGCTGCCAGTCCTTTAATATACGCCACTGCATCATTAATGATTTTACGTTCCATAGTCGACATGCTTTTGTCTTTGTTTGATTTATCTTTTGTATCTTCATCTGTATCTGGTGTTGGTAAACCTCCGCCAATTTGTACCGGCGTCGCAGCACCTAAATTAGTACCCGGTGTCATTGCCGCAATATGACTGGCATAAAGAATATAGGTTCCGGCACTGGCAGCACGCGCTCCACTCGGAGATACATAAGTCGCAACAGGAAAGGGCGAAGTAGTGATGTTTTTAATAATGTCGCGCATCGCGGTATCCAGACCACCCGGCGTATCAAGTTGAATAATGACTAATTCGGCATTGAGTTTTTGTGCTGCAGCCAGTGAGCGCTCAACATAATCCGCTGTTGCCGGGCCAATAGCATCAACAATGGTGAGTTGAACAATGGTTTTATTCGTTTTTACAGCAGCAACACTGCTTAGCCAAAACAGGCTAAACAGAATAATCAGTAAAAGCATAATGCTTATGCGGCGAGGCTGAACCATTGTGTGCTCCTTGTCTTTGATATAATACACACTCACAAATGAAAAAACCGCTAAAAAGCGGTTTTTCGTTTCAAATAAACACTCATTAAATAATACTACTGTGTCTGTTCAGTAATTGGAAACAGTGTTATTTCAACACGACGATTCAAACTACGGCCTTTTTCGGTTTTGTTACTGGCGACCGGGTTTTTCTCACCAAAGCCTACTAGTTCAATTCGTGCTGGATTGACTTTTTTATTCACTAAAAAGTCGGCGACAGATCTGGCTCGGTCTTCAGATAGTTTTTGATTATAGGCATCTGATCCGACGCTGTCGGTATAGCCAGAAACGACAATAGTAGTCTTGTTATATTCTTTAACAACTATAGCAACAGAGTCGAGTACGAAAGAAATTATCGTAATACATAATATACTTTATAATATACCAAAATTGACATAATAGGATAAGATCCTGAAATTGTTGTGCAAAATTGTGATCGCGAATTTAGTCGTACAAACGCGAGAAAACTGGGGACAGTGCATAATATTTGTTAATATTCATATTTAGCCTGCTCTACGAGATTTTTTAACAGACAGTCTACTTTGCAGATGATCTTTGATTTGTTTTACCTTGGAACACAGACATTATGGATGTTTTATCTCAGGCCGTTTTGGGCGCTAGTCTTTCTCAATCATTTGCTAAAGATAAATCAAAACAGTTAAGCGCATTATTAATTGGTGCATTAGCAGGAATGGCACCTGATCTTGATGTGTTAATTTACTCATCGGATGATCCTTTATTATTTTTAGAGTTTCATCGTCAGTTTACTCACTCACTCTTTTTTATACCCTTTGGTGCTTTATTATGTACATTGGTGTTGTACCCGTTTATAAAAAATAAATTAACCTTTTCGCAGATTTATTTATTTTCATTTGCAGGTTTTGCTACACACGGTCTGCTTGATGCCTGTACATCGTACGGCACACAACTATTTTGGCCTTTTTCTGATCAGCGAATTTCGTGGAGTATTGTTTCGATTGTTGATCCGTTTTTTACAATCCCCATTGTTATTGGTATTGTATTTGCTGTTTATCGAAGTAATCGACTGTTCGCTCGAATTGCATTTATTTTTGCTGTTATCTTTTTAAGTTTAGGCTTAATTCAAAAACAACGTGCTGAGAACGCACTTTATACTCTTGCTCAGCAACGAGGTCACCAAACAGAACGTGTTCTTGTAAAACCAAGTTTTGGAAACAGGCATGTGTGGAAGCTTATTTATGAATATAACGGACGTTATTATGTTGATGCCGTTAAATTATTATGGAAGACACAAATTGTTTCTGGTACATCCATCCAAAAGCTGAATATTAAACGTGATTTTCCCTGGCTAGCTAAAAATAGCCAGCAAGCAAAAGATATCGAACGTTTTCGCTGGTTTTCAGATGACTTTCTTGCCGTCAATTCACAGGAACCAAATGTGATTGTAGATATGCGTTATTCTTTTTTACCTAATCAAATTAAATTAATGTGGGGCATCGAACTCAGCCAGCAAAAGATTGAAAGTGCACATGCTAATTTTATAACTAATACTAAATTAAGTACGCGAACTCGAAAACAATTTATTAAACTGTTGTTTTGATTTTTAAATAAGAGAGCAGTATGAACTTACAAATTATTGAAGCAGTAAAAACTATAGCGAAAGAAGAGCTTTCTTTTCGTTTTGCTAATGTTACTCGTACTCACAAACAAGATGGCAGTTTTTTAACGGAAGCGGATTTGGCTGTGCAAACCCGTGTGCAGATTTTGTTACAGGAAAAATACCCTGAAATAACGTTTCTTGGTGAAGAAATGTCAATAGAGCAGCAACAAGTTGCGCTAGAAAATTCTCAAGGCGTATGGATACTTGACCCTCTTGATGGTACCAGTAATTTTTCAGCCGGTATTCCTTATTATGCGGTTTCACTGGCATACATAAAACAGGGAACGATTGAGTGGGGCATGGTCTATGATCCGGAGCGAGATGAATGTTTTAGTGCAACTCATGGTGCGGGTGCACAATTAAATGGGCTGCCTTTATTGAAACAAGACGCGGGCGTTTCTATCAGCAATTCTACTGCGGTTATTGATTTTAAACGTCTCGATAGTGAACTGGCTGCGCACATTGCATCACAACCACCTTATAGTTCTCAACGTAGTTTTGGTGGAGTGGCTCTGGACTGGTGTTGGTTAGCAGCTGGACGGTTCCATCTCTATTTACATGGTAAGCAGAATATATGGGATTATGCAGCAGGTCACCTGGTATTTAATGAGGTAGGCGGTAACGCCTGTACCTTGCAGGGTGATCCTGTTTTTGATTTTTCTTTAAAAGCACGTTCTGCGGTGGCTGCCCTGGATAATCAATTATTTACAGAATGGTGTGATTATCTTAATGTTGTAAAAGAGCCAGGTTAGTTTACCTTAAGGTTACATTTAAAAAAAACCGGTATAGGGATACCGGTTAAGTTAGGAAGGGTCGTATTTATTTATTCATTCATTCAACTTTAATCGCACGGCGTTGAGAGCGTTCCAGTTTGGGAACGGTTAATTCAAGTACACCATCTTTGAATGTACTTTTTACCTTATCAATCTCCACATCGGCAGGTAGACCGATTGTACGGGTGTACAGTCCTTGTGCAATTTCGGATCTATAATAGTCACCTTCTTCCTCCTTTTTTTCATAGCTTGTTTTTGCTTTAATGGTGACAGTATTATCGGTCATGGAAATATCCAGATCTTTTTTATCTACTCCGGGCAGTTCGGCTCGAATGAGCATGTCTTTTTCATTATCAATGATATCGACTTTTGGTATTCTGCCCTCGGCAAACATCGGAATATGTGACTGAACAGTATCCGGCCAATGAAACGATGGATGCATCCAGTCACGGTTTCTCAGCTGATTAAAGAAACGATCAAATTCTTCAAATGGAGCTAACATACGGTGTGCAGGATCAGCTACATCTTTATGCAATTTGGTCACAGCGGGTTTAGTTTGTTTTTGTGTGTGCGTCATAATATATCCTCCCTTGCAGAGGCCGCTTGTCAAACAACCAAACTTGCGGCGGTTTAACTACTTACTAAAACTTATTATAACGAGTTGAAAAATAGTTGTATTGAGTTAGATCAAGTAACTATCATGTTTTAGAAATAATATGTAATATTAATGCTAATAATAGTGTGTTAGTTATTTAATTAGGGGAGAGGTAAATTTTGACTGAAGAAAATATCTATTCAACACCAAAAGCAGAGTTAACCGATAGCCATTCAGCAGGCTCAGAGATTGAATTTTTTCCCAGCACGCAAACAAAGTTGGCTATTCTTTATTTCGCTACATTTGGAATGTATCCCATCTACTGGTTTTACAAAAACTGGAAATTACGACAAAAAGCATATGGAGAAAACGTCATTCCTTTTCTTAGGGCATTATTTTTTGTTTTCTTTACCCACTCTTTATTCAAAAAAATAGAAGAAACATCGACAGCAAAAGGCATTGCCACATGGGGGGCGACTACGTTAGCCACCGTATTTGTTCTGCTTACTGTTATCTCAAATATACTCGAAAAAATTAGCCAGAAGTCAGAGGAAATTGGCGCGATAGACTACACTGGTATGATTATTTTAGTTGTTCTCGTATGGCCTCTTTATGTGGTTCAGGGTGTGGTGAATAAAGTCAACAATGATCCAAAGGGAGAGTTGAATAGTTCATATTCAATCTATAATTACATATTTATCGTTATTGGTGTACTTATCTGGATGTTAGTTCTGGTTGGCTTTTCTGGACTAGAGCCAGAGTATATTAGTGAGCTAATTAACTAAATATGTCAACATAGGTAATTGTTATAGTTTTGTGATATCTAAATTACAATTTTAAGCTACGATATACTTTGCAATATGTCGGTTGATAATACCGAACAGCAATAAAGTCATTATTTAAAATAATGATATTATGTATATATAAAAATTGGAGAAACGTATGACGACAAGAAGAAAATTTACCACAATCGCAATGGCTGCAACAGCAGCAGCATTATTTTCGGCTGCACCATTAACAGCAGTGCAAGCAGGCAGTGATGCTAAAGTACATTGTTTTGGTGTTAATAAATGTAAAGGCCATAACGATTGCAAAACAGCTACTAACGCCTGTAAAGGTCACGCTTCATGTAAAGGCCATGGTTTTGTTTCTATGTCTAAGCATGCTTGTGACGAAATTGGTGGTTCAGTTGGCAAACCAAAAAACAAAAAGTAATTAGCTATTCTCTTAAATTGGCTGATGCCTTACTTTGCTGTATGGGCATCAGTCATTTTTATTTAACAAACCCGATTTAATACTATTTTTATGGACACAAACGAAAATAATAAAAATCGTCCGTACCTTGGTTACGGACTTGGTTTACGTAAAGAACACTATGATACTGTGTTAGCAGAACGTCCTGCTGTTGACTGGTTTGAAATTATTTCTGAAAATTATATGGTTGATGGTGGTAAGCCGCTGGATTATTTAATGCGTATTCGTGAGCATTATCCTATGGTGATGCACGGTGTTTCGATGTCTATCGGTAGCACTGAACCCTTAAATTTTGATTATCTAAAACAACTAAAAGCACTTATTCAACGTGTGGAGCCGGCCTGGTTTTCAGATCATTTATGCTGGACAGGTGTTGATGGCGTTAATTTGCATGATTTAATGCCATTGCCTTATACCGAAGAAGCAATACAACACGTGGCAGATCGCATTAGTCGGGTCCAGGACTATATTGGTCGACAGATGTTAATTGAGAATGTTTCCAGCTATGTGAGTTATACCGATTCACAAATGAGCGAATGGGAATTTTTGAATGCGGTTATCGAACGTGCTGATTGCCTGCTTTTGCTCGATATTAATAATATTTACGTCAGCTCATATAATCATAATTTTGATCCTTACACTTATTTGACGGCTATGCCGAGCGAACGTGTTTACCAATTTCATCTTGCAGGCCATACTCATGAAGACAATTTAATTATTGATACTCATGATCATCCTATTGCTGATCCTGTTTTCGAATTATATGCTGCGGCAGTAAAGCATTTTGGTCGCGTTTCGACCATGATCGAACGTGATGATAATATTCCACCGTTATCTGAATTGTTGCTTGAACTGGAACAAGTGCGTCATATTGCAGAAGATTATTTTAAAGATGAAAGCAGTCATGAAATCAGAACTGCATAACTTACAACATACTTTTCAGGGTTGTGTACTCAGCCCGGACGATGTTAATTCAACCGCCTGGATCAGCGCGAGTGGTCGTGCTGCACCCGAAACCCAGTTATCCATTTACAGTTATGCTTATGCTGCACGTTTGAAAGAAGTGCTGGCCAATGATTATCCCGCTATGTTGGTGGCCTTGGGAGATGAACAGTTTTATCAACTGGCAGATAACTATATTAAATTTCATCCTTCACATTATTTTAGTTTGCGTGATTTTGGTTGCGATATACCCGACTTTGTTTTAACGCAGGGCGGAAAAAATAAACACTGGCTTTATGAGTTGAGTTTATTTGAGTGGACACTCGGTGAAGCTTTTGATGCGGCTGATGATAATCTTTTTACTGAGCAAGATATGTCGGCTATTTCACCTGAACTCTGGTCAGAATTAAAATTTAATTTTCATTCATCAGTACACCGTTTGGATTTTGAGTGGAATACTGTTGAAATGTGGCAAGCCTTAACCAGGGACGATCCTATTGAGGTTAATGCAAAACATGAATCAACCGGTGTATGGTTAATTTGGCGAGAACAACTCATTACACGTTTCCGTTCAATGCAAACAGATGAACAATTCACATTGGATATACTACGGGAAGGTGGAGATTTTAATGATATCTGTGAAAAACTTGCAGAGACAATGAAAGTAGAAGACGTGCCGATGCATGCGGCAAGTTTACTAAAAAGCTGGATCACTCAGGGTTTGATCAGCAGCATAAAATAAAAATGGTATAATTCATATACTATTGGTTTTTCTTAACGTATAAATACAGAGAATGGTGCTATTGCACTTATGTTTCTAACACATTCACCTGCTGCTGATAAACTAATCAAAAATAAACAACATAATTATTTGAAGACTCGATAGTTATTCCAATCAGCAGGTACAGGATGTAGCGCTTGCTTTATTATTCTTTTCAAAGTTATATAAAAAATTCAGGTTATCAAGTATATTATAATTGTTACTTAGTGGTTATTCAGTTATTTTTGTAGTGAAAGTATAAGGAGTTTTATTATGTCGTATACAGAAGAACTGGTTAATGAGCTTAATGTGTTAATTCTTTTTGATTTGTCAAACAATCAAGAGGGTATCAAGGTACATAAATCTGCTGAAAAATCTGCAATAAGCGCTGCAAAACGATTGCATGAAAAAGGATTAATCACTCAAATAGATGGGGGCTATTTAACTGGCCTCGGTTTAGATGCTGCAGAATATGCACAAACGCTATTAACTATATTAACAACGGATTAACATGAACTATCTTTAAATTAATGTGATTTTTTGATACTTTATTGATTTATGTCATTGTCTCCAACTGTTTTTAAGTATGTAATAAAATATTATAGAAGGATGGAAAAATATGAAACACATGATGATAGTGGTAGCAGATAGCACCCGGGCACGTATTTTTACTGTAGATTCTGCTCGTTCACCGTTAAATGAAATTGAAACAATGGCACATCCGGAAGGGCGAATACATGAGCAAAATTTAGTGAGTGATTTGCCTGGAAAAGACTCAGGAAAAGGCGGCAGTGGTGATCATGCTTTTCAGGAAAAGATTGAGCCAAAGAGAGAAGAAATGATCGAGTTCGCCAAGCGAATAGCTGATTATCTGGATGATACACGTAAGGCCAATAATCTGAATAAATTAGCCATTATTGCTGCTCCTGCGTTTCTTGGTGAGTTAAGAAATCATCTTTCTACTGAAACAACTGAAAAAATAGTCTTTGATCTGGATAAAAATCTAGCCCATCATAGTGAGGAAGATATTCGCAGTCATTTGTCTCAATTTTTGTCGCAGTAAAAATATATAAAAAGCATGGCTCCGGTTAAAACAGTGACCATTGATGGTAATCAGGCTGCAGCGACAGTTGCTCATTTAACCAATGAAGTAATTGCAATATATCCGATCACTCCGGCTTCACCAATGGGAGAGTGGGCGGATGAATGGTCATCACGGCAACAACCTAACCTTTGGGGCACTGTCCCTGATATTATTGAAATGCAAAGTGAAGCGGGTGCTGCAGGTGCTATTCATGGCGCTTTGCAAGCGGGTTCACTAACAACAACATTCACTGCATCACAGGGATTATTACTCATGATCCCGAATATGTTTAAAATTGCGGGTGAATTAACGCCCACTGTTTTTCATGTGGCTGCACGTTCTGTCGCAGCACAGGCACTTTCGATTTTTGGTGATCATAGTGATGTGATGACTGTCCGTTCAACAGGTTTTGCTTTACTCGCCTCAAACTCACCACAGGAAGCAATGGATTTTGCTCTTATTGCGCAGGCTGCAACGCTGGAATCCCGAATACCTATCATACATTTCTTTGATGGATTTAGGACTTCGCATGAAGTGGCTAAAGTAACATCAATTGATGTCAATATCATGAAGCAATTGATTAACCAACAATTTGTCACCGAGCATCGTTTGCGTGCTTTATCTCCAGCTCATCCTGTATTACGAGGCAGTTCACAAAACCCGGACGTTTTTTTCCAGGCAAGAGAGTCCGTAAATTCATATTACATTGCTATGCCTGGCATTGTGCAAAAAATAATGGATCAGTTTGCAGAACTTACTGGACGAGAATATAAACTATTTGATTATGTCGGTGTGGAGGATGCTGAACGTATAATCATCCTGATGGGTTCAGGGGCTGAAACGGCTCATGAAACGGTTAAATATTTAATATCAGAAGGTGAAAAAATCGGGCTGATTAAAGTTCGTTTATTCAGGCCATTGGATAGTACTGCATTGATTGAAGCTATGCCTGCAACGGTTAAAAAAATTGCTGTGCTTGACCGTACTAAAGAACCTGGCGCAGATGGTGAACCCCTTTATAAAGATGTCATAACAACGCTGGCCCAATATCATTGTGCAGGAAGCAGTAAGTTTTCACAGATGCCGAAAGTGATTGGTGGTCGATATGGTTTATCTTCCAAAGAGTTTACACCGGCGATGATTAAAGGTGTATTTGATGAACTGGATTCAGATGCAGCTAAAAATCATTTTACGGTAGGCATTGTTGATGATGTAACTCACACTAGTCTTATTTGGGATAAGAGCTTTCGCACCGATGCCTGTGAACAAACTTTTCAGGCTGTCTTTTATGGCTTAGGCAGTGATGGAACGGTAAGTGCAAATAAAAACAGTATAAAAATTATTGGTGAAAGTACTGATAAATATGTGCAGGGTTATTTTGTTTATGATTCTAAAAAATCCGGTGCGGTGACTGTTTCACATTTACGTTTTGGTGATAAAAAAATTCGTTCTGCATATTTAATTAGTGATGATGATGCAAATTTTGTTGCCTGTCATCAGCCTATATTCCTTGAACGTTACCCCATGCTGGATTTGGCTGCTGAAAAGGCCATATTTTTACTAAATACATCTGCATCAGAAGATTCAGTATGGCAAACCTTACCCGAAAATATGCAGCAACAAATTATTGATAAACAGATTAAATTCTACATTATTGATGCCTATAAAGTTGCTGAAGCAACCGGCATGAATAAACGCATTAATACTATTATGCAAACCTGCTTTTTTTCAATATCAGGTGTTTTACCTAAAGAACAGGCTATTGATTCGATTAAAGAGGCAGTAGAAAAAACATATGGTAAAAAGGGTAAACGTTTAGTTGATTTTAACTTTAAAGCAATTGATGAAACATTGAAAAATTTGTATGAAATTAACGTCCCAACCAGGGTTGATACGCAATTAAAATTACAGAAAAAAATTCCAGAAACAGCAGCGGACTTTATTAAAAATGTAACGGCTGAAATTATTGCTGGGCGAGGTGATCAAATTCCGGTGAGTCTGTTTCCTGCTGATGGCAGCTATCCGGTTGGCACGGCGGCTTTTGAAAAAAGAAATATTGCATTGGAAATCCCTGTGCTGGATGAAAATCTGTGTACACAATGCGGTAAGTGTCCATTGGTCTGCCCGCACGGTGTTATTCGCTCTAAAGTCTATGATGAAACATTAATTAATAAAGCGCCGGATAGCTTTAAATCGATGCCGATCAAGGGTAAGGATTTTGAAAAAAACTTACGCATGAGTTACCAGGTATCGCCGGAAGATTGTACTGGTTGTGGTTTATGTGCTGATATTTGTCCTATTCACGATAAGAGTAATGTTAGCCACAAAGCCTTAAACATGGTTGCTTATACACAAGATTTGCGTGAACAGGAAAATCAGAACTGGGATTTTTTCCTTCAATTGCCTGAATATGATCGTACTCTGATTAAAAATAATACCATCAAGGGTGCGATGATTCTTCAACCCTTGTTTGAGTTCTCGGGTGCCTGTGAAGGTTGTGGTGAAACACCGTATATTAAACTAGCAAGTCAACTGTTTGGTGATCGCATGGTTGTGGCGAATGCAACGGGTTGTTCTTCAATCTATGGGGGAAATTTGCCAACCACACCCTGGGCTAAAAATGCACAGGGCAGGGGTCCTGCCTGGTCGAACTCATTATTCGAAGATAATGCTGAATTTGGTCTTGGTATGCGTTTAGCCATTAATAAACAAAAACAGTATGCAACTGAATTATTAAAACAATTAAAACCTGAATTAAACGAAACACTGGTGAATGAGATTTTAATCGCGGATGAATCGACTGAAGAAGGCATTCATCAGCAACGTTTACGAATAAAAAAATTACGCCAACAACTGTCTTCAATCAATAAAGCTGAAGCGAATGAACTTGATACGCTTGCCGAAAATTTATCACGAAAAAGTGTCTGGATTATAGGTGGTGATGGTTGGGCTTATGATATTGGTTATGGCGGGCTGGATCATGTAATGGCATCAGGTCGTGATGTGAATATACTTGTGCTGGATACTGAAGTTTATTCTAATACTGGCGGGCAAACATCCAAAGCTACTCCAAGAGGTGCAGTAGCAAAATTTTCTGCAGGTGGTAAAGCTTCACCCAAAAAAGATCTTGCGTTGCTGGCGATGGATTATGAAAATGTCTATGTCGCACACGTTGCCTATGGTGCTAAAGATATACAAACGATACATGCTTTTAATGAAGCTGAAGCCTATCCCGGTCCTTCACTCATTATCGCTTATTCACCTTGTATTGCACACGGTATAGATTTAAAAAATAATCATCAACAACAACAGCTTGCCGTTGATAGTGGTCATTGGCCTTTATTCAGATATAACCCGGAGAATGCTAAAAAAGGTATTAACTCTTTGCACCTTGACAGTAAGGCACCTTCTATTCCTTATCGTGATTTTATAGAAACTGAAATTCGTTTTAGTATGCTCTGGCGTACTCACCCGGATGTTGCTGAAAAATTATTAGAACAATCGCAACAGGATGTATTACATCGTTATCATTTTTATGAACAGCTTGCGAGTTTGTCATGGAGTGATTCTGATTCAATTCAACCACCACATCGTAAACTGGCTACGGCTATTAAACAACATATGAAAAACAATGAGGGACAGTCATCATGATTGATTTAACAACTCAATATCTAGGGCTGACACTGAAGAATCCACTGGTGGCATCAAGCTCACCATTAACCGATAACCTTGATGATGCAAAACGTCTGGAAGATGCAGGTGCTTCTGCCATCGTTTTACCTTCATTGTTTGAAGAAAGTGTGCATCATGAGCAAAAACAACTTGAAAAATATGTGCACTCTCAGGCATTAGGACATTATGAAGCGGAATCTTTTCAACCTATACCTGAAGATTATAATGGTGAACTCGATAATTATTTACAACACTTGCAAAACCTTAAAACTTCACTTGATATACCTGTGATCGCAAGTCTTAATGGTATTTCTGATAGTGGCTGGATAGATTATGGAAAAGAAATGATGCAAGCAGGGGCTGATGCATTAGAATTGAATGTCTATTATGTCGCAGTTGATCCTGAGCAAACGGGTGAGCAAGTTGAAGATCAATATATACAATTATTAACCCGGTTACGCGAACAGATCACAATACCTGTTAGCATGAAATTATCATCACAGTTTTCATCGATGGCTAACATGGTTATTAAGTTACAGGCAGCGGGTGCTAACGGCGTAGTGCTCTTTAATCGTTTTTATCAACCCGATATCGATCTGGATACATTAAAAGTTGCACCGCATATTGAATTATCAAGTCCAGTCGAATCATTATTGCGTATTCGATGGATCGCTCTACTTAGAAGTCGGGTTGAACTATCATTGGGTGCGACAGGTGGATTTCATAATATTGAAAGTATTATTAAGGTATTGCTGTCAGGTGCTGATGCCGTTTTTTTATGCAGTGTGTTATTGAACAAGGGGCCTGAATATATCTCCGAATTATTACAACAATTAGAGCAATGGCTGGTTAAAAAAGAATACGAATCAGTTAAACAAATGCAGGGCAGTGTCAGCCAGTCTTGTGCAATCGATCCAGCGGCTTATGAGCATTGTAACTATGTTAAAGTAATAAAAAGTTATCATTCCTGACAGACTTAAAATATTATTACAGGCTATTTGTTACCGGTAAGGGTATTGGACAATCAAGGCATGTTGAGATGGTTCTGAGCAGCTCAATGCCTTTAGTTGTTGTTTTATTATCCGCCATTATAATTGCTGAAAAAGCCTTCAAGATACGAACCTTTAATACTGGTTTAAGCTGCATTAACTTATCAAGCGATGCATTTAATTTTGTAAGGGCAAGTTCTTTACGTGGGACAATGTTAAAGGCTGAAGTCCTCAATTCTTTTTTACCGATATCAAAAGCATGTTTAGCCTGACTTTCTTCTTTGTGTTCTACATAGGCAAGTAATGACATCAGCGTTTCTGCTTCAGATTTTACCGCGCCTAAATAAGCATGTTTTTCTTTTGTCCGTTTACGTAAAGAAAAATGTTCGTCAAGTTGTTGTAACACCAGTCGCTGAATAACCCATTCATTTAAGTCCACCGAATTATCTGCAATAATAATTTCATTGACAGTATGTTTAAATTGTTCGTATTGATGAATCGATAATTCACATAGCGCAACAACACAAAGCTCTAACAATGGAAGTTTTAAATTATCATTAAGTCCTGAAGCTTGCGGATAAAGTTCTTTTGACAACCCTGGCATATTTTCGTCTGCATATTTCTCTAACAATTCCCAGGCTGTATTTTTATCAGCTTGTTCCGCAATTAATAATGTATAAATCACAGCTCGCGCTGAATAGGGGGTTTGGGCTGACTTTCTTAAACTGTCAGGTATTGAATGTATTAACTGGTGTGCAATTTCAATGCTGTCTTCACTTAGCGTACCGATACTATTAATGGCTTGCTCAGTACTGCTTAGTATAGCCGTTGTTACTGCCAGACCTGCTAAATGAGATTTAGGTTTTGCGGATTCAACATCATCTTTATCCGGTATTGATGTTTCTATTTTAGGCGTGGTAAACCGGCCATCCCAGCCCGGATCAATTTGTTTTATTCGTTCTTCTAATGGTGGATGCGTGGCAAACATAGACTGAAAAAAAACTTTAACGCCAGAAGCAAAATAAGCATGGCTATATTCAGAGGCAGAGGGCGTTTCTAATAATGAACCTTCATCTAAACCACCAATTTTTTTTAATGCGCCGGCAATTGTATCTTTGTTGCGGGTATATTGAACAGCAGAAGCATCTGCCAGAAACTCTCTTTGTCGACTAACCGATGCTTTAATCCATTTGCCAAAAAAAGTACCGGCATAACCGATAACCATTAATCCTATTCCAATCAGTATTATGGCTCCGCCGCCATCTTTTTTATTGCTTGAACTGTAACGCATCGATCGAATTGCGTATTCACCCAGAATGCCAATTAATAAAATTCCATGAAGAATACCGATTAATCGAAGATTGAGTTTCATGTCGCCATTAAGAATATGACTAAACTCATGCGCAATAACACCTTGTAGTTCGTCACGTGACAACTGAGTTAAAGCACCACGTGTGACACCTATAACGGCATTGCTGTGAGACTGACCTGCTGCAAAAGCATTGATTGCAGGTTCATCAAGCAAATATACTTTTGGGATGGGCATGCCTGCGGCAATGGACATTTCTTCGACAATATTAAGGAGTTTTCTTTCTTCGTGGCTGGTTGTGCTTTGCGGTACCAGTTGGCCACCCAACATTTCAGCAATGGCCGGGCCACCTTTAGACAGTGCGCTTATTTTATAAATACTGCCAAGGAGGATAAGTAAACTTACCCCAATGGAGACGACGATTACGGCATCCTGGGTTAAATATACCTTTAATACAGTGACAAAAGATTCATTCTCGGCAGTATCCATGTAAGCAAAGGTTCCAATCAATAAAAGATTGGTCAATACCACTAATGAAATAACTGCCAGGATAAATAAAAATATCAGCCGCTTGGTATTTCTCCGGGCTTTATCCTGAGCTTTAAAAAAATTCATTTTCTTGTAAGCTTAGAAAGAAACTTTTGGCGCAGCCTGAATTTCTTTAGTGTCTTCAAATTCAAGTAAAGAGGCATCTTTGCTGTGACCAAATAGTCCAGCAAAAACAGTTTGCGGGAATGATTGTTTATAAGTATTGTATTCCATGACCTGATCATTAAAAGCCTGACGGGCAAACGACACTTTGTTTTCAGTACTGGTCAGCTCTTCAGTGAGTTGCATCATGTTTTGATTGCCTTTTAAATCAGGGTACGCTTCTACAACAATATTTAATTTGCCCATAGCACCGGCAAGGTTCCCTTCTGCCTGACCAAGACTTTGCATTGTTGAGGCATCACCCGGATTTTTCTGAGCTGCAGATAAACTATTTGATGCAGTATTACGTGCCTGGATAACCGCATCCAGAGTTTCACGTTCATGCTTGAGATAACCTTTAGCTGTTTCAACTAAATTTGGAATGAGATCATAACGACGTTTAAGTTGCACTTCTATTTGAGAGAATGCATTTTTAAAGCGATTGCGTAATGCGACCAGGGTATTAAAAATTGAAATAATATAAAGAATAATTGCGCCAATAATAACTAAGGTAATAATGCCTGAAATTTCCATATTGTCTCCGCTTTACTATTAATTTAATTTTATATATGGGGCCGAATAATTTTTTTTAAACTATACAAGAAATACTAATAAATAACACTGAAGTTATTATCATTATCTCAATTTTCGTACTTTAAACTTACGCCCTTTAATCTTGCCTTCTGACAGAATTTTTAGCGCTTGTTTAGCAATAGGTCGTTCTACCGCGACATAAGCAATATTATCAAAAATATCTATTTTACCGATTTGTTTACCGGGTAAATCCGTTTTAGCAGTTAATGCACCTAAAATATCACCAGCACGGACTTTATTTTTGCGACCACCATTAATGCACAATGTGATCATCGGTGGACTCAATTTAAAATTTTCGCGTCGTTTAAGAGTGCTTGTTTGTTTAATATTGAAAGTGATATTTTGATATTCTTCAATTCTATTTACTTTATGTGCTTCCGAGGCCATAAATAAGCTAAAAGCTAAGCCTTCTTTTCCTGCGCGTCCAGTACGACCAATACGATGGATATGAATTTCCGGATCAGGTGATAACTCAAAATTAACTACCGCTGACAAGTCTTTAATATCAATGCCACGAGAGGCAACATCTGTTGCAATCAAAATTGAACTGCTTTTGTTTGAAAATTGAACCAGTACCTGGTCGCGTTCTTTTTGTTCAAGATCACCATGTAAAGCAAGTGCATGAAAACCTTCATGCCATAATGCTTCAGCTAATTCCTGTGCTTGAGTTTTCCGGTTACAAAACACCACGGTTGATTCAGGTTTATAGTGATGTAAAATAGAGATCAAAGTTTGAGTTCGTTCACCTTTTTCAATTTCATAAAAAATTTGTTCTATTTTATTCTCGTTATGTGATGTTTCTATACGAATATCCAGCGGATCATTTTGAATAGCATCACTGATTTCTCTGATTTGATCAGGATAGGTTGCAGAAAATAAAAGCGTTTGTCTCTGCTGTGGCGTGGTATTAATAATTTGCATAATATCTTCATGAAAGCCCATGTCTAACATGCGATCAGCTTCGTCTAACACCAATGTATTTAAGTGCTCAAGATTCAATGATTGTTTATCAATTAAATGTTTCAGTATTCGACCCGGTGTACCAACAACAATATGCGGACTGTGTTCAAGTGACGCCAGTTGTGGTGCTAAGGGTTTGCCACCACACAAAGTGAGGATCTTGGTATTGGGAATTGCACGAGCCAGACGACGGATTTCGTTGCTCACTTGATCCGCTAACTCACGGGTAGGGCAGAGTACTAACGCCTGCGTTTCATATTTTGTTACATCAAGCTTGTGCAATAAACCAATGGCAAAAGCAGCTGTTTTACCGCTGCCAGTTTTAGCCTGAGCCAGTATATCTTTACCTTCTAATATGACAGGTAAACCCTGAGCCTGAATGGGCGTCATTTGCTCATATCCGAGTGCTTGAATATTAGAAAGTTGCTCTGGATTAAGAGGAAGAGTCGAAAAAGCGGTATTTGTCACGTAAATTATCTGCTGCTAGTAATAAAGAAAAGCATAGTAACAGAATTTCTGCTGATCGCTTAAGACAATTAGATGGTGGACTTTATTTTGCTGAATTAAAAGCCAGTGTCTATGAATATATTAGTAAGAATTGTTTTGTTGCTAAAGTAGGTAATAAACACTTTTTTGATTCCAAAAAAGATGCCATTGCTACTATTTACAAAAAGCTCGATACTGAAGCCTGCAAGTTCTGTAGTGCGCGTGTTTTCTCTTAATGTAATTAATAAATAACACTTCTGTATTAGATTAAGGCGCTATACTGTTTAGTAAATAAGGAGATTGCCATGATCGATATTGCTAATATTCTTGCTGACGAAGCAGCCTCTATACTTGAACACACATGTTCCGGTATCCCTAAATCTGTAATACATGTTCCGGGGCCAGATTATATCGACAGGGTTGTTGTTCACAAGAACCGTAAGCCCGCGGTGTTAAGAAACCTAAATGCACTTTATAACCATGGTCGTCTGGCCGGAACAGGTTACATGTCATTGCTGCCGGTCGATCAGGGTGTGGAACATTCTGCGGGCGCATCCTTTGCACCCAATCCGGCATTTTTTGATCCGGAAAATATTATTAAATTAGCCATTGAAGGGGGTTGCAATGGTGTGGCATCGACGCTGGGTGTATTGAACAGTATTGCCCGCAATTATGCGCATAAAATTCCTTTTATTGTAAAGATTAATCACAACGAATTGCTTAGCTATCCAAACCAGTACGGCCAGACCCTATTTGCC
>JAUWUS010000128.1 GCA_030617815.1 Gammaproteobacteria bacterium
CATTTCTCCGTCACCTTTTTTGTGAACAGACAGTTTTTTATTCTGGAAGTCGATAGAAATATAGGCGTCATGTTGGAAGATACGCATAATACGTTCACTCTTCATACTGACACGGCTTGCGGTAACGTTCGCTACGCAACCATTCTCAAAGGTGATACGTGCATTTGCAATATCAATTTCTTTGGATATTACGGCAACACCATTCGCATCAATATGTTTAACTGGCGAACGGGCAAAATCAAGAATGATATCAATATCGTGAATCATTAAATCAAGTACAACATTTACATCCGCACCGCGGGGATTAAACGGTGCGATTCGATTTGACTCAATAAACAACGGTTGCTTAAGTTCATTTTCTAATGCCAGTACGGCGGGATTAAAACGTTCCAGGTGACCAATTTGAAATACACATTTGTTTTGCTCTGCAATTTTAACCAGCTCTTCGGCTTCTGCAACCGTTGAGGTGATTGGCTTTTCCAGTAAAACATGAATTTTATTTTCGAGGAATACTTTAGCAACCTCATAGTGTTTTTGTGTCGGCACGACAATACTAACCGCATCCACTTTGCCAATGAGGTCGTTGTAATTGGTAAAAGCGGGGACATCATGTTCGTCTGCAATGGCCTGTGCAATTTCTAAACTGGCATCACACACCGCAACAAGTTCAGATGATTCGAGCTGGGCATATTTTTGCGCGTGAAATTTACCTAAATAGCCTACGCCAATGACGGCCGTTTTAATTTTACTCATTTCTGTTCCGATTGTGTTCGAATAGTGGGGGTTTCTAGCTGATTTAAATACTCGAAAATAGGTAAAAAACCAGAAAAATACTCAAAGTGTGACAGGGGCTATGATCGCATTGTCCTATTTTAAAATCAACAAGATAGGCATGATAGGGTGGTTTTCAGTGATGAAAGTCGTAGCATTTGGGGCAATTTTGAGAGTATGCTAGATTACATTCAATATAGTATACAGGTCGCTAATTTAATGGTTAAAAAACACTCTCTCCCGCCTATACTTGACTGGGCTGATCGTGGTCAGTTTGTCGCAGGCGTTGATGAGGTCGGACGTGGCCCACTAGCAGGGCCAGTTGTGGCCGCAGCGGTGATTCTTGACCCAAAGCAGCCGATTGAAGGTTTGATGGACTCGAAAAAAATCTCGGAAAAACGTCGTGAAGAATTGGCGGTAGAAATAAAGGAAAAAGCCATTGCCTGGGCGATTTCCCGTGTTGATGTGGATGAAATCGATCGCATTAATATATTACAGGCCAGTTTACGGGCAATGACTATTGCGGTTTCTGAGCTTAAGCAGCAGCCTGATTTTGTCATGGTTGACGGTAATCGGCTCCCCGCTGATTTGAACATTAATGCCGAGGCTGTTGTCAAAGGTGATGACAGGGTGGTTTGTATTAGTGCCGCTTCAATTATTGCAAAAGTGGCTCGTGATCATGAAATGGTTGAAATGGACACGATTTACCCCGGTTACGGGCTAGCGAAACACAAGGGCTATCCGACTAAAGTGCATATTGAAGCCCTGCAAAACCTGGGCATCACAGAAATTCACCGCCGTAGCTTCGGTCCGGTGAAAAAACTTTTAGCGTTAATAGAATAAATCTTTTTGTGTTACAGGATTAAATTAAGGTAAAAGGATGATATACCCACTAATATTAAGATTAGATGCAGCAGGCCAACCAGTGAAATGGATTGACTGGCAGGAAGCCGCCAATATTTATGCACGAGATTGTGTGGCGTGGACTGCGGGTGATAACAGCTTTTTGCTACATGGAGGGCAGTCGCGTATCAGTGGTGAGAAAACTCTTCTCACGGTAAATTCCATTATTGCGGTTAAAGGTGAATATCACCGCTATCGTCAAAAAACGATCCCACCACTCAATAATCGTGAATTATTTCGACGTGATCACCACACCTGTCTTTACTGCGGTAAATCGATGAAAGATTTATTGCTTACCAGAGATCATGTAAAACCCATCTCAAAAGGTGGACGGGATATCTGGTCGAATGTTGTTACCGCCTGTCGGCGTTGTAATACCCATAAAGGAAATCGTATTCTTGATACGATAAATATGAAATTACTCGCAGTGCCTTATGTGCCTAATGTCGCGGAGTATTTAGTTTTACGAAATCGAAAAATTTTAGGCGACCAAATGGAATTTTTAAAAATGCAGTTTAGTGAGCATGGCAAAGAATGGCATGTGCATAAAATGCAATAGGTATTCATAGGACTTTTTCGCTTAAAATTTAACCACATATTTAGTCCTTTTCCGTCTTGCGTCTGACCCCAATAAATCCCAAAATACCCTAATGCCTGAATCGTTTGTCCATCTTTCCCTGCACACCGAATATTCCATTGTTGATGGGATTGTGCGCATAAAACCCCTTGCGAAAACGGTTGCAGAGGCGGGTATGCCGGCGGTGGCGCTGACTGATCAGAGCAATATGTTTGCGTTGGTGAAGTTTTATCGGGCCTGTCAGAACGCGGGAGTTAAACCCATTATTGGTGTTGATTGCTGGGTAACCAGCGAGGATGATCCTACTCAACCTACTAAATTGACACTGCTGTGTATTAACAATGCCGGTTATCTAAACCTTACCGAATTGGTTTCAAAGGGCTATACCGAGGGACAACACCGCGGCATTCCGATGCTGCAAAAAAACTGGTTTACTGGCCATACCGAAGGATTAATTGCCTTATCAGGTGGTCGCTTAGGTGATATTGGTGTTGCCTTATTAAGTGA
>JAUWUS010000058.1 GCA_030617815.1 Gammaproteobacteria bacterium
GTTGCTCGACGTGCATGGTGGGCAATGCCAACGGCGGCTAATGCGCGCTGCTTGCTACGGCATAAAGATGTTGTAGAGGGTGATATGGGTAAAATTCTTGCTGATTTTTTAGTTGAATTTTTACCTTTTGAAGAAGAACCACGCGCTATGATTGAATCGGCACGACTTGTATTACAAAAAAACCTTATTACAAATGAAGTTCAGCAAAGTTTATGGAAAAAAGGGCAGCGCAAAAATGCTTTGCTTGTTGGTTTTTTAAAAACACTTCCAGACACTTTACCCATCGAGTCCATAGAGCATTCGTTATTGAAACAACATCGACAAAAACTGGAATTAAAAAACAACAATGTTTTTGCAAAATCTGCTTTACGTATATTAAGCGAAAATGGACAAGCGTATTTACATACTATCGAAATGGTTTTGAAAAAACCTTCTAACCAGGATGTGGTTATTTCACTGTTTAAAATTATTCGGGATTATTTTTCTGAGATTCGTCCAAATGATGTTGCCTATCAGGATATTGAAATATTAATCTCTGATGCAAATAAATATATTGATGTCACAGCAACACAGTTTGATGATCTTAAAGATATAATAGGGAGTGACCATCTATTATTACCAATTTATAAATCAATGCTCATACTATCGTTAATTGATGAATCTTTGCTTACCCCGGTGTTTTCGCGAACAGATGCAATTGGTTCTTTGATGCGACGCAAGATTGATCACATCACTAGTCCGTTACTTAAAGAAATTATATCGTTAAGGAATAAAAACTAATATATTTAATATTTTGATTATTAAATATTCTTTGTTAAGCAACCAATTACTTTTTCAAAATTCATAAACACTTTAAGTTTCCGCTTAGGATTTTTATGTGCTCAAAAAATTTATTTATCAGTATATTTTTGATTAATAACCTTCATGATTAATATCTACAGTTTTGTGAGCTAATTTCCCTTTTTAAGTGTGAACTATTCCGCAGTACAACGATTTGTTACTAACAAAATGTCTCTAAAAACAGTAAATTAGCAAACATATATATAAAGTAATAAATTTTAAATCACACCAGGGAAAGAGCTAGAGTGAATGGAATAAATTATCTAAATCGCTACCTAACGCAGATCGGATGTATATTTACATTCGTGCTAGCGTTACTTGTCGCTGGGTGTGGTGGTGGAGGTAGTTCTAGTGGAAATCAGTCTTCAGGTGAATTATCAGTGCAAGCCGATGCTGGAGATATCATCGGTATACGTGTCGGTGAGACTGCAAATTTAGATGGCAGCGCTTCAAGTACAACATCAGGTTCCTTAACATATAAATGGTCTTTTACACATAAACCACAAGCCAGTAAAACGGCTGTATTGGTAAATGAAAATTTAGTCAATCCAACTTTCGTTCCAGATGTAATTGGAACCTACATGGTGCAACTCGTCGTCAGCGCGGCTGGAACAAGCAGTCAGCGTGCTATTGCACTAGTTGAAGCCTCTATTTCCGGTAATGTCACCGGAGATGTCAGAGTTCATACAAGTTTTCCTTCTCAATGTTCAAATTGTCATGACGGTCGTTATTTGGATCCAAACGTTAATCCTGGCTTGATTGCACCTAAATCAGGTAGCCATGCCGGTACGAGTAACGTGTGTGAAGCTTGCCATACGACATTTGGATTTAATCTAATTCGTTATGTCGATCATCAAGAAGTTTTTGGTAATTGTAGTAGTTGTCATGATGGCGTAGTGGCTATTGGTAAATCTGAATTTCATGTCGCAACAAACGGTGAATGTAATGACTGCCATAACACGACTAGTTTTCTGGAATTAGATGTTAATGGTAATTACGACCATACGGGTATTACAAGTGGTTGCGTCAGGTGTCATAACGGCAAAACAGCAATTGGAGATCCTGGCACACAGACTCACCTAGATAATCCTAATGTAGACTGTGTGTTCTGTCATAACACTACAACGTTTACCGGTGCTTTTCCTGATCACAGTAACTTCAAAGCGGATGGTACTCGATGTGATAGTTGCCATGGCTCGACTGCACAAGGTGTAAAATTAGATCATCCGGTGATGTCCGTTGTTGGCAATTCTGGAGTGACGGTTGATTGCGGCTCATGCCATTCGGTTAAGCAATTTAGTCTTGGTGGTGTATACAACCATCGTATTGATACTGCTGTTCTACGATGTGACACTTGCCATACAGATAACAATAGTATTAATGCAATCGGTATGGGTTCTTATCTCCCCGGTCATCTTGATCCATTAGGTGAAGATTGTGGTGCATGTCACGGTGTTGGTGGCGGTAGTTTTAAAAATGCGGTAATAAATCATTCTCTTGATTCTGTGAAGGCGCAACGATGTGACTCTTGTCATGGTAGTGCAGGTTCGGCGGTTAGTAAGAAGACACCTACTCACATATCGACCCAAACAACACCAACAATCGTTGATTGTAATGCTTGTCATACTCCAGGTAATTTTGCTACGGGGACCTTTGATCATTCTGCGGGCAACATTGGAACGCTAGTCTGTTCGGACTGCCACAACGGCACGAATACTGCGGGCAAAAATATTGCTCACATACCCACTACTGATGAGTGTAATGTTTGCCATACTACGACAACCTTTATTGGAGCTACCGTTGATCACTCAACCATCACTAATAATTGTGCTTCATGCCACGATGGAAAAATAAGTAAAGGGAAAAGTATAAATCATCTTGCGACAACTCGAGATTGTGCTGATTGTCACACCACAACAACACCATTAACCTTTGTTGGCGGAACATTTGATCACGTTGGTGTTACTACGTGTGCTTCATGTCATGATGGCATTATTGCGATTGATAAGAGCTCAAAAGCAAATCACATACCTGCCAAGAAAGAATGTAGCCAATGTCACAGTGATACGACTGTACCGGGTGGTTTTGTAAATTCTACTTTCCTTGTCGACGTTCACCCTGGACTTTCAACAGGTTGCGAAGGCTGCCATACCTCGAAATACTTATCAGCTAAACCTTTACTCCTGAAAGCATCGACACATGTTCCGACAAGTCAGGATTGTCATTCGTGTCACTCTAACGTAAGTTTTGCTGATAAGACACAGTTTACGCATGCCGGTATTTCAGGTAATTGTGAGTCATGCCACGATGGTAATTATTTCACTTCTGGAAATGCAATGGGTAAAGCTCAATCTCCTAATCCTCATCCAGTCACAACAGCTGATTGCGGTGTATGTCATGGAATTGGTAATAATTTTAAAGATGGCATCTTTGATCATACAGGTGTCGTGAGTGGTTGCTCTGCTTGTCATGGTGATGGTCAATCAGGAGCAACAACTAAGAAGCATTCTGCCCATGTTACAACCACTCAAGATTGTAGTGTGTGTCATGTACCGGGTACATTTAAAACAGCAGTGTTTAATCATACTGGTATCGTTGATAATTGTGCGTCATGTCACGATGGTTCTGTACCTACTGCAACTATTAAGTCAGTGAGTCATCTTTCTACAACAGATGATTGTTCTGCTTGTCATAACACGACTGCTTTTGCTGGCGCGAGATTTGATCATCAAGGCACGGTCAGTAATTGTGCAACATGTCACGATGGCATTATTGCTTTAGGTAAAGACGGTAATCATGTACCGACAGGTAAAGATTGTAGTGTTTGTCACAAAACGACAGGCTTTATACCGGGGACATTTGATCATACCGGTATCGTGGATAACTGTGCATCATGTCATGATGGTAGCTTAGCAATAGGTAAACCTAGTGGCCACGTTGACACACTTGCCGATTGTGGTCTCTGTCATACTCCAAATGGCTTCATACCAGCAACATTTGATCATAGTGCTGTGTCAAACAATACACGATGTGATTCTTGTCATGGCGTAACATCAACAGGTAAGGATAAAAAGACAAATCCACCACACTGGGCGACGAATTTTGATTGCCGTTCTTGCCATACTACATCTACTTTCCTGGGTGGAACATGGAAGCATGATTCAAACAGTGCAGGGAATTGTGATAGCTGTCATAGTATTGCTGGAGGAGCAAAACCTAAACCTTCTTCAGGCCATATTTCCACTAATTTACAGTGTGATGCATGCCATACAACAACCGCTTGGGCACCGACTAACTTTGCTCATGATCCTCAAGGGAATTATCCTGGTGATCACAGAGTAAACTTCACTTGTAGCCGATGTCATGGAAGTATAATAACTACTCCGTTTGTCTATCCTTTTAATACATATGCTCCTGATTGCGCAGCCTGTCATAAGAATGATTTTGAGCCTGAAAGTGATCACAATGGTGGAAAAGGTGGTACGGTTGCACAAAATCAGGATTGTAGTGGCGGTGGCAGAGGTTGCCATAAAGTCAGCGATAGTGGATTTTAGTTAATTGTATAAAGTGGCAGCTAAATATAGAAGCTGCCGTTACAGGCGGGCTTTCTAATTCATAAACAACCAATTATCTTTTCTTCTACATTGTTCAGTATTTGCTTGTTCATTAACTTGTAAATAACAAGTCGTTAATTCTGCATTGTTTAGCACAAGCTTAAACACCTTTAATTCATCACGTCGAAAAGCGTGAATTATAATTTCATCACTAACAGAATAACGATTAATTATTTTATCGATGGTTAATTTATTAACCTGTAAATTATTGATTGCAATTATAACATCACCAGCAGAAAGTCCGGCTTGTTCAGCACTTTCGTCACTGAAAACCTGGGTAATTTTTACGCCCGTACTATTCTCGGCAAAACGTGCACCTATTGATACCAGCTTGTGTTGATTTTTATCTTCAGATATTTTTCCACCTTTATCATCAACAGATGTTGTAGGTCGCAAGTTAAACTTTATTCCCACCTCGGATAATAAACTTTCAAGCGGAAGTTCTTCTGTGCCGTATAAATATTTAGTGAAAAATTCTTTTAAATCGATACCAGAGATTTTACCAGCGATATTTTCAATTTCACCTTCTTTAAGTCCAACTGATTTTTTACCATAATTGTTCCACAGGTGGCGCATAACATCATCAAGCGATTTTTTACCTTTTGAGTGTATTCGTATAGTTAGATCCAAACATAAAGCGAGCAAGGCACCTTTGGCATAATAACTAACGATGGTGTTTGGAGCGCTTTCATCCTGTTTATAAAATTTAGTCCATGCTTCAAAGCTGGATTCAGCAATACTTTGATTAAAACGTCCCTTACCACGTAAAACCCGGGTGATGGTTTGTCCAATAAGTTCTAGGTAGCTTGTTAGTGAAATAACACCGCTACGAACAAGAGCAAGCTCATCATAATAGGAGGTAATCCCCTCAAAGGCCCAAAGTTGTTGAGTATAGGTTTCTGTTGAAAGATTATATGGCAGGAAGCCTGCGGGTTTGATTCTTTTAATATTCCAGGTATGAAAATATTCGTGGCTGCACAAGCCCAAAAAATTGCGGTATTTTTCATCCGGGTCTTTTGCTTGTGTCGCTAGAGGTAAATCATCACGGCTACACATTAAGCTGGTTGAACTGCGATGTTCTAAACCACCATAACCATCACCTGTAACCATAACCAGGAAAATATATTCTTCTAAATCAGGTAACTCGCCAAACATTTTGATATGTGTTCGACATATTTTTGTTAAATCCAGTTTAAGTCGTTCTTCATTTGCCCGATGAAGGCCTGTTAAGGCCATTTTATGTGAGGTGTTTTCGACTGAAAAATTAAACTCTGAATGTGTTCCTATTTCAACGGGGTGATCGATTAAGTCATCATAATTGTTAGCCTGATAGAGTCCGAAGCCTGATTTGTTAGTGTCTTTATTACTAAGCGATGTTGTAACATGCCATGAGGAATAATCTTCATTTTCAGGTTTTTTTATATTGAGGCTAATGGGTTCATGTTCAAAACCATGCGGCATTAAAAATAAACTTGTGCCATTGAAAAAAGCATGGCTCATATCAAAGTGTGCAGAGCGAACCGATAAGTCCCAGGCATAAACTTCATATTCAATTAAAATGGCGGTATTTACAGCTTCTGCCTTCCATGTGCTTTTATCAACCTTCTCAAGATTAACGGGTTTATTATTCGATTTGGCTTTAATATTAATAATATTTTTAGCGAAGTCACGGATCATATAGCTTCCGGGAATCCATGCAGGCAACGAAAAAACTTGCCCTGTTTCATCAGGCTGATTTATTTCTAGGGTAACTTTAAATATATGAGCGTGTGGTTTAAAAAGGGTGACCGTATATTGAATATTCATTTAATTGTTTCAGTTTTTATTTTATTCTCAGTTTTTATTTTTGATTCCTTAACTTTTAGATAAAGAAAAATATTATTTTCGTTGGATGAGACTGCATCTTCTGCCAAGCGTTTGCTTGAAGTAACTTCCAGCCATTCTTCTGTTTTTCCTACGATTGTTGTGTCTAGTTCTGTATGTTCAATTGCATCAGCAATATCGGCACTTGCTGATGAAGTATTTAAGCCAACCTGAATAATTGACCAGCCGCTAAATTCATGTACTTTGAAAATATAGCTTTTTGTTATTTTTTTGTATCGAAATGATTGTGTTTCAGTGCCATCAGCATAACGTTTTCTTTCTGCAATGGGTATCGATAAGCCCGTATTTAGGGTTACCCATTGTCGTTCAGTTATAGACATTGATTGTGTTGTATCGTTTCGGGTTTGATATATTGTGCCTGATGTTTTGAAATCAATTTTCCGGCTTGAAGCTATAAACTCAATAGTTAATGCGACAGGTGGTGTGTCAACTTGTTTGATGATTTGTAAAATATTTTTTGTTTTATCAGGAGTTCCGTTAATAAAAAGTACATTATCTTTTACGCTAATTAAAACAGATTTATCGATTAATGATTTAAGAACAGATATGACGTCTTCACCTGTAATATATTGCAGGTTTATAGTTGTGAGCTGTTTTTGTTTTACAGTAGTCTCTTCTGCATTCGCAAGAGCATTAATAAAGAAAACACTTAATGCTAATAATAAAATATGAGTTGATTTAATCATATGTATAATCTACGTAAGTTTTCATCTGGTGTACTATGTTCCCAGACTTCATTAAAGAAATTAACCAGTTCAGTTGCCAGGCGAGGGCGGTTAAAATTAGCAAAACCTTCATACCGATCTGCATGTGGTAGGTAAATAATACCTTTTCCATCAAAGATTGAGAATGCATTATTGCGTAATTTATATTCTTCCGATATTTTTCGAACTTCAATACTGCTTGTCAGGAGTTGAATTAATTCAATCATTCTATGTCCATTTTTAATCATAGGTTCAGAATCATTAATAAGAATACGTATTTTTGTAAACTTGCTTGAAATGGAAAGTTTTTTTAGTGCATCAATAAAATCAAGGTTGTCAAAAACACCAGGATCAAGATGTTTTGAAATAATATCAATGCTTCTTGATGTTTGCTGTGTTAATGCGACGTTTATAATTTTTACGGCATCTCGTGAAGATAATGACATATCATTATCTCCTGTTTTAAATTTATGATTTTCATTATCAGACTTCATTAAAATTACCGAGTTATTTTATCCATGATACATCATATTATAATGTGGTATTCCGGCATCAAGATAAACATTACTAGTTACAGAGAAACCGTATTTTTTATAAAAATCAACAGCGTGCTCTTGAGCTGACAATTCAATTTTATGGATTGATTTTGTTTTTGCCAGTTTAAGTATGTATTTAAGCATGTTTTTCCCGATATTACGATTGCGGTAAGCTTTTAAAACAGCCATTCTGCCGATATGTCCGTCATTTAATAATCGCGCTGTACCTACTGCCTTATTATCATAATAGGCTAAAATATGCGTAGAATCATTGTCGAATTCATCCCATTCCAGTTCGATAGGAACATGCTGTTCCTTAATAAAAACGGAGCTACGAATGGCTTCGATTTCAGAAAAACTGTTATTAAAATCAACGATTTTAATAATGATTTTACTCATCTGTAAACTCGAGATATCCGTTGTTATAAAGTTTGCAGAGAAATTCCACAGTATTTTTTTCAGAGAGGTGCGACTCTAGATGGTTGTAGTTATTTAAATGTTGATTGCAAAATAATTTAACAATAAAATCTGTTTTCGGCTTAATATTTTGTTTTGTGCCATTGATATATAAAGCAAGATCACCATCCTGATTTATCAGGTAATTTGCTCTCACAGTTGCAGGTCGTCGAAGAAGTTTTTTATTTTTAAAGGTGGTAATAAATTCTTCTGTGCCTAGAATATTATTTTCTATTAAATTTTCATCATCGTTAAGGTATTCAGTGATAAATCGGCCAAACCAGTCTTCAATCTTTGATTTGTCGCTAACTTGTGAGAGTAATATTTCCTGAATTTTATTTATTGCAGCAGAGGTTATTTCACCATTATGTTGTTTTGCGGATAAATCAGGATCCTGATAACGTAAGCTATCATTTAAATCAGTAATATGATCATCAAGGTATGCCGATAATAATTCAGTATGAGAGGGCGCTCTAAAACCGATGGAAAAAGTCATGCAATCTTCCATGGCGATTCCGTAGTGCGCAACATTTGCCGGCAAATAAAGCATATCACCCGCTTCGAGTATCCATTCTGATTCAGCTGTAAAATGCTTAATAATTTTTAAAGGACTGTCCGTGATAAAGTTATCTTCATCGACTAACTCTTCGCTAATCATCCATTTCCTTCGACCGGATGCCTGTAATAAAAAAACATCATACTGATCTATGTGAGGACCAACACTTCCCCCGGGCGCGGCATAACTTGCCATAAGATCATCGACTCGCCAGCTTGGTATAAAATTAAACTGATGTAAAAGATCGTCAAGCTCCGGAAAAATTTTATTTAAGCCCTGAATTAAGAGTGTCCAGTGACTTTCAGGTAAATCAGTAAATCGTGATTCAGGAAAAGGACCGTTCTCTAATTGCCATTTTTTTGTCGTGGCATTTTCTAAAATTATTCTGGATTCTATAAAATTTTCGCAAGCAAGCCCTGCGAGTTCTTCGGCAGAAACAGGGGTTTGGTAGTCGGGAAAAGCAGCAGGAATTAAAAGAGGCTTTTTTTGCCAAATATTTTTTAGAAAATCATTAATGTCGAGATTGTTAATCAATATAATAAATTTTTAGATGGATTTTGCTTGCTCTATTGCATTACCAATATAGGTCATAGGGCTAAGCGAAATAAGTTGATCTTTTGCTTCTTGTGGTATTTCTAAAGTATTAATGAACGCTTTAACATCGGCTTCGGTTAACTTATGGCCACGGCTTAATTCCTTGAGTTTTTCATATGGTTTTTCAATACCATAACGGCGCATGACCGTTTGAATAGGTTCAGCTAACACTTCCCAATTATTGTCGAGTGTATTATTAAGCGCTTCCGCATTAACCTGAAGTTTACTAATACCGCGAAGAGTCGATTGATAAGCGATCATGCAATGCGCTAAACCAACACCTAAATTACGTAAGACGGTGGAATCGGTTAAGTCACGTTGCATTCTTGAAATAGGTAGCTTGGCAGACAAGTGTGAAAAAATTGCATTGGCAATGCCAATGTTACCTTCTGAATTTTCAAAATCAATCGGGTTAACTTTATGTGGCATGGTTGAAGAACCGACTTCACCTTTAATGGTTTTTTGTTTAAAGAAGCCCATCGAGATGTAAGTCCAGATATCCCGATCAAAATCCATCACGATATTATTAAAACGAGAAAAAGCATCAAATAATTCAGCCATGTAATCATGCGGTTCAATTTGAATGGTGAACGGGTTTTGTTGCAAGCCTAAACTTTCGATAAAGTTTTTACTGATTTCTGCCCAGTTTAAATCCGGGTAAGCAGACAAGTGAGCATTGTAGTTACCGACTGCACCATTTAATTTACCCAGTAATGGCACTGCTTTGATTTGTTCGATTTGACGTTGTAAACGATAAACCACATTGGCAATTTCTTTACCCACGGTTGTGGGTGAAGCCGGTTGGCCATGAGTATGCGCAAGCATAGGTTGTTCGGCTAACTCTTTTGCCAATCTTGTTAATGCTGAAGTAAGCTCATCAATAAGTTTAAGCAGTACAGTATCGCGTGCTTCACGTAACATTAATGCATGAGATAAATTATTAATGTCTTCAGAAGTGCAGGCGAAATGAATAAACTCTGTTACCGCTTCGAGTTCTTTGTTGCCGGCTATTTTTTCTTTAAGCAGATATTCAACTGCTTTAACATCGTGATTTGTGGTGCTTTCAATTTCTTTAACACGTAACGCATCTTGCTCAGAAAAATCATCGACAATATCGTTAAGCAGTTTTTGTGTTTTGGATGAAAAATCAGGAACTTCAGTAATCGCTTTTTCCTTGGCTAAATGTTGTAACCAACGAACCTCTACTAATACACGGTAACGAATCAGGCCAAATTCACTGAAAATAGGGCGTAATTCAGCTGTTTTTGCGCCATAGCGACCATCTACCGGTGAAATTGCGGTTAACTGACTGAGATCCATTATTTTTCCTTAAAAATATCTAAATATATCACTATATTCTACCTGTAATTAAGCTTAAATGGTATTAGAGAAGAGGCGTAAATATTTTATTTGTCAATAAAATCAGGAAGATATAAAAGGGCTATTGTTAATTCTAAACAATAAAAAACCGGTAATAAATACCAGTTTTTCAGTTTATAAATGGAACGGTTATGATGCTAGCTGACGTAATACATAATGCAAGATGCCACCATGTCGCATGTAAATAATTTCCTGTGGCGTATCAATGCGCACTTTAGCAGTAAAGGTGATGTCGCCCTTATCACTGCTAGCAACAACGTTCACTTCTTTTGCTTCGCCGTTATTTAGTCCGATAATAGAGAAAATTTCATGGCCGGTTAAACCTAAGCTTGCTGCCGTATCACCATTGTTAAATTGTAAGGGTACAATACCCATGCATACTAAGTTGGTACGATGAATACGTTCATAGCTTTCAGCAATAACAGCTTTCACACCTAATAAGCGAGGGCCTTTCGCTGCCCAGTCACGAGACGAACCTGATCCGTATTCTTTACCTGCAAGAATAATACTCGCCACACCTTCTTTTTGGTACTCCATTGCAGCATCATAGATAGATGTTTGTGTACCTTCTGGAAGCTTGAGTGTAATACCACCTTCGGTGCCTGGAGCAAGTAAGTTACGTAAACGTATATTTGCAAAGGTACCGCGCATCATCACTTCATGGTTTCCACGGCGTGAACCGTAAGAGTTAAAGTCTGATTTAGCCACACCATTATCCATTAAGTATTTTCCTGCAGGACTGTCTTGTTTTATTGCGCCCGCTGGTGAAATATGATCAGTAGTAACTGAATCACCTAATAACGCAAGCACACGTGCTCCTGAAATATCTTCAATACTTCCGGCTTCTTTACTCATATTTGTAAAGTAGGGCGGATTTTGTATATAGGTAGAATCATTGTTCCAGTCAAACAATTGTCCTTCCGGTGAAACAAGTTTTGCCCAATGGTCATTGCCTGCGAAAACATTTTTATAAGATTTTGTAAATTGTTCACGTGTTACATTGGCATTTACAAGATCTTGAATTTCATGTTGTGTAGGCCAAATATCTTTTAAGTAAACATTATTACCATCTTTATCTTTACCTAATGAATCATTTTGCAAGTCGATATCCATGGTGCCGGCAATTGCATAGGCAACAACTAATGGAGGAGAAGCTAGATAGTTCATGCGAACTTCAGCATGAATACGGCCTTCAAAGTTACGGTTACCTGAAACAACGGAAGTAACGGTTAAGTCACCCTCACTGATAGCTTTACTCACTTCAACCGGAAGCGGGCCTGAGTTACCAATACAAGTAGTACAGCCATAACCGACAACATGAAAACCGAGCGCTTCAAGATCATCCATTAAACCAGCATGCTCTAAATAATCTGTAACTACACGCGAGCCCGGACCGAGTGATGTTTTCACCCAGGCTTTAACATTTAAACCTAATGCGTGTGCTTTACGTGCAACTAATCCTGCAGCTAACATTACCGAAGGATTCGATGTGTTGGTACAGGAAGTGATCGCAGCAATAACAACTGCGCCATCTTTTATTTCAACATCCTGGCCCTTGATTTTTGTAGTGGTAATGCCTTTGCTTGTCGATTTGCGCTCTTCTTTTAATGCTTTTAAAGAAGCATTAAACATAGATAGAGATTTATTGAGTGGCACGCGATCTTGTGGACGTTTAGGGCCTGATATATTTGGAGTGACAGTAGAGATATCCAATTTAATCGTTGAGCTGTATTTAGTATTTGGATTATCTTTTACTCGATAAAAACCCTGTGCTTTCGCATAAGCTTCAACAACGGCAATCTGTTCTTCATCACGACCTGATAAACGTAAATAATTGATCGTTTCATCATCAATTGGGAAAATGCCACAGGTTGCACCGTATTCCGGTGCCATGTTGGCAAGTGTTGCCCGATCAGCAAGCGGCAAATGATCCAGGCCTTCGCCAAAGAACTCAACAAATTTACCCACGACACCGTGTTTACGTAACATTTCAACAACCAGTAAAACGAGATCGGTTGCTGTTGTACCTTCGGGAAGTTTGCCTGTTAATTCAAAGCCAACAACTTGTGGGATTAACATAGAAATAGGTTGACCTAACATTGCCGCTTCCGCCTCAATGCCTCCAACACCCCAACCGAGTACACCCAGACCATTGATCATGGTGGTGTGAGAATCTGTTCCAACTAAAGTATCGGGATAAACCTGTAACACGCCATTATTTTTCTGAGTGAAAACAGTCCGCGCAAGATATTCAAGATTAACCTGGTGCACGATACCTGTTTCAGGCGGTACAACTTTGAAATTCGAAAAAGCTTTTTGACCCCACTTCAAAAAAGCATAACGTTCCTGGTTACGTGAATATTCAAGTGATTCATTTTCTTCAAATGCAGATTGATTACCGAATTTATCTACCTGAACAGAATGATCAATAACCAGTTCAGCAGGTTGCAGTGGATTAATTTTATCAGGATCACCACCAAGCGCTTTCATTGCATCACGCATAGCGGCTAAATCAACCACTGCAGGTACACCAGTAAAATCCTGCATTAATACACGAGCAGGGCGAAAGGCAATTTCCTGAGTGGGTGCTGCTTTGGGATCCCAGTTTGCAAGGGCTTCAATATCATCTTTAGTAACAGTTAAGTCGTCTTCAAAGCGTAATAGATTTTCCAGTAAGATTTTCAGTGAAAACGGGAGGTTCTCGCTGCCTTTAATTGCAGCAAGACGGTAGTACTCGTAATCTTGTCCATTAACTTTTAGAACATTACGAGAATTGAAACTGTTATTCATACTATCTCCAATAAGAAATTACTTTATGAAGCGCAAGTAACTCATTGATTATTAAATTAAAACTAGAGTTGAATCTAATCTGAAGCCCCGTATTATAGCCTGATATGCAATTTTATGTTGCATCAAAAGTTTTGCTAAGGATAAAGGTTGAATTATATTATAGTGCTTCGAGTTGTTCCTTTGCTTTTTGAATATACCGTTGTCGATAAAAAATAATATGCCAGCGACGCCCCCCAAGTTGATACCATAAAACAGCACTACGAATTCCAGCAAGCAATACGGTTCTGATTTTATTTGAAATCGCTGTGGTTTCCAGATAGCTCTGCTCACCATTAACCATAATTCGTGGTCCGAGTTCACTAATTGTCCGGCTATATAAATCGGCAAGGTTTGCAATAACATTTTCATGTGTAGATGAAAAATGTTCAGACTGTCGCGTTGCTAATTCAACACCGGTAAAAAGTGTTTCGAGCATTGCGGAATTTTTCATTAACTGTCTTTCGAGAAATAACATGCTGACGACATAACGTGCAACATCAATATTCCGATTGTTGTTATTTTTACCTAGTTGATTAAGTAAGGTGGTAAATCCAAGTGAAAGGTTATTTATATTACCAAAGACGTCAATAACATCGTCAGGATCGGTTTCAAAAATACTTTCCACACTGATACGCAAATCATCCTCAGAAATGGTTCCTTCATTGGCTAAAATATTAACCAATGCGGCAGCGCGAAAAACACCGGCAAGTGCAAGAGTACGTGATTCAAAATCATTCATTATTTATTTTCTTTTAAAGTTAAGGCTGCATTAGAAATAATGGTGCCACCACCGAGGCATTCTTCTCCAACATAAAACACAATTGCTTGTCCCGGTGTGATCGCCCATTGTGGATTATCAAAGCTAATATGCCATGTTTGATTTTTTTCCTGGTATTCAACCAAGCATTCTGCATCTTGCTGGCGATAACGTGTTTTAGCTGCGCAACGAAAAGATAAAGAAGGTGCGTCGCCCTGAACCCAGTGCATATCATTTGCAGAACATTCTTTTTGGTGCAGAAGAGGGTGATCGTTGCCTTGTACGACA
>JAUWUS010000089.1 GCA_030617815.1 Gammaproteobacteria bacterium
TACTGAGTAAACGACTTCACCTTTGCTGCCATCGGTTTCGATAATGCCTGACCAGAAGACAACCGGTATCTTTTGTTTACGTTGGAATGGATTTAAATTTTTACCTAAGGCTTCCATTGCCTTATCACCACCACCCGGTGCAGACAGGGCTTTGATTAGGTCAAACTCCGGTAACAGCAGATCAAGAATTTGTGAGGTACTGACCTCTAATGCTTTCTTTTTAAAGAAGTGTGATAACGGATCAGGGGTTTTATAACCGGCAACCTGTAAGATACCTTCGTTAACCGCGAACACCACCAGCTTACCCGGGCGTTCGGTTTCATACTTGATCTTTAAGTCTTCGCCAGGGCGTGCTATCTCTGGAGTACTTAAAGTCACTTTGTTAACACGTGCAGATCGGTTCACGGTAAACGGCATAACCCCGTAACTCAGTGGGCTCATGAATATTTCTTTAGAGTCCGGCGCACGAATGAAACTGACATTAACATAACCATTGCCTTCCAGATCATACGGAACGGTTATACGTTGCACTGAACTACTTGTGGTTGTTTTAAACCATTTGTAGGCATAGACACGATCACGTTCGATGGTAATCAAACCCGCGCCGACGTATGGCGCTTTTATTTGCAGTTCAATTTCATCGCCGGGATTGAAATCCGTTTTATTTAATTTAATTTGTAACTCGGCATTTTTATCTAAACTTCTTGCCAGGTTAGCTTCACCTACCACCGAGAAATTAATTTGGTTTAACTCAGTATCATTGCCATCGCGAATAACGAGTGTATATTCACCGGCTTTATCGGTTGGTAACGTGTAGCGCGTACCGTCCTTTGAGATTTTCAGTGCATCACGTTTAAGCGATATTTTCTTTTTAACCGACTGGTATTTATACGTTCCGTTATTTTGTTTGGTTAAGACGGATACATGACGTTGCTCGATCAATTCCATCTGTAATCCAGACACATCCATTTTATCTAAATCAGGATCTACCGCGAGTAAATCAATAGTACGTTCGCTGTCTTTATGAATATAATTTAATTTTCCATCTGCTTTATAACCCACAAGATAAGCTAATGGCGAAATCAACACCGAGCGTTCTGCTGACACACCTCTGCCGCCCTCTGCTTCATAACCTTCAGTTGTTAAGCTGAGGCGGTAAGTGGCTTTTGCAAAACGACTTAAATCGATATCAAAAACAGATAACCCTTCATCGTCCGTTTTTGAATCATTTAAACGTTCAGAAAATGAATGTTTGGCGCGTAACGGATCATAAAAACGAAAGGCTTTATATTTTCTAAAGTAAGGCTGTGCAGGTTTTAAATTAATACTTGCTGCAATTCGGCGATTAGATGCAGGAATACCATATAGGTTCTGTAATGAAACCCGGCCTTGTAATCCTTCGGGTGAAACCCAGCCTGATTCTCTTTCTTTGGAGAAGCGTGTCTGGATTTTCATTCTATCTGGAATAAACTCTTCAACACGTACAGTTGTTGAACCGAGTAAATTCCTTCTATGTTTATCTTTTATCAAATATGCTCGAATCTGATATTCACCTGTTGGCGAAGTGTATTCAGTTTGATAGTTCACTTCTTCAAAGCCGCTACCATCGAGTTTTAACTTTTGCCTTTTAACTGTTAAACCTCGGGCATCGTTAATTATCACCTCCATTGGTAAACCTTCGAGTTCTTTATCCCAGTCACCCGAACGAACGATCATACCAACATTAAATTTATCCCCGGGACGATAGATTCCCCGGTCTGAAAACAGGTAAGCATTTAGTTTTTCGCCTTTACCCTGCTGATAGATACCGCCCGTATCAAAGCGCGAGTAATTAATCTTTCTGTTTCCTTTATTATATGGAATAAAGGATACGTCCTGCCCTTTTGTTACCAGGTAGGCAACTGGTTGTTTTTCACGTTTAAGATCTTTAAATGAAGGGAAACTTGCACGGCCTCGATCATTGGTTAAAACCTCGTGAACCGCGATACCATTTTTACCCAGTATCTTTACTACTGCATTAGATACAGGCCGCCCTGTACTCAATGATTGTACAAAGACATCATGCGTTTTATCGGCATTATCTTTTACCAGTATTCCAAGATCGGTTACCAGGATTAAACGTTTATCGGATGCACCACTTGCCTGTTTATTTTTTTCATCCCAGCGTTGTACTTTAAAGAAAAATAATCCGCGTTTTTTTTCGGTGCCATTAAGTTTGAGGTAAGGTGAAAAATCAAACGCAGTATATTGTGCTTTTTCCGGGCCAGTTGCTTTTAAGCTTTGGGTCTGTGTAAACCTGTCAGTAATATTATCAGCATTAAAATTATAATTTGAAAAATAATGACTTAAGAAATTACCATTTGACTGGCTGACAAGATGATTAATCTGTCCCGGTAAAACCCGACTAACTTCAAATTGAACTGACTTTATACCCCGGGAAACGACAGATAACTTTCTGTCACCACGCATACCCAGAATTGCACCTTCATGCATAATCTTTAATTCACGTGGAAACTGAGGTACTCGCTTCACACCCTCATAAGCATCTGCCAGTATATATCCACCATATGAGCGCGTACCCTTTTTGATACGCACATACAGGCTGCGACCTGGCTCAGACTTGTAACGAAAACTGTGTAAACTGGAATATTCGTGCTCCGTAGGAATCGCTTTGATATCCAGTTTTTTAGCATATTTCAGAACCTGCGGTCCTACTTCGTCTGCCCGCCAATACTGATGATTCATTCTTGCGCGTCGCCCCTGCACTGCGGGTAAATTACGAGGTAGTTCATACACGTCGATATTTTTTTGTAATTCTTTTTCCAGTACCCCAGCCGTTGTTTCTATAATTAATACTTGCTCAGGTTCATTACGTTTATTTCGAACTAAAGTAGGATTAATATTCGTTATTCTGAAATAGTTATACATTCCCGGGACATTAACTTGTGCTAATAAATCACTTTCCCATTCAGAGCCACCTCGACTTGATTTAAAACCACCTTCAATTTCAATTTTTACAACTTTATCTTTAAGTGGGATATTTACGGGTTCTGATTTTAAATATGCCTCACCATTAAATTTGTCATAACTCACTTCAAATTTAATTGATGTACCATCACTCAATATTCCTGCTTTTTTATTCTGCATGTTTAACTTAATATTATTTTCAAACGAAGCTTTATCAATCGGATGAGTAAATTTCACAGTTGCAACAATGCGTTTGATTTTTGGATCAAGAGGATCCTGATGAAAATAACTATTTATAAGCTGAGCGGAAAATCCAGCAGACATAAAACGATATTCATATTTACTTAGTAATAAATGATCCGGAAAAAAAGTTTTATCGAATTTAACAACATACTCTTCTCCAACAGCCCAATCCTGCTCAGGCTTAAATTCCAACTGGCTATCATTACGCCACGTCCATTGTCCTTTTATTTCCGGCGCGAGTGTTATTCCTTTTGATGTTGATTTACCAATTTGATCCAACTGCGCAGCGGAGGCACTAAAGTTAACATAGACGGAATCATAAACAGGCTCATCTCTTAATTCAGTTAATGATGGCGCTGTTCCGGTTATTTGTACTCGTACCGGTTGAGGTAACGAGTCATACCACAGCACACCACCGTAACCAATTAGCATAAATACAATTGTTAACCAAACGACCTTCTTATTTTTTCTGCGCCAGACAAGGGCTTTATCAAAAATCTGACTAATAACATTCAACCATGGTGGTAATTGCCAGGTAAACGATCCAAAAAAGAAAAAGAGTACTTTTCTGATAAACTGCATTAGTCACTTCCTTATAATTGTATAACCTTTATTAATAACATACTGACACGAAGCTGGCAAAAGACAGGTAAAGATTAAGTAAAAAAAATGGCTACGGTGGGAACCTGTAGCCATTTTAAAAATTAACAATATACTAATAAAGTTATAACTATTTTTTTTATTTTTTATTTTTTATTTTATAATTCTATATTCAGCAGAACGTGCATGTGCCGTTAAACTTTCACCGCGACCCAGTATTGATGCTGTTTTTCCTAACTCAGACGCACCTTCGGCAGAGCACATGATCAAACTGGAACGCTTTTGAAAATCATACACACCTAATGGTGAACTAAAACGCGCAGTCCGTGATGTTGGTAAAACATGATTTGGACCGGCACAATAATCACCTATTGCTTCAGCCGTATAACGACCCATGAAAATAGCACCGGCATGTTTAATTTTTTCAGCCATCACTTGTGGAGCTTCAACCGAGAGTTCTAAATGTTCTGGAGCAATAAAATTAGCAACATCAACAGCTTCATTTTCATCTTTAACTAAAATTAAAGCACCTCTATCATTTAACGACTTGGATATAATGTCTTTACGTTCCATTGTCGGTAAAAGTTTTTCAATACTAGTCTGTACTTGATCAAGAAAATCAGCATCCCATGAAAGTAAAATGGATTGAGCATCTTCATCATGCTCAGCTTGTGAAAACAAATCCATCGCAATCCAGTCTGGATCGGTCTTACCATCACACACTACTAATATTTCAGATGGTCCTGCAATCATATCTATGCCGACACGACCAAAAACCATCGACTTGGCAGTTGCAACATAAATGTTCCCCGGCCCTACTATTTTATCTACCGCAGGAATGGTTTCGGTGCCATACGCTAACGCGGCTACAGCTTGTGCCCCACCCACTGCGAACACAGTATCAACACCGGCTATTTTTGCTGCAGCTAATACCATGTCACTCACCACACCATCAGGCGTTGGCACGACCATAACAATTTCTTCTACACCGGCAACTTTAGCCGGGATCGCATTCATTAAAACAGTAGACGGATAGGTTGCTTTACCACCCGGTACATATAAACCAACACGATCAAGTGCTGTGATCTGTTGACCTAACAAAGTGCCATCTGCTTCAGTATATGACCATGATTTCATGATTTGATGCTCATGATAACTACGAACACGTTCTGCCGCTGTTTCTAATGCCTGCCGTTGTTGAGTGGGAATATTATTTAATGCAGCATCTAATTGTTCTTTAGAAAAGGTAAGTTCTTTCATTGAGCTTACCGTCACGCGATCAAACTTATTAGTATATTCAATTAACGCTTTATCACCACGTAAACGAATATTTTTAAGTATATCGCGTACCGTTAAATTAACCTGATCGTCAGACACACCTTCCCATGCCAGCAAAGTATCCATTTGTGATCGATAATCATTCTGCAATGTACTTAAGCGTTTAATTTTCATAACGTGCTAACTAATTTAATTTTGATTATTTTTAACCGTTAATATTACCGACGGTTTTCAACTGCTTCTGCAATTTTATCGATAAGTGCTTTAACTCTGGCATGTTTCATTTTCATTGACGCTTTATTCACAACCAAACGTGAACTGATATCAGCAATGTGTTCTAAAGGTTCAAGACCATTGGCTTTTAAAGTATTGCCGGTATCAACCACATCAATAATAAAATCTGCTAATCCAACCAGTGGCGCGAGTTCCATTGAGCCATAAAGTTTAATCACTTCAACCTGCTTGCCCTGTTCGGCATAATAACGACGCGCGCAATTCACAAACTTGGTTGCAATACGTAACCGCCCTTCTGGTTCTTTTACACCAACAGGCCCTGCTGTCATTAAGCGACACTTTGCAATTTCTAAATCCAGAGGTTCATATAAACCTTCGCCACCATGTTCAAGTAATACATCTTTACCGGCGACACCAACATCAGCAGCACCATATTGAACATAAGTCGGTACATCTGTTGCACGGATAATCACCAGCTTCACATCATCGTGATTAGTATCAAGAATGAGTTTACGACTGGTTTCAGGATCGTCTATAGGTACAATACCGGCATGCGCAAGCAAAGGCATCGTCTCTTTATATATACGACCTTTTGATAATGCAATGGTTAATGTTTCACTCATAATATCTATCTTCTGTTAAGAAGGCACACGTCGAATGGTTGCGCCCAGTTGTTGTAATTTTTCTTCAATACATTCATAACCACGATCAATATGATAAATTCGTTCAACCACCGTTTCACCTTCTGCAACCAATCCTGCGATAACCAGACTGGCCGATGCCCGTAAATCAGTTGCCATAACGGGGGCACTTTTTAACTGATCCACACCTTTTACATAAGCGGTATTACCATTTACTTCAATATCCGCACCCATGCGTTTTAATTCCTGCACATGCATAAAACGATTTTCAAAAATTGTTTCTGTAATACTTGATGAACCTTCAGCCACTGCATTCAATATTGAGAATTGCGCTTGCATGTCAGTAGGGAAAGCAGGATAAGGTGCCGTGCGCACATCAATTGCTTTTGCTCGTTTACCTTTCATGTCTAAAGTAATCCAGTCTTTACCTGTTTTAATTTCTGCACCGGCATCTTCAAGTTTTGCTATAACAGCATCCAGCAAAGTTGGATCAGTGTCTTTTAATTTAATACTGCCTCCGGTAACAGCAGCAGCGACTAAATACGTTCCTGTTTCAATACGATCAGGTAAAATATCATAAGTCGTGCCATGCATACGCTCAACACCTTCAATGGTAATTGTATCGGTACCGGCACCACTGACTTTTGCACCCATGGCATTCAGGCAATTAGCTAAATCAACCACTTCCGGTTCACGTGCTGCATTTTCAAGTTCAGTCGTACCATCTGCTAAACAAGCCGCCATCATTAAATTTTCTGTACCTGTCACAGTAACAACATCCAAAACAATTTTGGCACCTTTTAAACGTTTACATTTAGCTTTGATGTAACCATTTTCAACTGTGATATCTGCACCCATTAATTCCAAACCATGGATGTGCAGATTTACCGGACGTGCTCCAATAGCACAGCCACCGGGTAAAGAAACTTCGGCTTCGCCAAAACGAGCTAATAAAGGCCCAAGCACCAAAATAGATGCCCGCATGGTTTTAACTAATTCATAAGGTGCAACATAACTTTTAATAGTTGATGGATTCACTTCAACATCCATTTTCTCATCCATGGTTAAACTCACACCCATGCGACCCAGTAATTCCATGGTCGTAGTTATATCGTGTAAATGAGGAATGTTGCGTACTAAAACAGGATCATCCGATAACAAGGTTGAAACAATAATCGGCAAAGCTGCATTTTTTGCACCCGAAATTCGAATCTCACCTTTTAAAGGTTTACCACCGGTAATAATTAATTTATCCATAATAATCTATATTCTTTAATAATCGTATTTAATAAACATTTAAACTTATTGTCTCGTTGTGCAAGATTATCTAACTTGAAGTTTTTGAGCTTTTGCATATTCTTCAGCGGTATACGTTTTAATCGTTAACGCGTGAACCTCTCCACTAGTGATTTTATCACCCAATGTGGCGTACACTTTTTGTTGTTTTTTAACTAAGGATAAACCCGCAAAAACTTCACCAATAACGATTGCTTCAAAGTGACTACCATCACCTGTCACTTTCACCTCACAATCAGGCAAACCTGCTGTAATCATTTTTTGTACATCTTCCGGATTCATGGATTTCACCAAATTCATTTAAAATCTAAAATAATGACACTCAATATATCGCAAAAGAGAGTGCCCTAGCCAGTTTTGAAGTGCGCTATTGTAACGCGGGAGAAGGTTAGCGGATACGGTTAATATGCAGTTTGAAGCTCAAACATGATTAAAATATGAAGAGAACAAGCAGATTCAGCAAAAATACAACACATTCTAATTTTTGCTGATAGGTAAAATATCAAGTAAACCACTAATACCTGCAATATCCTGCATTTGTTGCGGCAAATTCGAAAATAAAAGTATTATTTTTGACGCTTTAGCGTGTTGCATTACATCAATCAGCAAAGCAACCCCCGCACTGTCACTGCGGGATATCGACGCCAGATCAAGAGTCAGGTTCTCAGTCGCTAATGTTTGTTCTTTTATCAACTTAGCTAATTGTTTTGAAACCTCAGGCACTGTTTGCATATTAAGTTCACCCTCAATAGCATACACAGCTTGCTGTTTTTTAATAATTTTTATACTCATACAATTTTATTTTTTGTCGTCTGAACCTTTATCAATAAAGCTATCTACAAAACGACTAAT
>JAUWUS010000062.1 GCA_030617815.1 Gammaproteobacteria bacterium
GTTCGTCCTGAGCCTGTCGAAGGATGAAAGGAAAATGATGGTTCGACAAGCTCACCATGAACGGAGGCTTAGCTCTCAGCAACGACTCTCAACCCCAAGCCCGCAATAAGGCTTCCTTCACGTAATTAAGCCGGCCATGAAAAAAGTGCCCTGCTTGTTCCATCCAGATAAACTGAGGTTGATTAGGCCGCTGAGAAACCCAGTTTTTAACCGCGGCAGCGTCAATCACTTCGTCCCGCCCCCCCTGAATGACAATCCAGGGGATAGTAATTTCGGCTAGTTCATCAAAGGGATACATGCTGACTGGTGGTGCGACGAGTAGGAGTTTTTCCGGCTTAATCACCGTTTGCGCACGCACAGTGACATAAGCACCAAATGAGAAACCTGCTAACCAGATGGGCGATTTAGCGCGCCATTGCTTTAATTCTTCGACCAGGGTTTGTAAATCTTCTGCTTCGCCAATGCCATTATCATATTTACCCTCAGATTTGCCTACGCCACGAAAATTAAAGCGCACCGTAATAGCACCCAGCTCGGAAAAAGTTTTAGCGAGGATGTGCACTACTTTGTTTGTCATCGCGCCACCGTACAAAGGATGGGGATGACTAATGACAACGATCGGCGAGGATTCGGTTACTGTTGCAGGCTGGGTGATCAATACTTCTATATCACCTGCATTGCCTGTGATAAGTGTTGTTACGGATCCTTGTTGATTGAATTCAATATTATTTAGGGGCATAAGTTTTTGGTCTTTGGTCAACAATAAAAACACCGTTCGTTCTGAGCTTGTCGAAGGATGAAATCATGTGGCTAGTTCATCCTTCGACAAGCTCAGGACGAACGGATTTATGACTTCTCTTCTATAAGTAACCGCTCAACAATTTTACCTTGCTGCAAATGCTGCTCAATAATTTCATCGACATCATCTTCATCAAGATAGGTGTACCAGATTTCTTCCGGATAAATAACCATAACGGGGCCGTGTTCACAACGCCCGAGACAGCCAGCCATATTAATGCGCACACCATTTTCTCCGCTGAGAGATAATTCTTTAATGCGTTTTTTTGCATAATCACGCACGCGTTGTGCTCCAAAGTTTGCACAACAACTTTCGCCGTTTTCGCGTTGATTTACACAAAAGAAGACGTGATTTTTAAAATAAGTCATAACATATATTCTATATATAAAAGGGCAAGATCAAAAGATAAAAAATGAACCACTGAGGGCTCAGAGTTACACAGAGAAAATTCATTTATTAAAAAATAAAAACTCTGTGAACCTCCGTGGCCTCTCGGTAACTGCTCCTGCGTCCATGCAGTCGTGTGGTGAAAAATTTTTTTTGACCTTATAATCGACTAATGGACACCTCAGCTTATATTCTTTCTCTTGCCGATCGATGCGTTAAATGTGGCTTGTGTTTACCGCAATGTCCAACCTATGAACTCACCGCAAATGAAAATGAATCTCCCCGTGGTCGTATTGCATTAATTCAGGGCTGGTTAAGCGGGCAACTTTCTCCTTCTCGTGTTTTAACTCAGCATTTAGATCAATGTTTACTCTGTCGACGTTGTGAACGCGTATGTCCTTCGCAGGTTGCTTATGGCGAAATAATGGATCAAAGTAAAGTCCTGCTTGCTGAACAAACAAAAACACGTTTTTCATTTCAATCCTTGATTATCAACAGCAGTTTGAAATTATTACTTAATAAAAAATCTTCTAATCTTTTATTTTCTGCATTACGCTTACTGCAAAAATCAGGCATTTTTGTTCTCATTAAAAAAAGTGGTTTACTAAAAATAATTGGTTTACAACATTTAATATCTTACTTGCCTGACCTGGATAAACCCGCTAAGACTAAAAATTTTTATCCTGCGGAGACAAGAACACCAGAACGTGCGGAGCAGGTTAAGGTAATACTGGGTGAAACGCGCAGCGGTTCTGGAGTGCAAAAAATTCAGGGGAATGTTGCTTTATTTACTGGTTGTTTGTCGCAGCAACTCGAGCCAGAAACAATTAACGCCAGCATAAAACTTCTTAACCGTTTAGGTTATGGTGTTTATGTGCCAGAACAGCAAGTTTGTTGTGGTGCATTACATTTACATGATGGCAATAAAAAACAAGCCGTTAAATTTGCGAAAACCAATATTAATATTTTTAATAAACAAAAAAATATTACTGCCGTAGTGAGTCTGGTAAACGGCTGTACCTCGCAGCTACGTGAATATCCGCAATTACAAATAAGCGAATCTTTCACTCACAAAGTAAAAGACATCATTGAATTTCTAGCTGAAGTTGAATGGCCTGACGATATTCAGTTTAAGCCGCTAGATAAAAAAATAGCATTGCAAATACCCTGTAGCCTACAAAATAATTTACGCGCAGAAAACAAATTAATGGCGCTTTTACAGCGTATCCCCGGCATAAAATTATCGCCTGACACTGTATATAATAATTGTTGTGGTGCAGCAGGTTCCTATTTTCTTCGCTTCCCCCAATTATCCGGGCAATTAAAAAATTTAGCTTTAGATAAACTTAAAAAATCTGATCCCGAACTCATTATCAGCAGTAATTTAGGCTGCGCGTTACAACTTAAAACAGGGCTAACACGTGACAACAGCATAAACGTCATCCACCCAATTTCATTATTAGAACAACAACTTAAATCCAATTAATCTTCTTTACACGAAGTTTTCTGTTACTACAGTCCGCTAAAACTTAATATTTTTATATTTAAGACTTGCGAGAACGCTCAAGTCTTACTATTCTTAAGCCTATGACAAATCAAAATAACTCCAGAAAATTCAACCCTATTGATAATTTTATGATGCAGCTCGATACAGGATTGCGCACTCTTTTTGGCAAACCCTCTGTCACTGAACGTCCTAATCCGGAGAATACCGTTGCAGAAGGCGAGCTTTCTGCAAGTGAAAAAGAACTGGCAGGTCGTTTAATGCGAATTAATCATTCAGGAGAAGTTGCCGCACAAGGTTTGTACCAGGGTCAGGCACTTACAGCAAAACTGCCTGACGTTAGAGAAAAAATGGAACGCGCTGCTGAGGAAGAAAATGATCATCTTGATTGGTGTAAACAACGCATTAATGAGTTAGATACACGCACCAGCTATTTGAACACGTTGTGGTATTTCGGTTCAGTCGCCATTGGTGCAGCAGCAGGTTTAGCCGGTGATAAATGGAGTTTAGGCTTTGTTGCAGAAACTGAACATCAGGTGGTACGACATTTAACCAGTCACCTAAACCAAATCTCTGAAAATGATCACAAGAGTCGTGCGATTCTTGAACAAATGAAAGAAGATGAAGGCCATCATGCAACTGCCGCTTTAGATGCGGGTGCAGCCGAGCTACCTGTGCCGGTTAAAAAGTTTATGGCATTAACTTCTAAAATCATGACTAAAACGGTCTATCGACTTTAAAATATTAGCACTTCAACTGCAATTTTTTCCGTTCGTGGTCGACTGCATGGACGCAGGAGGTACGAGCCCATGGATGGGTGAAGGTAGAATAATGCAGGAGCAATCGCAGGAGCAGTTGCCGAGAGCTTGTCGAGCCATGAACATCACATCATTTTCCACCATCCTTCGACAAGCTCAGGACGAACGAAAAATAAAAATTAAATTTTATTTTTAAACACAGTCTTATGTGCATTTTGCCAGGCTGACAAACCAAAACCACGAACAATAGTTAATGGTAACGCTATTGAACCTGATGACAGCAACGTATCGTGAAATGCTTTTAAATTAAAAGATTCTTTTTTCTGTTGCTGTTCTTTTAAATTATTGATTAATGCCCAGCCTGTTGCGTAGCCCATCGGCACTCCCGGGGCATGGGTATACCAGGTTAAATCACCCATTGCCTGGCTTTTACTAAAACCGAGTTTCTGCTGCATTAAAGTTGCCGCATCATCCAGACTTAAACCACGGGTGTGTATGCCGACATCAATCATAATTCTTAACGCACGCCATAAACGATCTTTTAATAAAACAAAACTTGATTCAGCTTCAGTGATGAAACCCAGTTCATGCATGAGTTGTTCGCAATACAACGCCCAGCCTTCATAAAGTGTTGCCGATGCATTTAGCAAACGAGGTAAAGTGCTTGAACTGGGTTTTAAATTTGCTTTAACAAATTGCAAATGATGTCCCGGCCATGCTTCATGTACACAGGTATGCTTTAAACTAATATTATTGTGCTCACCCAAATCATCCTCTGTTTTTGCCGGGGTAACGTAATAATAACCTTGTTGCTTAACGTCGGTTGGTGAGGGTTCATAATAAGCAGCAAAAGGAATTTGGTGTTGTAAAAAAACAGGTGTTTCGATCACTTTTAACGATTCTTTTCCCGGCATACTGACGATGTCGTTGTCCTCAACAAACTGTCGTGCAGATTGCATTTGTTTTCGATATTCATCCAGCACTTTTTCTTTTTCAGGTCGTTGTTGCTGAATTTTTTTCATCAACCCTGTAACATCATCATTACCCTGTAAATCCTGCGTTACTTTTTTTAATGCTTGCTCTGTTTCATTAAACAGCTGTTCACCGAAAGCATAAAGTTCATCCGCGTTTATGTTTAAAAAATGTCTTTCTTGTAAAATAAGATCAAAATATTCCCGACCACAAGCAAAATCGCCTTTGGCACCTTTAACAAGATTGTTTTTTAAATAAGAAACAAATTCATCCAGGGCATGCGCCGCTTGCTCTAACTCTTCACTAATACAGTAAAGATTAATTTCCGGGTGCTGTTTTAAATCACGAAAAAAATCTGCTCCTCCCTCTGCTTCCGCGATAGCGGATTCCAGCCAAATCAAAGGTATTTTTTTCGGTTCCATATCTAACCAGCTACGCGCGCCACGTAAATGTGCAGGTATTGCAGTTAAACGTTCACGAAAAGCGGTTTTTTTATTTTCTACATCACGAACAGTCAATTGATAAATCGCGTGTATTGGTAAAAAACGAGCCGGGTCACAAAGACGCCAGTCACGCAAAGCAGAAGCTTCGAGTTGTAGTACTGCTGAACTGCGCATAAGCTGTAAATCTATTTGCTGATCCTGACTAAGTGTATCTAAATTCAACTCATCCAGGCTTGAAATAAGTTTTTCATTTAAAACTTTTAATGCTCCAAGCTCATCATCACCATAAGGTTTTAATAAATTCGCATAACCTGCTACGCCAGCATCAACCGCTACTTCAGGGAAAAAACGAAACCAGGTTCGATAATAACGATCAATAATAGTTGTTAATTTTGCCATTTGATTTAATTCTTCTTTATAATTTTAATTTTTAATAATTTCATAATCATGAGTAATCTCGACTGATTTACTCAACATAATTGATGCTGAACAATATTTTTCAGCCGACAACTCTACTGCACGTTTGACATGTTTATCACTGAGGTCTTTTCCTGTAACAATAAAATGCACATGAATTTTGGTAAACACTTTTGGGTCGGTATCTGCTCTTGTTGCGTCCAGTTCTGCAACACAATCATCCACGTTTTGGCGTGATTTTTTTAAAATATACATGACATCAAATGCGGTACAACCACCCATACCAAGCAATAGCATTTCCATCGGACGCACACCCAGATTTCGACCGCCATGTTCTTCTGGTCCATCCATCACTACAGCATGTCCGCTACCTGATTCACCGATAAACATCGCACCTTGTGCCCACTTTATGCGTGCTTTCATCTTGTTTTTTCTCCTAAACTGTAGATCGTATTTTTGACTTAATTCTGTTCGCGCAGTAAGCTGACGGTGTTTCAATAAGACAACTGAATTTTCTTTAAATCAGTTACTTTAATGGATGATATACCATAATGCGAAAACATACTTTAGCAATGGATAGGGAATAATATGCGCCAAACGCCTTCTGAAACAACGGGCATCCAATCATTGGATAAGTTTCTGGAACACTGCCATAAACGGCATTATCCAACTAAAAGCACCATTATCTATGCCGATGATAAACCGGATGTGCTGTATTTCATTCTTGATGGTTCCGTCAGTGTGCTCATCGAAGACAGTGATGGACGTGAAATTGTCCTCGCCTACCTGAACAAAGGTGACTTCTTTGGTGAAATGGGCTTGTTTGATGAACAACACAGTCGCAGTGCCTGGGTTCGTACCCGTACCAGCTGTGAAGTCGCAGAAATCAGCTATACCAAATTCCGCCAGATTGCTCAGGAACACTCTGATATCGTCTTTGCCATGGCATCACAAATGGCTGCTCGCTTGCGTGTTACCAGCCGAAAAGTAAGTGATCTTGCATTCATGGATGTAAGTGGCCGCGTTGCCCGTACACTGCTCGATTTATGTAAACAACCCGATGCTATGACTCATCCCGATGGTATGCAAATCAGAATCACTCGTCAGGAAATTGGCAAAATTGTCGGCTGCTCGCGTGAAATGGTAGGGCGCGTTCTAAAAAGCATGGAAGAACAAGAGCTTATTTCTGTGAAAGGTAAAACAATCGTAGTATTTGGAACACGTTGAAATCTCAAATTTAATAAAATAATTCAGCTAGCTTCTCACCCGGATCATCTGCCCGCATAAAAGTTTCTCCGACTAAAAAAGCATTCACATTATGCTGCTGCATTAACGCAACATCATCTTTATTGTGAATACCACTTTCAGTAACGATTATGCAGTCCTCAGGGATATATTTTAGTAAATCAATTGTCGTTTGCAATGAAGTTTCAAAGGTACGCAAGTTACGGTTGTTAATACCAATCATCGGCAAGTCTAATGGCAATGCACGTTTGAGCTCTTCGACATCATGCACTTCCACCAACACATCCATTTCAAGCTCTATTGCTATAGAACTTAATTCTTTAAGTTGCTCATCCGTTAAGCAAGCGACAATGAGTAAAATACAATCTGCACCCATCATGCGCGATTCATACACCTGAAAAGGGTCAATAATAAATTCTTTACGTAACACAGGTAATGAACAAACTTCACGTGCTTGTTTAAAATAGGCATCACTACCCTGAAAAAAATCTATGTCCGTTAAAACAGATAAGCATGCTGCACCACCTTTTTCATAAGATGTTGCAATTTCTGCTGGAATAAAATTCTCACGAATCACTCCTCTGCTAGGAGAGGCTTTTTTAATTTCTGCAATAACGGCTACTTGTCCTGCCTGAATTTTTCGTTGTAAAGCATATGCAAAACTGCGCGGTGATGTCGCTGCAAATGCATATTTTTTAACATCAGCAAAAGGTGTTCGCCCCCTGCGTTCTTCAACTTCTTCGAGTTTACGTTTAATAATTTTTTTTAAAATATCTGGAGTATTACTCATAATTTTTTTACCACGGAGGACACAAAGGTTCACAGAGGAATAAGAGAAAGTTAAAATCTTTGTGTTTCTCTGTTACCTCTGTGGTTCAAAATAGATTAAAAAGAACTGGAAATTTTAATTAATTCATCTAATTTAGCTTTAGCGGCACCCGAAGCAATCACTTCTTCGGCTTTTTGTATACCAGCTTCAAGACTATTTTCTAAACCTGCAACATAAATTGCGGCACCAGAATTAAATTTAACAATATCTTTCGCTGGTCCTGATTCATTGTTTAAGACTTTTTTAATCACTGCTAATGATTCTTCTGCACTATCAACTGCAAGTTCTGAAATATTTGTATTGTTTAAACCAAACTGCTCAGGTGTGATTTTATAAGTTGTTATTTTTCCATCTTTTAATTCAGCCACATTCGTCGCCGCACCAATACTGATTTCATCCATGCCATCTTCCGAATGCACCACCATGACATGATTGCTGCCTAATTTATTTAATACCTCAGCAAGCGGTTCAACCAACTCATCAGCAAATACACCTAATAACTGATTCGGTGCCCCCGCCGGATTCGTTAACGGGCCAAGTACATTAAAAATTGTGCGCACTGCCATTTCTTTGCGTGGGCCAATGGCATGTTTCATCGCGCTGTGATGCATAGGGGCAAACATAAAACCTACACCGACTTCGTTAATACATTTGGCAACTTGTTCAGCATTAAGATCCAGTTTCACACCTGCTGCTTCTAATAAATCTGCACTACCTGATTTGCTCGATACAGAGCGATTACCGTGTTTGGCAACCGTGCCACCTGCTGCTGCAACAACAAATGTACACGCGGTTGAAATATTAAACGTATTAGAACCATCTCCACCCGTGCCAACAATATCAACAACATGATCACCAGTTACTTTTACGCCTGTTGCAAGCTCGCGCATAACTTTAGCCGCAGAGGCTATTTCATCAACCGTTTCACCTTTCATACGTAAACCAACCAGAAAGCCACCAATTTGAGCAGATGTTGCTTCACCGGTCATAATAATACGCATAACATTATTCATTTCATCGGCAGTTAAATCTTTACGCTCTAAAACGGTTTTAATTGCTAATTGCATGTCCATAATTATTTTCCATCCAGGAAGTTCTTCAACATAGCATGGCCATGTTGAGTCAAAATAGATTCAGGGTGAAACTGTATTCCTTCAATAGGATACGCTTTATGACGCACGCCCATAATTTCATCAATAGTACCAACATCAGTTTCAGTCCATGCTGTAATGTCAAAACAGTCTGGCAAAGTTTCAATATCAACCACTAAAGAATGATAACGTGTTGCTTCTAAAGGACTATGAATTTTTTTAAAGACACCTTCGTCCTTGTGAAAAATCTGAGATGTTTTTCCGTGCATAATTTCTTTTGCATGAATAATTTTTCCACCAAACGCCTGCCCGATACTTTGATGCCCCAAACAAACACCAAGAATTGGAACTTTTCCAGCAAAGTGTCGTATTACATCAATGGAGATACCAGCTTCGTTTGGTGTACATGGACCAGGGGAAATAACCAGATATTCTGGTTCCAGTTTTTCAATCTCTGCAATCGTAATTTCATCGTTCCGATGCACCTGCACATCCATCTTCAACTCACCAAAATATTGCACCAGGTTATAAGTAAAGGAATCATAATTGTCGATCATTAATAACATTTCATTCCTCCTTAGCGATGCACTTTATCAAGACCGGCTTCTGCCATGGCAACAGCACGGAATACCGCGCGTCCTTTATTCATGGTTTCATCCCATTCATTTTGTGGCACAGAATCATAAACAATACCTGCACCGGCTTGTATGTGTAATTTTTTATCTTTAATAACAGCAGTACGGATAGCAATAGCAGTATCCATATTCCCATGCCATGAAAGATAACCAACAGCGCCGGCATATACACCACGTTTTACTGGCTCAAGCTCATCTATAATTTCCATTGCACGAATTTTTGGTGCACCGCTTACAGTGCCCGCAGGGAACGTTGCGCGTAAAACATCCATCGCACTTAAATTATCTTTTAACTTACCAACCACATTGGAAACAATATGCATAACATGAGAATAACGTTCAATGAGCATGTTTTCAGTTAGTTTTACCGTACCTGTTTTTGCAATTCGACCAACATCGTTGCGTCCAAGGTCAATCAGCATTAAATGTTCGGCGAGTTCTTTTGGATCAGCCAATAACTCCAGTTCAAGTAATTTATCTTCTCTATTTGTTTTACCGCGAGGTCGAGTACCTGCAATCGGCCTTACTGTTACTTCTCCATCTTCCAGGCGCGTTAAAATTTCTGGTGAAGAACCGGCGATATGGAAATCATCCAAGTCTAAATAAAACATATAAGGTGACGGGTTCAAACTGCGTAAAGCACGATAAAGATCTAACGGTCTTGCGCTAAAAGGAATAGATAAACGTTGAGATAATACTATTTGCATAGCATCACCTTCTTTTATGTACTCTTTTGCTTTTAAGACAGCATCTTTAAAACTTTGCTCACTAAAACCAGAGACAAAATCGGCTTCATCTACTTTAACAGATTTAGATTTCGCCGGATGAACAATATGGCTATCAAGCTGAATAGTTAACGCGTCTAATCTTTTTTGTGCACGATCAAAATCGTCTTGCTCAGCATGAACAATAATATAAAGCTTTCCACTCAAGTTATCGTGAACAACCAGTTCATCTGAAACCATCAATAAAATATCAGGTAGTTCAAGTTCATCTTGGTTAGGACAGTTTTTTAATTTTGGTTCGATATATCTAATTGTATCGTAACCAAAGTAACCGACTAAGCCGCCATTAAATTTTGGTAAGCCATCAACTTCTGGCACTTTGAATTCTGCTTGAAATGATTCAATCCATGCTAATGGATCTTCAACTGTTAAAGTCTCGACAATTTTTCCGTTTTCTATAATGCTAACTTCGTAACCAGAAATACGAATGACTTTACGACAAGGCAAACCGATAATGGAGTAACGCCCCCACTTCTCACCGCCCTGCACAGATTCAAATAAATAGGAATATGGCCCATCAGCCAATTTAAGATACGTGCTTAATGGCGTATCGAGATCAGCCAGCACTTCCCGCATTAGAGGTATGCGATTAAAACCTTGCGCTATATACGCGTTGAATTCTTCTTGATTCATTCTTTTTGCCTAATAATAAAATACACAACAAACACAACCAGCTATAAAGCTGAACTAACTCTCTTATGAGTTATGCCATCGATATTGTATTTGTTGGTATTTAATATTCATTATCAGATCTGTTTATTATGCTTTAGTTATTAAAATTAGGCAGCGTCAGCATTACTTAATATATCAGATAACTCTGTCATTGAATCAATAACGGCATCCGGATTTGCTTCATTAATATCAACACCGTGATTATAACCATAGCTCATGCAAGTAATTTGAAAACCTGCTGCACGAGATGCTTTTACGTCACTGATTGAATCACCTAACATCATGGCATTTTCTGGTTTTACACCAAGTTGTTCTGCTGAATGTAATAATGGTAATGGATCAGGTTTTTTCTTCGCTAAAGTATCACCACAAACAATGATTTCAAAATCATCATGTATGCCTAACGTTTTTAAAATCGGCAAAGTAAACTGTGCATCTTTATTGGTCACACAACCTAACTTGTAACCTTCCGCTTTCATATACTCCATACCTTCTTTAACACCGGGGTATAAACAGCTACGCACACAAGTATTTTCAGCATAAAGCGCTAAAAAGATAGGGTAGGCTTTTTCAAATAAAGCATCATCAGGTTCACCATCAAGCTGACCAATTAAAGCACGACGCGTTAAACGCTCAACACCATTACCCACCCAGTCACGGACTTTTGCTTCACCATGAACAGGCATGTCTAATTGCTTCATCATTTCATCAACGCAATAAGCGAGATCAGGTACGCTATCTACTAGCGTACCGTCTACGTCGATCAAAATCATTTCTGGTTTTCTTAATGACATATATTACTTGCCTACTTTCGCTAATTCATCACGGAATTGTTTGATTACCGTATTATAAACGTCAGCATCTTTATCATTCTTCGCATTAAATACTGCAGAACCTGCTACGAACATATCCGCACCTGCCTCAGCAACTTCTTTAATGTTGTCTACTTTAACGCCACCATCAATTTCTAATGTGATGTCATAACCGCTTTCATCGATCATTTTACGTGCTTCACGTAATTTAACTAACGTTTCCGGAATGAAGCTTTGACCACCAAAACCCGGGTTCACTGACATTAATAAGATGATGTCTACTTTATCCATAACGTGTTTAAGGATAGAAAGTGGTGTCGCAGGATTAAATACCAAGCCTGACTTACAACCGCCTTCACGAATCATTTGTAAAGTACGATCAATATGTTCAGAAGCTTCCGGATGGAAAGTAATATAGCTTGCGCCCGCATCAATAAAATCAGGAATAATGCGATCAACCGGTTTAACCATTAAATGCACATCAATATCAGCCGTTACGCCATGTTTACGCAAAGCATCACACACCAATGGACCAATAGTCAGATTCGGTACGTAGTGATTATCCATAACATCAAAATGCACAACATCTGCGCCTGATTTGATAACGTTATCCACTTCTTCGCCTATACGCGCAAAATCTGCCGCTAATATTGAAGGTGCTATTTTGAAATCTGCCATACTATGGTGCCTCTTGTTTTCTTCAGCGTAAAACGCCAAATCGTGTAAATTGCTCACTATTTTGCTATTTGAGCCTTAAATATTTTGAAGCGCAGACTTTACCCGATCACAGAGGATTTTTCAGCCTTTTGCTTGAGTCAATTGAGGCTTATACTTAAATTTTTGTCACCGGAGGTTCTGTTATGATTAGTATCGCACCCTATAAAACCTTACTTATTATCGGACTTAGTCTTTTTTTAAATCCCAGCCATGCCTATGATAACGCGAAAGAAAAACGTTGGGCAGATCAGATTATTGACAGCATTATGGTGGGTAATGCCGGATGGTTAGACGTTGGCAAGAGTAAGATATTCGTCATTTACACTGAAAATACTACAAAAAATACCCTGGGCGCAGCCATTATTTTACACGGTAGTGGCGTCCACCCGAACTGGGATCAAATCGTTCGTCCACTCCGCAGCCAATTACCTGACTATGGATGGTCGACACTTTCAATGCAGTTACCCGTACTCTCCAATGAGGCCGAATATAAAGACTACATTCCCCTGTTCAAGGAAGTTGCTCCTCGCATTAATGCTGGAGTGAAATTTCTAAAAGCAAAAGGCATTAAAAATATTGTTATTGTTGCACACAGCCTTGGCTCAGGCATGGCTGGGTATTATATGGCCAATAATCCAGACGCCTCTATTCATGCTCTGGTTGCTGTGGGAGTATCGGGTGTCATGTATAAAGAAGATGATAAGGTAGGTTACCTTGTTTCACTGAAAAATATTAAAGTACCGGTGCTTGATATATTTGGCAGCAATGACCTGGACACAGTATTACGCGGCGAAAAGGCTAAAGCATCAACAGCACGAAAAGCAGGAAACAAAAACTACACCCAGGTTAAAGTCACAGGTGCAAACCATTTTTTTGATAATAAAAATGATGTACTGGTCAAACATATACGTGATTGGTTAGAAAAAAATGCCCCGGGTACAAAAATTAAAAAATAATTAAGGAAATGTTGAATGACTATTAACACTCTCTCACTTGTATTACATTTACTCTCTGCCGTTGTTTGGGTCGGTGGAATGTTTTTTGCGTATATGTTTTTACGCCCGGTTGCGGCTATGCAACTTGAACCACCCGTTCGCTTACAGTTATGGGTTGGCGTATTTAAAAAGTTTTTCCCGTTTGTCTGGCTCTCAATTCTATTTTTACCCTTAACTGGCTATATGATGATTTTTGAAATCTGGGGAAGCATGGGTAACACACCTTTATATGTACACATCATGAATGGGCTAGGTATGGTAATGATATTAATGTATTTACATGTTTACTTTGCCCCATTCAAACGTCTTAAAGAAGCTGTCACAAAACAAGACTGGCCTGAAGGTGGAAGAAACCTGAATATTATTCGTAAAATGGTGGGAATAAATACGATGGTTGGGCTGGCGGTCATTATTGTTGCCAGTGCCGGACGCACATTAATTTAAAAAACATTTAAACCACAGAGGACACGGAGGTACACAGAGTTTTAATTTTGTTATTTCCTCTGTGTACCTCCGTGTCCTCTGTGGTTAATCATTTTTATTTTTTTCTTTCTGCTACAAGCAACTCATACGCTGCTTTAATTTCCTGTGTTTTTTCT
>JAUWUS010000021.1 GCA_030617815.1 Gammaproteobacteria bacterium
TTAATTCCCTGCTCTTACCAATCCACCCATACCAGCATCTTCGAAGGTTTGATTTAAATAATTTCGGATACCCGCCGCGTCTTCGATAACCAGAATTTCACTCAAAATTTGTCGTGCTCGTTCCCGTGTAATGTTTCGTATTACCCATTTAACTCTGGATAAGCTCGATACACTCATGCTTAAGCTATCGATTCCCATGGCAAGTAATAATAAAGCGGCAACCGGATCACCGGCCATTTCACCACAAACACTGACGGGTTTATTATGTACCCGGGCGCTTTCGACTACTTGTAAAATTGCCCTTATTACAGCGGGGTGTAGTGAATCATAAAGCGAAGCGACACGTGCATTGTTGCGATCAACCGCAAGTAAATACTGGGTTAAATCATTTGTGCCTATAGAAAGGAAATCAACACGTCGCGCAAGACTGCCTGCCTGGTACACAGCGGAGGGCACTTCAATCATTACACCAACCTCTGGCATAACAACCTCTTCCCCTTCTTCAAGTAACTCACCATAAACCTGATGAATCAAACCCAATGCTTCAGTCAGTTCATTAATGTCACTGATCATGGGTAACAATATTTTTAAATTATTCAATCCTATGCTTGCACGCACCATAGCGCGCACCTGAACAAGAAAAATTTCAGGGTGATCTAAGGTAATACGAATACCGCGCCAGCCTAAAAAGGGGTTATCTTCTTCGATAGGGAAATAAGGAAGTGCTTTATCACCACCCACATCTAAAGTACGCAGAGTAACCGGGCGCGGATGAAAACTTTCTAATACTTGCCGATAAATACTGCGTTGTTCTTCTTCACTGGGAAATGTTTGTCTTTCCATAAAAGGAAACTCGGTACGATAAAGACCAATACCTTCAGCACCACTTTGCAGGCTTGGTGTGATATCCGACAGTAATCCTGAATTTACCAATAATGAAATTTCAATCCCATCTTCCGTTTTAGCTGGAAGATCACGTAACTCCATTAATTCATCAGATAAAGCCGCTTCTTCATCAATTAAGCGTTGAAATTCGTTAGTCACCTTTTTCGATGGTGATATAAAAATCTGACCACTATAACCATCGGCAATGATCGTTCGTCCATCAATCCGGCTAACTGGTAAATCCGTTGCACCCATGACAGCCGAGATACTCATTGCTCGCGCAAGAATCGCAACATGAGATGTACGTGAACCACGCACCGAAATAACGCCAGCTAATTTATCCCTCGGTACTTCTGCTAACATTGAAGCTGATATGTCTTCTCCAACCAGTACCGTGTTATCCGGAAATTCAATCTTATCCGGTGAGTCCTCTTGCAAGTGCATTAAAATACGTCGACCAAGATCACGGACATCATCTGCACGTTCACGCAGATAACTGTCTTCCATTTCATTAAAGACCTGTTCATGCTCCCGAATTGTTTGCCGCAAGGCGCCCGGCGCCCAGTTTCCTTCACGGATTCGATCACGTGTTATCCCCGATATCGCCTGGCTATTAAGCATGAGTAAATAAACATCAAATAAAGCACGATCTTCTTCGGGTAAAACATCTTTTAAGCGTTTTGATAAGCCGGTAATATCTTTAACAACAGCTTCTACTGCTATATCAAATAATTTAACTTCTTTTTCTGTATCAGAAATATGTCGATCCGGAATAGCATCAATATCAGCAGGCGGATACATAACAACCGCTATTCCCATTGCAACGCCTGGCGCACCAGGTAAACCATTAATGGGTTTTGCTTTATAATCTTTTTCGTTTTTGTTCTGTTTTAAACCATCAATGCCACCGCTGGCTTCAGCATGAACAATAGCCGCAGCAAGTTGAGCTGCTACAGTAATTAAAAAAGTTTCATCATCTTCACTAAATTTTTGAACTTTGCTGCTTTGTATAACCAGAACACCCAATACTTTTCGGTGATGGATAATCGGCACGCCTAAAAAGCCGTGAAAAGCTTCTTCACTGGCTTCAGGGAAATGTTGGTAACGGGGATTTTTTATTGCATCAGCGATATTGATGGCTTCGGCACGTTTACCGACTAAACTGACCAGGCCGACATTATCACTCATTCTAACTTTACCAACCGCTTCAGCATTCAAACCATCGGTAGCCATTAAAACGTATTCTTTATCCTCTTCATTCAGTAAAAAAATAGAACAAACATCAACTGCTATGGCACTTTTAACACGCTGGACAATAATATTCAGTGCTTGCTCAAGATCATTAGCAAGATTTACTTCCTGAACAATACGTCGCAATATATCAAGCATAAAATTTTATCACATGTAATTTATAATTTTGAAAGTTACTGGATCAGGGGTAGTAGTTCTTTTAATGCTTCAGCATAAACACTGCGCTTAAAAGAAATAACTGAGCGTGGTGGTTCTATCGGATCAATCCAACACCACTGATCAAACTCAGGTTTATCACTACTATCAAGACAAACATCAGATTCTTTTCCAGTAAAGCGCAATAAAAACCAACGTTGTTTTTGTCCAATACAACATGGCGTCTGGTGACGACGAATGAGCTGTTCGGGGATTTTGTATCGTAACCAGTCCTGAGTTCTACCAATCACTTCCACGGACTCTTTAACCACACCCACTTCTTCATATAATTCACGAAAAAGGGCTTGCTCTGCCGACTCGGATTTCTGAATGCCGCCTTGCGGAAACTGCCAGGCGTCTTCTCCAATCCTTTTTGCCCAAAACAAACTGCCATCATCGTTCACTAAAATAATGCCAACGTTTGCCCTGTATCCTTCAGTATCAATCACTTAAAAAACTCTCTTCATTTATACCTTTAGATTGTTTCATGTTCGCCGCTTCTCAGCAAATCTATTCAAAACTGACTATTTATTAATATTTATCAAGCAGTTATGGATATTAGTAATAACTAACATGCCTATACAGGCTATTTTACGGTAACATTAGATTTACAGCATAATAAAAGGTTAATTCAGTGACACTCGCTATTTTTGATTTAGATAACACCTTATTAAACGGTGACAGTGACTATTTGTGGGGGCAGTTTTTAGCTCAACAGGGGCATGTTGATCGTGCTTTTTATGAGAAAGAAAATCAGCGTTTTTATGATGAATATACTGCTGGCACTTTAGATATTTTTGAATTTTTAGAATTTAGCCTTGCGCCTTTGGCTAAAATTGAAATGAATGCACTTGTACAACTGCATAATCAATTTATGCAGGAGTTTATTCTTCCAGCTATCACGAATAAAAGTCGCACGTTAATACAACAACATACCGATAAAAGAGATACTTTGCTTATTATTACCGCAACTAATCTTTTTATTACCGCTCCAATTGCTAAAGAACTGGGAATCCAAAATATTATTGCAACTGAACCTGAAATAATTAATAACCGGTATAGCGGCAAAGTTTCTGGTACGCCCTGTTTCAGAGAAGGAAAAGTAGAAAGACTCGCTGACTGGTTAAAACAAACTGGCGGCAATCTTGCTGATAGCTGTTTTTATAGTGATTCACATAATGATTTACCCTTATTGGAAATGGTCAAAAAACCAATTGCGGTTGATCCCGATGATACCCTGCGTTCACATGCAGAGATGAAGGGTTGGGATATTATTAGTCTAAGAGATTAAAAATGAGGTATAGAAATTTAAACCGTGGTGTATATATAAATTTAGTGTAATTAATAATTAACGTGCAATTTTATGCTTTGTATTTGCCTGATTCACATCGTCCAACCAGCGAGTTAATGGCCGCCACTGCGCTTTATCAGCTTCTGTACGTTTATCCCACATTTCATGAATACCAATACCGCGTTCTGCTGCATGCACATAATTTTGTGTGTCTCGCAAAGTGGTAACAAAGGGAAGTTTTAATGTTTTTAAAAAGCGTTCGAGTGCCCTGTAAGTCAGAGTATTTTTCTTGGCTCTATTTGCAACCACAGCAATGTTAAGCCCCTTTTGACGCGCTTTACCAACCAGCAATAACTCCTGAATAAACCGGGTTACTGCATGTATATCAATTGAGGATGGTAAAACCGGCACAATAATCGTATCAACATGACGAATAAGATCGATAAGTTCATTACCCGTAATACCGGCAGGTGCATCAATAATCATACGCTCCGTTTCAGGAGGAACGCGCATCTGAAAAGCACGTGTAACACCGGTATTATTTTTACTGCTTGCCACATGAACCCCATAGATAGAGGAGCCTGATTTTGGTCGTTGATTGAGCCAGCGAATACTCGAACCTTGAGGATCAAAATCCAATAATGCCGTAGACAGATCTTGTGTCGCAAAATAACTGGCGAGATTAGTCGCCATTGTGGTTTTACCACAACCACCTTTTGAATTGATCACAAGTATTTTCTGCATAACCACTAACCTTGAAAAGCACCCTAAACGTCAAATATTCCCGATTATTACAATATTTGTACTAAAACAGCATTTTGCTCGAGCTCGAGGAGGTTCTTCCTTCTATATAGCTTAAATAATATCGACCACATTTGCCCTTTCTATGAGCTTTTTGTACGCCGTATTTCACAGTTTAGACTAAAATTGAGAAAAATTTAATGCCTTGATTAAAATAAGCTTTGTAACTCACTGAATTTGTTAAATTATTGCAATTTGCCATTCATATATTGATTTATACCGAAAGTGGGCACTAACTTTTCAGTATAAATTCAGGAATAAAGGAAAATTCCGGCTTTATTCGTAGAAACAGCGTTCTTTGTAATAAAAGAAATTTGATGGTTTAATCCAGCTTTATTCCTGTTTCTGACTTATTAGACTTACAATTCATGCGCCCATCCATTTTTATCCTTATTTTGGCTATTTTGAGTGTATTACTCATCATAAGCTCGCTGTTTGTCGGCAGCGTACCGCTTTCTTTGCAAACGGTATGGCTTTCATTGATAGATGCTGGTGCACAAGAATCTTCCCTTATTGTTACAGAACTCCGCTTACCCCGCACTTTAGCGGCCTTCGCAACCGGCGCATTACTCGCGCAGGCGGGCACATTAATGCAAGTGTTGGTGCGTAACCCACTGGCTGACCCTTACATATTAGGTGTCTCCGGTGGTGCGGCAACGGCGGTACTCATTGGTATGTTATTGGGTTTAAGCAGTGCTTTTGGTTTAACCGGCCTGGCTTTTATTGGTGCTTTGGTTGCGATGTTTCTGGTTTTTATTTTAGCTCATCAAAAAGGTAGCTGGACACCAACACGATTATTACTCACCGGTGTGGTTGTTGCCGCAGGCTGGGGCGCTGCAATCAGTTTAATTTTAACGCTCTCTCCTGCAAGTAACTTACATGGCATGTTGTTCTGGTTAATGGGTGATCTTAGTTATAGCTATTCTGTTTCTTTTGCCTTTACTGCTTTAATTATTGGTTTAATATTCAGCATGTTAATATCATCACAACTTAATGTTTTAATTCGTGGTGATAAAATCGCAGCAAGTCTGGGCGTTAACCTTAAACAATTACAATTAAAAATTTATATTCTTGCTTCTCTACTCACTGCCGCCGCGGTGGTTCAGGCAGGCAGTATTGGTTTTGTTGGTTTTATTGTGCCGCATTTAATTCGTTTAACCGGCATTACCGATCATCGACTACTTTTGCCTGCTGCAACTTTAGGGGGTGGTATTTTAGTTTTAATTGCCGATACCGTAGCAAGAACCATTATTGCACCACAACAATTACCTGTTGGTATTATTACGGCCTTAATTGGCATTCCTTTGTTTTTATTTTTATTACAACGGGATGCAAAACAATGAGCTTATTAAGCAGTCATAACCTACAGGTACAAATCGCGAGCACCCTGGTTTGTAAAGATCTAAACCTGGCTTTTAATGCAGGAGAAAACTGGGCAATACTGGGTATGAATGGCTGTGGCAAAACCACTTTACTGCATACCCTGGCCGGTCTTTTACCTGCCGCTGGCGGTAACATAAGTCTTAACAAAACAAATATAAATACTCTTTGCCGGCGTGAAGTTGCACAACAACTCAGTTTGCTTATGCAACATCAGGAAGATCACTTCCCTGCCTCAGTAATGGAAACAATACTCATTGGACGACACCCGCATCTTAAAAACTGGCAATGGGAATCGGACGAAGATAAAAAAATCGCACTTGAAGCTTTAACATTAGTCGGATTAAAAAACTTTACTAACCGATCTATTCAAACTTTATCTGGTGGCGAACGACAAAGAATTGCTTTAGCCACCTTATTAACACAACAAACTAAAATTCGTTTAGTTGATGAACCGGTCAATCATTTAGACATTCACCAACAACATGAAGTGATGAATATATTAACGTCTAACAATAATGATATGACAACATTGTTTGTTTTACATGATATAAATTTAGCGAATAAATACTGCGATCATGCTTTACTCATTTTTGGCAACGGCGAAACACTTCACGGAAGTTGTGAAAATATTTTAACGCAAAACAACTTAACTAAATTATACCAACACCCCATTAAGGAAATATCACATCAGGAAATAAAATATTTTATTGCAAATTAAGTACATCATATAAGTCCCTGTATTCCCTTATTTATTTTCGAAAACACCTTTATCCTCTCTAAATCATATTTGACAGTCCCATATAAGATCGCTAAAGTTGCGCCACTTTTACTGCTTCAGGTGCCTATGCCAATAACTCTTTGGTAAGGTGAAACGAGAAGTCGGTGCGAATAGCCATGCTAATCAATTCCGACGCTGCCCCCGCAACGGTAGTCGAGTCAAAGTGAATCATCCCTGCCACTGTGTCATCTGACATGGGAAGGCGATTCACCCGGTAAGTAACACTACTTACTACTCGAGAGCCCGGAGACCGGCCTGATGCGATCGTAGTGTATCGCGGAGGGCGACTACGGGCGGATTTTTCATTTGTCTTCCCAATTGTTCCTTCTGTTAGCTACACGTTTATATTTTGCATACGGGCAGTATGCACAACGAAGGAATTACCATGTTATCTATTAAGAACACAGGCTTAGCTTTAAGCCTAATCGCAATCTCAGTTCCATCATTTTCTGAAGAACTTAGTCCCATCATTGTCACAGCTACACGTTCTGCGCAAAGCTTGGTCACTACGCCTAGTAGTATTAGTATTATTACCAGTGAAGATATTGAACAAAGTGGTGCAACACAACTTATTGAAGTTTTAAATTCTCAAGCATCGATCCAAATAAATGATTTATATGGTACAGGTAGTCGTGCATCAGTCAGTATGCGTGGCTTTGCTGACAATGCAAAAACTAATGTACAAATTCTGGTTAATGGTCGTCGTTTAAATAATCCTGATTTAGCTGCAGCAGATCTAAGTGGTATTTCTTTAAAAGACGTTAAACAAATTGAAATCATTCACGGCAGTGCTGGAACATTATTTGGCGACCAAGCTGTTGGTGGTGTTATTAATATTATTACTAAAACTCCAGAAAAATCTTCCTCTTATGTTCAAGTTGAAGCCGGTAGCTATAAGAGAAGAAACTTACGTGCATCTATTAGCAACAAAAAAGGTAACTTAAGTTATCGGTTTAGCGTTGAAGATCTAAAATCAGATAATTATAGAGAACATAATGAACAAGATTATCAAAATATTTTAGGCCGAATAGATTACGAAAACAAAAATGTACATGTATTTTCAGACTACCAAGTAATAAATGAAGAAATCGAACTTCCCGGTTCATTAAGTAAAGCTCAAATGCTGGCAGATCCACGTCAGATAGGTAGCACTCCAAATGATGAAAATGACAGCACTACGGAAATAATTCGCCTAGGTATTAAAACTGCGGTTACGAGTAATTGGAATTTTGAAAGCGAAATCACCTATAGAGACAGTGAGATTAAAGGCAAAAATTTTGGTAGTGACTTCACCCAAGATCGTGACCATGTCGCATTAACTCCTCGTTTTATTGGCGCACTACCTAATAGCTATGGTGATTCTTTGATAACAATCGGTATTGATCATAATATTTATAATTATGAAATAGCATCTCCTTTTGTAAATACTATTGCGAAAGAAGAAACGAGTGCAATTTATGCCCAATTTGTAATACCTGTTTCAGAAAAAATCACAACAACATTTGGCGGTCGTTATGCTCAAGTTAAAGATAATATTACTGATCCAACTGCTTTTCCTACGGGGATAGAGCTTGACGATAATGTAAGCGTATTTGAAGCAGGCATCTCATTCCAACTAAGCAGCAATTCACGACTCTTTGCCCGCATTGATGAAAACTTCCGTTTTGCAAAAATTGATGAAAACACTTATACATCGCCAGGAATTGTTGGACTAAAAACTCAAGAAGGTAAATCCTTAGAAATTGGTGGCGAATGGAAAAATTCAACATCGGCATTTAATGTCACAGCCTATTCATTGGAATTAGATAATGAAATTGAATTTGATTCTGCTGCTCCAAGTCCAGGCTTTTTCCCTGGTGCAAATGCAAACTTAGATCCAACAACAAGAGTAGGTTTAACTCTCGAAGGAAAGCATAAATTCACTTCTGCATTCGATTTAAATGCACAATACAGTTACATTGACGGGACGTTTGAAGGCGGTACGTACGATGGTAAAAAAATCCCATTTGTTGCCACAAATAACCTCACTGTAAATGCGCATTATAAATTCAGCAAAAACTGGTCAACCTATGCCGAAGCGCGTTATACAAGTGAGCGATATCAAGCATCTGATTACGCTAATACTCGTGATCAACTACCTTCACTTACAGTATTAAATATACAAGTTCAGCATAAAGTGAATAATTGGCTTACTTCATTGCGTATCAATAACTTAGGTGACAAAAAATATGCTAGCTATGCAACATTTGATGGCTATTACCCGGCTCCTGAAAGAAATGTGGCCGTAAAAGTTAGATATAATTTTTAAATAATATGACCCAATCATCCACGAAAATATTTTGGCTATCAGTCGGTTTATCTACCGCACTTCACGCCATTATTTTCGTGGTATGGTTTAATATTGTAGAAAACAAGCCGCAGAATATTTCCACAAACTATGTTATAAACCTAAAATTAAGTAATACTAAGCACTCTCCCGAAATATCAAGCAGCAAAGAAGAATCTACCCGTCCTGTCCCGGATAAAACGGCTTCAACAAAACCAAATTTTTCAGAAAAAAAATTATCAAAACTAGCTTCTACACCAAGTGAAACTTCTTTAATAGCAACGGCATCATCTGAAGCTGGTTCAGAAAAAACTAATTTTAAAGAACTCAATAAATTACTTCATGGTGCAATCAACAAAAATAAACGTTACCCCCTTTCCGCATTACGTTTAAATCGAGAAGGTACTGTACAGATTTCTTTTCAGTTATTAAAAAGTGGCTATATTAATGCTCTAAAAATATCCAACTCAAGTGGATATAACGCTTTAGATCTCGCCGCACTTAATGCAGTAAAAAACATACAACCTTTTATACCTGCTGGACAATACGTTGCAAGTGTGGAAAAATTTATTCTGGATGTAAGATTTCAACTGTAGGAAAAATAATGGGACACCGTTTATCCAAAATTTATACCCGCACTGGAGACAAAGGTGATACAGGCCTTGCTGATGGTTCACGCGTAAATAAAGATCATATCCGCATTGAAGCCATTGGTACTGTCGATGAACTCAATAGCATACTCGGCATGATCCTTGCAAATGACATTGCAAATGAAATCTCAACCTGTTTAAACAAAGTACAACACCACCTGTTTGATTTAGGCGGTGAGCTTTGCATCCCTGGACATATTGCCTTAGATGAAACATACATCACGTATCTTGAAAATACATTAGACAACTTCAATGAAAACTTACCCATGTTAAAAGAATTTATTTTACCCGCGGGCGGCACAGCCACCTCCGCGTGCCATTTAGCCAGAAGCGTATGTCGCCGTGCAGAACGGCGTGTTGTTTCTTTAGCAAAAGATGAAGTGGTAAGCCCTTTTAGTATCAGCTACTTAAACCGTCTATCTGATTTATTGTTTGTCATTGCCAGAGTATTAGCCCGCTCTGAAAATGGTACTGAGGTGTTGTGGCAACCTTATCAGGACAAAGAATAAATGCGTGTATCTGGATGTTAATATAAAATTTAATGATAAAACTTTCTCAAACAACACGAGCCTTCGATTCGGCTGATTTTAAAAAAATTGCCAAAGAGGAAATTCAAAATATCGATCCAGAATTCCTACCTTTACAACAAGGCCTATCTCACAGCAGTTATGTTGCAGACACGGCTATCAGTGTTATTATTCTTAACTTCAATGAAGAAAATGACACTCTACATATAAAAACAGGGGTTTTTTACAGCGGAATTATTGCGGGTTGCAGTTGTTCTGATGATCCAACACCTGTGGATGAACAAAACGAATATTGCGAACTTCAGTTTGAGATCAATAAAAAGACAGCTGAAACAAGCGTTAAACTTTTAAAAAATTAATCATTAAAAAATCAGGAAAACCATGAAAAAAGAACCGGTAATCGTTGTTGGCCTTGGTGAAATAGGCAGTGTCTTCGCACGAGCAATTTTAAAACTGGGTCATCCTGTTTACCCGGTAAAACGTGATACTGATATGAATAAGCTCGCTAAAACCTTACCGGCACCGTATATGGTTTTAGTCGCGGTAGGTGAAAAAGACTTACAAACCACTTTGAAGGAAATACCTTCTAACTGGCATAATAAAATCGTCTTGTTACAAAACGAATTATTACCACGCGACTGGGAATCTTATAATTTTATTAATCCAACTGTAATTTCAGTTTGGTTTGAAAAGAAAAAAGGTCAGGATTCAAAAGTCCTCATTCCATCTCCCTGCTTTGGTCCCCTTGCATCAACCCTGGTTGATGCTTTAGCCACACTGGATATCCCTGCCCATGAAGTAACTACTGCTGAAGAAATGGAGCAGGAACTGTTAATTAAAAATGTATACATTCTGACAACCAATATTTCAGGATTGTTCACTAAAGGTAATGTAGAGGACTTATGGGATAACCATAATGATCTTGCGTTGGAAGTTGCTAATGCAGTAATGGATATTCAGGCGACATTAGTTGGCCATAAACTTGACCGTGAAAAACTTATAACAGGTTTTAAAGCAGGTATTGATGGTGATTTACAGCATATGTGTATGGGGCGTTCTGCGCCTGGACGATTAGCACGTGCGATTGAACAGGCTAATGCAGAAAAGCTGGAAGTTAAAAAGTTACGTGAAATATATAAACAAACGTCGTAAAATATAATCCTAAATAATGTAAGAAAAATTAATTTTTTCTCGCTTTGTCCAGAAGTTCACAAAGCTTATCTGCACCTGACAATATACGTGGTCCCATTCTATTTAAGAGATCAGGATCAATATAATAAAGATGATCTTTTTTTACCGCTGCTAAATGTAACCATGGCTTCCATTCTGATAGCCATTTCGATTCTTTTTCATTATTACTCCCGACTACAATGACATCTGTCTGCGAGGCTATCACAGCTTCAATAGATATTATTGGCGTTAATGAATTAAGTTTAGAGAAAACGTTCGTTCCACCACACAAATTAATAATATCAGAAATAATATGTTGTCCATTAATCGTCATTAATGGTTTATTCCAGAATTGATAAAACACTTTTACTTTTTCTTTATTTGAATATGTTTCTTTTAAATATTTATAATGATTTATAAAATTTTCAGCCGATTTTTCTGCGATATTGTTCGTCCCTGCAAGTTTTCCAAACCGTCGAATCGTTTTATAAATATCATTAACCTGGCGTGGTTCACTTATAAAAACAGTTAAGCCAAGCTCCATCAGTTTTTCCACCTGTTCTCTATTGTTCCCCGAGGCCCAGACCACTACCAAATCCGGTTTAAGTGACACGATTCTTTCGATGTCCATCGAAGGATATCCACTGATACGAGGTATTCTTTTTGCCGCCTGCGGATAGTCACTATATGCCACCGTTGCGATAATTTTAGAACCCGCACCAGCAGAAAATAAAATTTCTGTAATATGGGGCGTTAAGCTAATTATTCTGTTGACGGGGTTTTGCAGGATAATCAAGTTGTTCTCGTCATCCTGAACTTTGATTTCAGCCCATGACAATGAAGAAAAAAACATTCCACTTAAAAAAATAATGGCATGTGAGAAAAATGTTTTGAATTTACACATCAATTCAGGAAATATAACTTGGGACTTAATAGCAATACAAAGATACGGTTAAAATTGAGGCATTTGCATGGATAGCGAGATGCCAGAGAATAAGGCAAAGCTTCCGCGTCCTGCTTACGCTCCTTACCTACGTCCATGTAGGTAAAACCGATGAAAAAGCGGAGCTTACAATTGTAAGTGAGCATTTTGAAGAGGTTTTAACGCAATTATCTGGCATCTCGCTATTCGTGCAAAGGTCTCAAACTAGCCAGCCCGTTACAATTAACAAGCTTAATAATACAATCCAGACAATCACTGCGCGTTTAACTAAAGATAACGCATGTTGAATACTGGATGCATCAGGTTCATTTTCATCAAGATCATCACGGTCTTTGCTTTCTTCATAACGTAATGCGCCAAGGCCACTAATAACAATAAATTCTTCGCTGTCACGTAACCAAAGATCAGATAACCCATTCCAGTAACTCATGGTATCAACAAAACTACCGGCTATCGCATAACTTAATACACAAATACGGGCAGGAAGCCAAATCATAATGCGATAAAGAGCACGGCTGCTATCTGCAAAATCATCACTTTCTTTTTGCTGGTTTTCTTTTAGTAAACACGTTAATCGAAACAATACGGCACCAACCGGACCCAGAAGAATGAACCAGAAAAAGACTCCACACAAACGAGTATTAGCTTGTAATAAAATATCTTCTTTTATAGTTTTCGCCAACTGCAAAGGTGGCTCTGCAATATCACGATTCGCTAACTGGCTGGCATAAAAATTAGCAGCTTCATAATCTTTATGCTCAAATGCTGTGCTCACTTTTTGCACATCATCTTCAAGATCACGCGGGCCAATCATGAAAATCAGCACCGCGATGCCAAAAAGAAAATCAAATAAACCCAGTACATTTGCCAGCATGGCGCTGATTAGCCAGACAACAAACAGAACAGCTGCAACAACAATAACCAGTGTCACGGTGCCACTTTGAAAAGAAAAGGTAGGGAGTTTGGCTCGTAGCCAGCTGACATAACGGAAAAAAAAGTCAAAACGTCGCAATTCCGATAAGCTGGAAATAAAGTTTTCTGCGATTAAAGCGAAAATGACACTGAGTAAACTCATAGTTGATAGTTTCTAGCTAAAAGCATGTAAATGCAAGTCTGTTGCTCTACTACTGACATAAAATCATCTGTCATTACGAGTGAAACGAAGCAATGACAGTTTTTTAAGATAATATTAGCTTGTTTAAACGCTCCCAATCAAACGCATTGCCTGGATCCGTTTTACGTCCGGGAGCAATATCACAATGCCCGGTAATTGTTTTTTCATTTAAGCCCGGATACTCCTTAATTAAACTCTGAATTAATTCTGACAAAACCTGGTATTGAATATCGGTATAGGGTGTTTCATCTTCACCTTCCATCTCAATACCAATAGAGAAATCATTACAGCAATCGCGAGTTTTATAACAGGAATCTCCCGCATGCCAGGCACGTTTTTGAAATGGAACATATTGCACCACTTCACCATCACGTCTAACTAATAAATGGGATGAAACCTTTAAGTCTGAGATATCATTAAAATATGGATGTTCATCAGGGTTAAGCTGATTACAAAATAGTTGGTCTATATAATTATTACCAAATTTACCCGGAGGCAAACTGATGCCATGGATCACAATTAATGAGATATCAAATTCATCAGGACGAGAATCACAATTTGGCGACAAGTGTTGGCGCGCTTCTTTTACAAGCCCTGATGTTATATCTATATACATAATTATTTATTCAGCAACCATTCCACGCAAAACCATATCCGTAAAACTGATAATACCAATCATTTTTCCATTTTCGATAACCGGTGCACGTGACAAACCAAAATTTTCAAATAAACGTGCACAATAACGAATATCCATTTTTGGATCGACTGAAATAACGGGTTTAGCCATTACCTCATATATATTCACTCGATCTGGTGAGCGATCTTTTGCTAAAACCTGTTTAGCAATATCTGAAATTAAAACAACACCATATTCATCATTCTCATCTCGTTTGTCTACGATTAATGTTTTAGTTTCAATGTGCTTCATTTTTTTCAATGCTTCCGATACGGTAATCATACCATCAATCATATCGAAGTTTTGTTTCATCACGTCTCTAACGAGGATTATTTCTTTAGTTGTCATAGCTCTTCCTCCACGACTTCAGCTAAGGTTTCCACCTGATGAGCAACACCAAGCGCATCTTCTACATCAATTTTAAAAGCAATTCCTGTTCCGGGCTTACTGTCAAACTCACCAACTTTGGCAATGCGTTCAAGAATTTTTCGTGATAGATGTTCTTCAACCAGCATTAACAACATATCGCGTTGCGTCTCCAGTGTCAGACCGAAAAATGTTTTACTTTGCTTTAGTCCTTCTCCGCGAGCATGATTAATGACAGTCATACCTGTGGCACCTTCTTCACGTGCTGCAGCCATTATGGCATCTGTTTTATCATCCTCAACAAGGGCAATGATTAATTTAAAATGCATTTAACTCCCTCCTTCTTTTTTATTTATTGAATATTCTTCACGGTTGTTTTTACGACCACGCCATTCACTAAGTTGCGCATAAGCCATTACTGAAATAATGGGGCACAAGCTGGCAAAAGCAATTAAACCAAAGCCATCTAATAAAGCACTTCGCCCGGGTATTGTTGTTGCTAACCCTAAACCTAACGCCGTTACCAGCGGCACTGTTACCGTCGATGTTGTTACTCCGCCAGAATCATAGGCGAGTGCAATAATCATTTTGGGAGCATAAAATGTTTGTATAATCACAATAAAATAACCAACAACAATGTAATATTCTAAAGGTGTCCCTGTGACGATACGAAATGTGCCTAAACCAATACCAAAGGCAACACCTATTGCAACAGCAATTCTTAAACCATTGATTCCAATAACGCCTGCAGAAACTTCATTCGCTTTTATTGCAACAGCTAAAAGTGAAGGTTCTGCGATAGTGGTAGAAAATCCAATCGCAATCGCAAATAAATAGACCCATTTATAATCCTGCCAGTGCACGACATCTGCAACATTCCCTACTCCATAAATAAAATCAGGATCGGTGAGCTGCTGTGCCATTAGTTCGCCCAGAGGAAACAATGCTTCTTCTAATCCCACAAGAAATAAAGCCAGACCAATGAGTACATAAATGAAACCAATAATAACTTTTCCTAAATTAGGTACCGGCTTTCTTATAACTAAAAATTGAAAACCAAAAATAATGGAGACAATAGGAAGTACATCAACCACGGTATCTAAAGTGACATGAAACAGATGAATGAGAAGTTCGATCATATCAACATGCCATACGCCATAACAAATATCATGGGCGTTAATGAAGCAAAAGCAATTAAACCAAAACCATCCAACATTGGGTTTCGGCCTTTAATACTTGAAGCAAGACCGACACCTAAGGCGGTAACCAGCGGCACCGTAATTGTTGAAGTGGTCACACCACCAGAATCATAAGCGATACCGATGATTTCTTTGGGAGCAAAAAAGGTCATGATGACCACCCCCGCATAACCACCGATAATTAAGTAATGTATCGGCCAACCTCTTAATATCCGTAAAACACCAATAACAATAGCCAAACCAACCGAGAAGGCAACGGTTAGTCTTAAACCTGAGGAATAGCTCGAACGGGCAGCTTCAGTATCTGCAATCGCCTTTCCAATAGATGCGACTTCTGCAGCCTTATCAGCGACTGCAATTAATGCGGGTTCTGCAATCGTAGTACCAAATCCCAGCGAAAAAGCAAAAAGTAACAACCACAAAACGCTGCCTTTACGTGCAAAAGCATAGGCCATACTTTCACCAATAGGAAATAGCCCAATTTCCAGGCCTTTAATAAAGAGACTTAAACCTAAAACAACAAGTGCTGTACCAACCAGAAGTTGCCCCATATTCGGAATAGGTTTTTGTAGTACAACAATTTGGAAAAAAGCGATAACAACGATAATAGGAAGAAGATCACGAGTACTTTGCCACAGAGCTAAGATAATTTGCTGTAATTGTTTTTTCATTGAATAATTTACAAATATCTCTTGTGTTAACGGCGATTAAATCTCGAAATTCAGTAGTTCAATTGATACAATTACCGCTTATACTTTACTGCTAAATGCAAATACATTCAATATTCAAATAATGACCACACCTTCAATCAACGATATTAAAGTGCAAGTGCAACAGGCTCTTAACGAAGATCTGGGCACACACACTCACAATGACTTTAAAGGTCAGGATGTTACCGCAAACCTCATTCCGGAAAATAAAAAATCTAAAGCTCAACTCATTTGCCGTGAGCAAGCCATATTATGTGGGCGCAACTGGTTTGATATGGCATATAGCTTGCTGGATAATAAAATTCAAATCAAATGGTATTTTAAAGATGGAGAAGAAATTAATAACAATGATATTATTTGCGAAATATCGGGTAATGCACGCAGTATTTTAACCGCTGAACGCACTGCATTAAATTTCCTGCAAACTTTGTCTGCTACAGCAACACAAACTTATCACTTCGTAAAGGCTCTTAAAAAAACCAATTGTAAAATTCTTGATACACGCAAAACCATCCCCGGCTTACGACTGGCACAAAAATATGCAGTAACATGTGGTGGAGGTGTTAATCATCGAATAGGGTTATATGACATGCTCCTGATCAAAGAGAACCATATTCATGCGGCAGGATCAATTACTGCTGCGGTAAAAAAAGCTCGGAAAAATATTAAAAATTTAAAAATAGAAATTGAAGTGGAAAATATGGAGGAACTTCAACAAGCAATTGATAATAAAGTTGATCGAATATTACTCGACAACATGGATATTCCTATGCTTGAAAAAGCAGTACAGCTTAATAATAAAAGAATCAAACTTGAAGCATCTGGCAATATTACACTTAAAACCATTCACTCTGTTGCGGCAACAGGTGTCGACTATATTTCTACTGGCGCGATAACAAAAAATATCAATGCTATTGATTTTTCTTTACGTTTTATCGAATCAGATTAATTTGTTCAAAAATTATTTAACAGCTTATAATCCAGGTGAACGAAGTTCAAATACTTTGAAATCCTTTTTAGTATAAATCACTTCACCCAAACGAACAGGCAAATGCGACCCATTGGCACGAATTAATTTTAAGGGTTCACCTTTTGAATAAAACATACTCGTTTTAATTATCAAATTCCATTCACCACGAATATTTTTTATCAAAATAACAGCCTTGGCTGTTGAAGAATCCAGTTCATCCTGAGTTTGTACGCCTGCCGTTTCTGCATAATTCGATAATCGAACAACCGCAATTTCAACTTGTTTAGAACTTGGTCTGTTTAAACGCCGTACAAAACCTAAAACAGGATGTTTCTTGTTATCCGGCATGGTAAATGCCATTAACATATCAATTTGAATGGGATTACTAAAATCTGTTTCTTGAGTACTAATCAATAATCCACCTACACTAAAATTGGTAACCGTCCAACTCGCAGCCATGTAACTTTTCTGCTCATCGGCTAATAACGCAGATGACATCGCAAGCGTATCAATAAATTCTCTTGATTCTCTTACCCGCGCTTGATCCGGTGCAACAAGATCCTTCAATAAGCGATTAACTTCATGAAAACCAAAGTAAACACTTAACCTCGAATCATTAAATAAAGCATGCCGTTTTTGCCGCCTTTCTCTGGATGTTAATCCCATTATCATTAATTCGACAGCCGGCACACGATCAACTTCTTTCATTTCAGTTAATGGCAAACTGATTTTTTTTTCATTAAATTTTTCAAGGAATTGTTGTTTACCGATTTCCTTATGATCTTTAACCAGAATATTGTATAAATTAGTATAATTAAACTGAATTAACAGAGAAGATAAATTATCACTACGTTTAAATACAGGTGGCATTTCACTTTTGTAGTGTGTAAGTAAAAAACCGGGGTTTAATTTTTCACCATCATCTGCAACAATCTTTAAACCTTCTCCAGCCAGTAAATCCAGATAACAATCCGGAACATGAAACATTCGGGTAGGCCATGTGGTTACATCTAATAAACCAAATAATTGTATTGATAAATAAAGTTTTCTAACACTGGAATTTGGGACACCACCCATTCTTAACTTATCAGCAGTTTTCCTAACAGCCGCCAATCCAATCAATTTATAATTTTCATCAACCTCATCGTAATGAATGAGAGAAAAAAATATTTGATTACAATGTTGCCATGAAACTTTGGGAAGCTTTTGGTAACGCAAAGCACGTAAACGTTGCTCTAAACGAATAAGCTCAAGAGAACGAGCGCCAGATTGATATGCCAGCTTATTACTTTTTTTATACTCTTTCACATCCGTTGAATAATATTCACGAAATAACAACTTATAGGATATTGATAATTGATGAATAGCATCAACACTTGCAATCAACGCATTTCTTCGCTCATTACTTTCAGGCAAGCTGTTTTCTGCTTTTTGATATTTTTCGTACCAGAGTGAAACAACAGGATAGATGTAAGAAGTTAATAATTCAGCAAATTCTTTTCTTTGTTTTGACTTAAGCAAGACCCTGTTAATTTTTAACAAAACATGATTTGCTTCTTCCAATAAGCGAACAGGGAATTTTTCGTATGCATCCAGTTTCTGAACAATATCTTTTCGATTCAAATCATTTTTATCTGCAGGTTTAAACGGAAGCGATAAACCAGATAGATCACCCAGGGCACCAAATATATTTTTGTGCCGGGAAAATAACTCTTCCTTCTTCTCTTGCTCTGTTCGACTAAATAGGCCCATAACGAGTTTAAACTTTTATGACTCTTTCGTTGCACAATGATTATTGCTAAATGTAAGACAAAAACACTGATAATTCAAATATTAAGAGGATACTTAATACAAAAAACATACGTTTTAAAGGCTAAGCCTTTGTAATATAATAAAAATACAGTATAGAGCAAAAATGTTTAGCTATTTTTAATACGAACAATCACTTCTATACCCGACGATTCAGTACCTTGCGGCAACTCAGGTAACTTATCAATATGAATCGCATCAACCGGAATATCTGTGAGTACACCTGTATCAGTATTAAAAAAATGAAAATGCCTGGAAACATTTGAGTCATAAAAAATCTTGGTCGGATCAACAATGACTTCCCTGAGCAGACCTTTTTTAGCAAACAAACCGAGTGTGTTGTACACGGTTGCTTTTGAAGCGGTCGAATGACCTTTATTTACCATTTTTAATATTTGCTCAGCAGATAAATGTTGTGGCCGCGCAAACAAAATTTGCGCAATCTCAACCCGCTGAGTCGTTGGCGTGACCCCGGCTGATTTAAGTTTATTGACAATATTTTCACGACTATTCATGGATAAACCTCAACATAATACCTGCACTTAAAGTATAGAGTATAAAATTAGACAAAGTCTAGAAAAGCACCTTAATTCAAGCCCTATTAAACCCATACATACTTAATTCAAGGATAGGTTGTCGATTCAAAATCAAATCTGCCGCTAAACGAGCGGATGCAGGACCCAAAACCACACCATTGCGATAATGTCCTGTATTCAAATACAAACCGTCCACTTCAGGAACCGGACATATATAAGGTATGCCGTTGATCGAGCCTGGACGCAAACCTGCCCAATGATGTTCAATTTCGGCTTCTTTTAAACATGGCACCATTCTGAACGCTTCGAGCATTAATTCTTCACGCGCACTCACCGTTGTTGTTTTATCAAATCCTGTATGCTCCAACGTGCTGCCAACTAAAACCCGTCCATCCTTACGCGGTATAACGTAACGATCCTGACTTAATATAATTCTTTTAATCTTGCCGGGCTCACTCTTAAAAAGAATCATTTGTCCTTTTACTGGCTCTACCGCAACATGAATGTTCATTTTTTTCAGTAAATCAGCGCTCCATGCACCTCCAGCAACTAAAATTTTATCTGCTGCAATATCACCTACAGAGCTCGTAATACCCAGCACTTTATTCGCTTTTTTTATAAAACCGGTTACTTTAGTCTGTTCTAAAAACTTAACCCCTTGTTTTAAAAGATATTTTTTAGTTGCTTTAACTAAACGTGGATTTCGTACTTGCCTGATATCCGGCATCCATATCGCCTTTTTATCAGCCATTATAGTTTGTGATAATTCGGGCTCTAACTCATAAACTTTATTACTATCAATAACTTGCAGGCTAGACTGCCATTTTTCAGCCCAGGCTAATGCTGCTTTTTGCTCGTCATCTAATATCAACAAACCATTTTGCAGCAACTCCGCATCCAAACCCGTTTCTGAATTAATTTCCGCTATCAACTCAGGATAAAATGCTTGACCCCACTTTGCCAAAGCACTGACAGGAGCAGAATAACGCCAGGGATAAAGGGGTGAAATAATTCCGCCACCGGCCCACGATGATTCATGCCCTGCTTCACTTTGATCAACAATAGTGACGCTCATCCCTGCTAATGACAATTCTCGTGCCGTCAACATACCAATAATACCGCCACCTACTATCAAAATATCAGACAATGCCTTAACTTCCTTAAAAACCGATTAAAATATGCTACGGTTGAATTATGCCATTTCTGCAATATTCAAACAGGCTAATAACATAGAAATAATAAAATGCTTAACCTTGCAACCACTTATCCGCAAAAAGAATAAGCTGGTCAGATATTTACCGCAATACCTCAACGAATGGACTATAAATATGAATATGAAATACAACGGATTTACACTTGTCGAAATTATGATCACACTGGCTGTACTCGGCGTACTCATAGCGGTTGGCGTGCCTCAGTTTTCAAGCAGCACGGCAAACAGCCGCCTGACTTCAGCCATTAACACCCTTTCAGGTGATCTTGCTTTTGCCAGAACAGAAGCCATTAAACGAGGTGTTGATGTTGATGTTAAGAGCTCAAATGCAGATTGGGCGATCGGCGGTTGGACAATCTCACACACCAATTTGAGTGGCGATACAACAAAGTTTCGTATCTCACCTGCATTAACCGCCAATGCCACCATTAGTACTAATCCAGCAACGACATCGGTCACCTTTAGCGCCAATGGCCGTACCACGACCCAGGTTGCATTTAGCTTATGTGATAATCGAAACGGAAATTTTGGTAAAAAAGTGACCTTAAACACAACCGGACAAACTTATTTAGTCATTAAACAAGCATGCCCTTAATTTTTGATCAGGCCAAACAATGAATAGCAGACAAAACAAACTATCAACACACAAAGGCTTCACCTTACTTGAAGTAATGATCGCAATGGTTATTTTTTCTATTGGGCTATTAGGTCTGGCAAGCTTACAAGCAATCTCGATGCAAAATGAACATGCGTCATATTCAAGAAGCCAGGCTATTTTACTGGCTTATGAAATGGCCGACAGGATCACAGCCACTCCCTCGGGAAGTGTAAGTTACGTTATAGCTGCGAATACCACAACCGTTGCAGGTTATTCCACTGATATGTGCACCGCAGTCATACCCCCAGGAAACAACTGCACGACTACCAATATCGTTACATACGATCTTGGCTTATGGAAAGCCGCTCTCCCCGTACTTTTACCAAGCGGTAAAGGCTCAATAACCCGAGTTGTTGATGTTACAGGCTTTATTACGCACACCATCACCGTCCACTGGGATGAAGATCGTACTGGAGCAATAGGTTTAAACTGCCCTGTAACCGGTGCAGGTGACTTACGTTGCTTTCAACTTGTCGTGAGGTTATAAAAAAATGTTTTTTTCACCATTAAAACAACATAAAAAAACAACCGGCGTCACCCTGGTTGAACTCATGATTGCCATTGTTATTAGTTCAATACTGGTACTGGGTATTGCCGAAATATTTAAACTTAATAAACGCTCTTCTAAAATTCAGGATGACTCTGCGCGTATGCAGGAAAGCGGGCGTTTCGCTTTTAACATGATCATGCAGGACTTACGTCGTGCCGGCTATTATGGTGGTAATGCCGACACAGTTAATATTACCGGTACAAGTAGCATTGTTGCCCCCACCAATACCTGTCCGACTAACACCACCTGGGCACGCATGTTAGAAAGGCGAATTATTGGTCTCAATGACACGGGTGCCGCTTATGCTTGTCTCAGTGCAGATCATCTTCGTGGTGACGTACTTGTATTGCGTTACACCGAAGGCAAGAATCTCGCTGCTTTTGACGCAAACCGTTTTTATGTTCGAAGCTCCCTGTTTGAAGGTCGCCTGTTTACCGGTAACGTTGCTGCAAATGCATCAAATAGTGTCAGTGAAATACCTAATAACGTGCAATTATTAACTGCCCAGGCCTACTACGTTGGTACGGCTCAGGATGGTGGCGCTGATCGTTCTTGCCACTTTGATAATAGCAAAAAAATTCCTGCGCTGTTCCGTGAAGTCTTGAGCAGTACCGGTGTTCCAGTGCAAGAAGAAGTCGCCAGCGGGATCGAACATTTACAGGTCCAGTACGGTGTAGATAGATCTGTGACACAAGATGGTGAAGTGAACACATACTACAATGCTGATGCGATTAGTAATAATGACACAGTAACACCAAACTGGACCCAGGTTGTTTCTGTCCGCTTTTGGGTGCTGGCTCGCGCGGAGTGTCCAACCTCCGGTTACAACAATACCAAAACATATACCATGGGTGACACACCTTACACGCCAGGCGACAGTTTCAAACGCCAACTCTATAGCACCACTGTTACATTAAGAAATGGAAGTTAATTTTTTATGAAAACACATACTGCAAAACTCAAGCTGCAAATCGGCCGTCAACACGGCGCAGCATTAATTATGTCTCTGGTCATTCTTGTTATCCTGACATTGTTAGGGATTGCCGCAATGAACACTGCTAACTTACAGCTTCTCATGACCGGTAATGCTCAATACCAGACCGTGGCTTTAAGCAGAGCAGAACAAGTTATCCAGGAAGCTGAGGCCGTGGTCGATGCAATGGTTGCCGGCGGCGCACCACCCGCAATAACAGATGGCTATCACAATATTACCGCCGGTAATGATCCTGAAGTTAACTTAAGTAATTTTAGCTGGCCTGACAATAAAACAGGCAGCTCTGCGGTGGCAAACTCAAAATATATTATTGAATACTCAGGTGGAAAATCATTGCCACCCACCACATTTAAATTTATTAATGGTAAACCCATTGCCGGTGACAATGTTTATGTTTTCCGTATCACCGCACGTACACTGGCGACCCGGGGGGCAGTACGTTTAGTCCAGTCCATTTATGTCACTATCGATTCACCTATTTAATACTCGCCGTATATTTTCAGGAGGCGCAACATGAAATTTTATTTAAAAAATATTACGTTATCAGCTACATTATCCTTTTTATTCGGTTCGCTATTGATAACATCACCGGTATTTGCCGCGGCTGTAATTGATCCGACAACAGAACCTGCATCTGTTGCCGCCCCTTATGCACTCAGTGACACTGATTTAGCATCAGGAACAGAAAAAGCATATCGTCCCTGGTTTGAAAATGGCGCATGGCAAGGTGACCTGGTGCAATACAACCTCTCAGCAGGAGGTTCACTGAGCACAAGTATTGATCTTTCAACTTCACCACCGACCGATGATGGAACAACACCAACAAACTGGTCTGCTCGTTTGCAATTTACTGCCGCAGCAACTGCTGATGCAAATTTTTGGAAAACGAATGCGGCAGGCGGTGCACGCAAAATATTTACCAGTACTACCGGCTCTAACCAAGTAGAATTTGACTGGGCTAACTTAACCTCCATTCAAAAAGGAGCTGTAGACAATGCTGCAGCGTTAGCATCTGCGCCCAGCAGCGACATACTCGATTATATTCGTGGCGATCGCTCGAATGAAACGGATGCCACACCAACACCTGGAACATTACGTAAACGCTTTAGTCTTATGGCTGACATAGTGCATTCCAACCCCGTTTATGTTGCAGCACCCGCCGCAAGCTTTACCTTCCCGGGTTATAGTGATTATAAAAATAATGATCAAGACGACGCAACTACACCCGGTCAGGCTGATCGCACAGGTCTTGTTTTTGTCGGTGCTAATGACGGCATGTTGCACGCATTCAATGCCAGCACCGGTGATGAAGTGTACGCTTATGTTCCCTCAATGGTTTTTAGCAGGTTAAAGAGATTAGCCGCGGACCCTTATGTCCATACTTATTTTGTTGATGGCGAACTCAGTGTGGGTGATCTCGACTATGATACTGCAAGCGGCCCGGACTGGCGTACGATATTAGCTGCTGGACTCGGTTCTGGCGGCAAAGGTATGTATGTTTTAGATGTCACGCATGCTTCAATAGCATCACCAAACACCACGAAACTTCTTAAGGAATTTACCGGTAATAATTTTGGTTACATCCATGGCAAAGCAGAAATTGCTTTATTAAACGATTCTAAATGGTATGTTATTCAAGGCAATGGTTACAACAGCGTCAATGATGTTGCCAAGTTAATCCTCATTGACACCTCAGGCACAGTCACAACCATTGCAACCGATGCCTCTATCACAAATAATGGCTTGTCCAGCCCAGCCCTGGTTGACATAAACAGTGATGGCAAACCTGACTATGCGTATGCCGGTGATATTCAGGGTAATCTGTGGAAATTTAACCTGACAGCGAAAACCAGCATCAAACTGTTTGTCACTGGAGTTAATCAACCCATTACCAGTGTGCCGGATATTGCACGCCATCCTAATGGTGGAATACTGGTTTACTTCGGTACCGGTAGCTTATTAAGTGGCCCCAATACTGCGAGTGCCGACACCAGTAATACCGATACGCAGGCTTTTTATGCGATACGAGATAATAATGCGGTAACAACGATACTTAATGATGGCAACATTCTGAATCAACCCTTAACGGAAGTGTCTTATGCTGCGGGTACCATCATCCGTTACTCAACAAACAATACCGCCATCGACTGGAACACGAATACCGGCTGGAAAGTTCCTTTCCCAACTTCCGGTGAACGTCTGGTTGGCGATCCACAATTACGAGCCGGACGTTTACAGTTTGTCACCACCTCCTTTAATCCAGATATGTCACCCATTGCCTGGTTAATGGAACTGGATTATTTGAATGGCGGTGATGCCGGTAATGTCCTGTTTGATCTGAATATTGATGCTATCCGTGATGGTGTTGATACTGTTAACCGTCCCTTTGATGTCGGTACCGGCCTGCCCATTGGTACCGGCAATATCCCCATCGCAATAAAATACGGCGCCAGCGGTGTATTTTCCCAACCCGCCATTGCACGGATTAACAATTTTGCCGATACCTTGTTGATTAACGGTTTACTCATGCCCGTGCCCGCTGTCTGTTCAGGAAGTTGTATAGGTGGTTTTATTGGTGGTCACGTTGATGTTGATACCGACAGCTACCGGGCGGGTATCACAACCCAAAAAGATCCTGGACTGGGCGGCGAAACCAATGGCCACCACCATGAATATGATAAACATCATGGTGTGGTCTTTACGGATTACTTTAATCTGGAACCCCGTCGCGGCCTCGTTACCCTGAGCTTGGATAAAAATGAATCAGCTGATCCGACTAAGCTGATCCTTGAGGCGGAGCTTAACCGCATTACAGAAGTCTGTGATCCAAATGAGACTAACGCCGACTGTCAGAGCAATACAACTGCTGGCAAACTATTTGGTTCTAATACCGGCACACCTAAGAGCGGTGATAAAAAATTCTTTATTGTACTGGCAAATGCAGATATCAATTCAGGTGCCACCATTACCATTGGCGCAAAAACCTGGGATGTTCAGGATTATCAAGACATGATCACGCCACTGATTTTAGGCAAAGCTAATGCTGATGTCAGTTCCGATGTGGGCTTTGTTGATGATGAAAGTGCTTCACTGATTTTCACAATGAATTCTATTAAAGCCGCCGGCGGTAATACAGGTACTTTGCGCATCGCTTTTGACAATCGAGCTATTCTTAGTGGTGGAGTTCATCCTACTATTACTGGTTGCGTCAAAGGTGGTGATGATCCTTATCTCGTTTCTGCTTCTACAAAAAGCGCACCTGAAGTAGTTAGCTCGAATCCATTATTATTATCAGGCTTAAGCGATGCTCATATCACCAATGCTCAGGAAACCGGGGTGACCGGTTACCGCTGGCGTAATGGTGCATTGACCCTGCAAATAATTGATGCGACAAATTACAAATTACAACCCGCCGCAGACATGCCACGCGATGATTCTACCGGTGATTCGGTTGCGGGCGCGCATGCCTTCTATTATACGCAAACGGCGTTTGCAAATAACGGTGACAATATAACGATTGGTCTGGCAGACAATACTGCGCCCACACAGGACAGTGGCTTGTTGTATGAGTCCACCACCTTTAACCACTATGGTGATTTATATGAATTAGTTCGTACCGGTGGCCCGGTTGATGCACCGTGTTATGGTGCCAGTAAGTACAGCTCTTCTCTCGGCATCGAACGAAAAGGTTTAACAGTAGGTGAATACAACACGCTCACCGCAGCATTCTCAGGTAATCAGGCACTGCAAGATCAATTCGCGGCGTTATTAGCTGCATATGAAAACGCAAGCTCGGCCACCCTGGACGCAACCAAAGCGGCATTACAGGCCTTTGTCGATGCCAACGGTCTCAACGATTATATGAAATATCGTAGTTATATCGGTAAGCTCATCCCAAGCCAGCAACTGCTTGAATGGGATAAGGTGTTTGTCGACCCAACAACAACGGTGTCTCCGGCAACGGTACAAGATGGGACCAAGGATGATTCCCAGTTAGGTCAAAACTTCAGAACAGGACAACGGACATGGATTGACTTAACACCCTAAAGATAAACTGCAGTAAAATCTTTCACGCAGGATAACGACTTATCCTGCGTGAACTTTTCATTAATAACAAAAGGTAAAAATAGATGGCTCAATATTTCAATAAAACCCAACTCATGACAAATAGAAGCAAAGGTTTTACCCTAATCGAAATAATGATCACTATCGCCATCATTGGCATCATTACCGCAGTCGCCTGGCCATCTTACGAACGTTATCAGGAAAAAGGGCGTCGTGCCGATGGCATAAGTGCATTATTACAACAAAGCGCAACTCTGGAAAAATGTTTTCTTAATTATGGTGTCTACAATAATGCAAACTGTACGCTCCTCACTCAAAGTAAGCGTGGTTATTACACAATAACCCCAACCCCTGCTACTGCCCTTGGAGCTGACAGCTATACTCTGACTGCTACACCCGCTGGCGCACAAACAGGTGATGGTGAATGTGCAACTTTAACAATTAATGAATTAGGCGAGAAAAAATCGACCGGTAGTGCTACTGCAAAACGGTGCTGGAGTCGATAATTAAAAAACACCTGAAATAAAAAAACGCCCTTAACTGGGCGTTTTTTTATTTCAGTATTATTTTATTAATAACCAATTACTGTAATTCCTTTGGCACGGAAAAAACAATATTCTCTTCGATACCATCCTGATTAGTAACAGAGCTTGCACCCCATTCACGCAGTTTTTCAATCACGTTCTCAACTAATTCCGCAGGAGCTGATGCCCCGGCAGTCAAGCCGATTTTTTCTTTTCCTTTTAACCACTCCTGATCAATCTCTGTTTCATTATCAATCAGGTAAGCTATCGTTCCAATTCGCTCAGCAACCTCTTTTAAACGATTTGAGTTTGAACTATTTGGAGAGCCCACCACTAAAACAATATCCGTTTCTTGTGCCAGTTTTTTAACCGCATCCTGTCGGTTTTGCGTGGCATAACAAATATCATTTTTTTTGGGGCCCTGAATATTAGGGAAACGTTTACGCAAAGCATCAATAACATTTGCCGTATCATCCATCGATAAAGTAGTTTGTGTTACATAAGAAAGATGATCCGGATTATCGATAACCAAATCATTTACATCATCAACATCTTCAACCAGATACATTTGACCACCCTGGCTAGCATTAAATTGCCCCATTGTGCCTTCAACTTCAGGGTGACCTTCATGTCCAATCAAAATACATTCATGTCCTGCTTTACTAAAACGAGTCACTTCCATATGCACCTTGGTCACAAGTGGACATGTCGCATCAAATACTTTTAAATCACGTTGCTTCGCTTCCTCGCGTACCGCCTGTGAAACACCATGCGCACTAAAAATCACTATCGAGTCATCGGGTATTTCATTGAGCTCTTCAACAAACACCGCGCCTTTATCACGCAACTCATCAACAACAAATTTATTATGTACCACTTCATGTTTGACATAAATGGGCGCACCAAATAATTCAATCGCACGATCGACAATATCAATCGCACGATCAACACCGGCGCAAAAACCATGTGGATTGGCTAATACAATTTGCATTTTACTAGAATTTGACATAGGTATTAATCTTTAGTCTTTAGTCTTTAGTCTTTAGTCTTTAGTCTTTAGTCTTTAGTCTTTAGTCTTTAGTCAAAATCAAAGCCGTTCGTGCTGAGCCTGTCGAAGCATGAACACCTCACACTCATTTAATCCTTCGACAGGCTCAGGACGAAAGGAGGACTTACGACACAAGCTTCAATTTTATTTAGCAGGTTTAATCTCAACAATTTCGACACTAAAGACAACTTCATGGCCTGCAAGGGGATGATTAAAATCAACTTTAACTTCTTCGTCTTTAATTTCCATAATAGCACCGGGAATTTCTTCACCGGAAGGTGTGCTAAAACCAATAATCATACCTTCTTCAATTTTTAAGTCATCCGAAAATTCAGAACGCGGTAAAGTATGAATACTTTCTTCATCAGGGAAACCAAACGTATCGCGAGGCTCAATGGACAAGCTTTGTTTCTCCCCTGCTTTAAGTCCATAAAGCACCATTTCCAGTCCTTCAATCAAGGTGCCATCACCCATAGTGAAAGTCATCGGTTCACCATCAACTGAAGCATCCGCAATCGTGCCGTCTTCAAGCGCTAAAGTGAAATGCATTGTGACTTTACAACCTGCACCTATTGTTAAAACTTCTACATTACCCATTTTTATTAACCTGTTTTTTCTCTGCCAGGTATTCCCGAGCAGTTTCAATAATAATTATCACCACGCCAATGACTATAGCCGAGTCAGCAATATTAAATGCCGGCCAGTGCATATGTTTATAATACACATCAATGAAATCGACCACGTATCCCAGAAAAACACGATCAATCACGTTACCAATTGCACCACCTAAAATAAGCGCCAAGGCAATGGCTTGCCATTTTTCATGTTTTTCTAATTGTTTAATCCATAAAACAAGAAAGACACTGACAACAACAGCAATAACCGCAAAGAACCAGCGCTGCCAGCCACCTTCATTTGCTAAAAAACTAAACGCTGCACCTGTATTGTGCATTAATGTCCAATTGAACATCGGCATCACAGCAACGGGTTTAAATATTTCTAATGAAGTGCTTGCGATGTATTTTGTTAGCTGATCAAGAACAACAACAACTGCCGCCAGCCATATCCATTTTAACATTTGATAAAAACCTCAACACTAGGCATGTAAACGTTCTTCACCTTCGCCATCAACATTATCAATACAACGTCCACATAGTTCTGGATGTTTATCATTTTTACCAACATCTTCACGGTGATGCCAGCAACGCACACATTTCTCATATTCTGATGCAGATACCGCTACCCATATTTCATCATTAGTTGATAAGGTGTAATGTTTAGCTTCTACAGGTGGCTCACCTGCAAGATACAATTTCGCATCAGAGGTTATAAAAACAAAACGTAATTCATCTTCTAATGTATTTAACACATCATAAATTTCACGACCGCAATACACCTCTACTTCAGCAGCAAGTCCGGAACCAATTTCTCCGGCGATACGTAATGCTTCGAGTTCTTTGTTAATACTGTCACGAACTTCGGTCACTTGCTGCCAAAAAGATAATGCTTGTTCCGCTGCTTTATCATCACTATACATAGCAGGCGCTTCATACCATGCGTTTAATAAAACAGAATCATTACGTTCGCCCGGCATAAAGGCCCAAAGCTCATCGGCAGTAAAACTGCAAATAGGTGCTAACCAACGCACCATGGATTCCAGCACATGATAAATCGCGGTTTGACATGAGCGTCGTGCAATACTGTCTTCTTGTGTGGTGTATTGACGATCTTTAATAATATCAAGATAAAAACTGCCCATTTCAATAGCACAGAAATTATGTATTTGCTGATAAATTTGATGGAACTCATAAGTTGCATAAGTATCGACAATTTTTGTTTGCAGCTGCTTTGTTGTTTCAACTGCCCACTTATCCAGTGATAACATTTTATCCGCTGGCAACATGTCTTTTGCCGGATCAAAACCATCCAGATTCGATAATAGAAAACGCATCGTATTACGAATGCGACGATAGGCATCCGCAGTGCGTTTAACAATTTCATCCGATACCGTCATTTCACTGCTGTAGTCAGTAGAAGCAATCCATAAACGCAAAATATCTGCGCCTAAGTTCTTGATGATTTTTTGCGGCGCAACCACATTACCTTTTGATTTGGACATTTTCTGTCCCTTGGCATCAACGGCAAAACCATGCGTTAATACAGACTTGTAAGGTGGTTTGCCAAACATCGCGATGGATGTTTTTAATGATGACTGGAACCAGCCACGATGTTGATCCGAACCTTCAAGGTATAAATCAGCCGCAGGATAATCTGTTAGCCCTTCACGCTCTTTCAAAACAACATTATGTGATACACCTGAATCAAACCAAACATCTAATATGTCTTTGGCCTTTTCATAATCATCAGCCTCATCACCTAAATAACTTGTAGTGCCTGAATCAAACCAGTTGTTTGTTCCTTTTTCTTCAATCTCGCAAGCGACTTTTTCTAATAAGACATCTGTGTCAGGATGTAACTTACCGGTTTTTTTATTCACGAATAAAGGAATCGGCACACCCCAGCTGCGTTGACGTGAGATACACCAGTCCGGACTGTTCTCAACCATACCGATGATACGTGCTTCACCCCAGCTCGGCATCCATTTCGTTTCTTTAATCGCAGCGATGCAATCTTTACGTAAATTATTTTGTTCCATGCTAATAAACCACTGTGGCGTAGCACGGAAAATAATCGGACTTTTATGACGCCAGCAATGTGGATAGCTATGCTGAATTTTCTCTTCATGCACAAGTTTACTTTTAGCTTTTAATACTTCAAGCACACTGTCATTGGCTTTAAAAACATGTTGCCCGGCAAACAA
>JAUWUS010000116.1 GCA_030617815.1 Gammaproteobacteria bacterium
TGGTTCTTCTTCAAAAGGTAAAAATTCAACTAAAAAATCAGCAAGAATTTTACCCATATCACCCTCTACAACATCTTTATGCCGTAGCAAGCAGCGCGCATTAGCCGCCGTTGGCATTGCCCACCATGCACGTCGAGCAACTTCATTAGAAACTTCATCAGCATTTACCACGGCAACGATTGCTTCTGGCTCACCAAGCAATAACAATCGCTCAAGACTTTCATGTGTTCGAGATTGCCCCATACGTGTCCAACGACGAAGGAATATCGGATAACCACCGGGTGAACCTAATACATGAGTTGAAATAAGTTCTTTTATTTGTTTAATATAAACTTCATCTTTACAATTAGCTTTTAAAGGCACTTTTGCTTCACCTTTCTCTGACAAGCCATAAACAATCATTTTCGACTCATCAATTCGTATTGCATGTAAATCCTGATGCAATAATACGTTCATTCTTAAATTGTCTTCGTTGGATAAATTCATAATCAATATCTTAAATAATTATGAGGCATTTTCACAGATACTACGAAGTTAGAGAGCAAGGCAAAACCGATGAAAAAGCGGAGTGTACGATAAGTACATGAGCATTTTGAAAGGTTTTCGTCGTGCCCCACCACATTAAAATATAATGGTGGGTAAACGTAGCTATCTAGCTTCGTAGTATTTGTGTAAAGGTCTCAATTTAACTGGACTCGTTGTCCCCACGGCACTTTAGCTTTTCCTTTGACCAGCCACAACACATCAAAATAAGGTTCTGTCTTTGGAAACTCACCTTCACCATCGGTAAAATAAACCAGGATATCAGGTATTTTATCTTGTTGATTCGCCCAATCAAAGACCGGAGTAAAACGTGTTCCACCTCCGCCTTTTATACTTTTAGGCAAACTAAATTCATCCCAGGGTTCAAATACCCATGGACACTCTACTGCTAATTCAGAATCACATGCGATTAATGTTACCCTTGCACGCATTTGAGCTTTCAACGAATCAATTTCAGATACAAACTCTTGTATCTCCGTCATGCTAATTGAACCACTGGTATCAATTGCAATAGTGATGTCTAACTGAGCACTGCGTAAACTGGGATAAATAGCTGGATCACCACGCCGGGTTGATGGCCGCGAATAACTATAATCATCTCGCGCCATTGAATTTAAGTAACGTGAAATAAGATTACGCCAGGGTAATTGTGGCTGCAGTAAAAAATCTACCATGCGAGCCATTTCACCATCAAGCTTACCCGCTTGTATCGCTTGTTGCGCAGCACCGGCTAAACGTTGCTGCCATTGCACGGTTAAATTTTCTTTTTCTTGATGGGTTAAAGGTTGTGGCTTTTCGGCGCCTTTACCTTCATTAGTATCTTTAGGTTCAGACTTGCCACCGCCTTCTGAACTATTTTCACCTTTAGATAAATTACCACCACTCTCTTTTTGTTCAGGTGATTTTTGTGAGCCTTTTCCCTGGCCAGGCTGTTTTTCTTTTCGCGTGTTATCAGTATCCGAATCATCTTTTGGTGGAGGCGCGACATTGTTTTCACTGTCTGATGTTGAATCATCATAAATATGTTGATCCAGTGTTTCCTGATCATCTAAATCGTCAATTAAAGGATAAATTTCTTCTGCTGTCATTCCTTCATATTCACGAAGTCGCAAAGTTCCTGGTGGGGGCTTTAAGCCATCTTTTTCTAATAAAGGATTAATTGCATAATCACAAGCAAGATCCCACTTGTGAGTTACTCTATGTTGACGACGAGAAAAATGAGAAAGAGCACAATGTAAAGCTTCATGCGAAAGCATGAACTGTGTTTCTTCTATTGATAAACAATCAATATATTCGCTATTGTAATAAAACTTACGTGCATCCGTTGCCGTTGTTTTACACCATTCCGGGTTAGCCTCTTCCATTGGCAAACGTAAAACCAATGCGCCTAAAAAAGGTTTATCGATAATTAGCCGAGTACGTGCAGCTGTTAACTTTAATTCAACCTTACTTAAGACTTGTTCAGCTTGAGCGGACATTATCTTACTTGAGACCTTTGCACGGATAGCGAGAAGCCAAAGAACAAGGCAAAACTGATGAAAAAGCGGAATGTACAATTAGTACATGAGCATTTTGAAGAAGTTTTAACGCAGTTATCTGGCTTCGTAGCATTCGTGCAAAGGTCTCGATTAGTACAGGAGAACATCAGCTATCGCATTAGACCATTGCGCAAACTCAGGTACCGCAAAAATGTCATTACCAATTGCACGATGCATATCGGAAACTAACATGACACCCATTTCACGCTGTGGAAAAACAGAAGCATAATTTAAAATGTGTCCATGTACGACCTGCGCATCCTCTTTTTCCTGAACACGTATAGCATGTCCAACCAATGAAGAAGCAACAGCGTATTGCAGATCAATTTCTGTTGGCGCATTAACTTGCTCGCCTTTCAAAATTGCATCGATATCAGGTAATTGATCAAGGTTAGTTATAAAGGCATTTAATTCAATACCTGCTGCAGGACCAACGCATGCTTGTAATGCACCTAAACGAATTTCATGTTGATGCTCGAATTTTTGCACGGCACGATGGGCAAATTCCCATGAACGCGGCGAAGGAAAAGCAACAGGATTGTGAGCGGGATCAAATTCAAATAAAAGTTCAGGACGAAAACGCACAAAAGCAATGACACGATCATCAATGTCATTTTTATAAGCCCAGGCGACCCAGTCATCAACATTCACTTCAAAATCAAAATGAGAAAAACGATTGGCTAATGGTGCAGGCATGGTATAGGTCACACCACGATCACCTTGACGGTTACCTGCTGCAAAAATAGCCCAGCCTTTTGGTACTTCATAATCACCCAATTTACGATCTAAAATTAACTGATAAGCCGCAGCTGAAACACTCGGTGGTGCTGATGTAATTTCATCTAAAAATAAAATTCCGTTAGCACCATGTGTATTCTCATTCGGCAACATTGAAGGGATCGCCCACTCCACACGATCACCCTCACGAAAAGGAATACCCCGTAAATCGCTCGGCTCCATTTGTGATAAGCGAATATCGATCAACGGTGCATTATGACGTGCTGCAATTTGAGAAATAATTTGCGACTTCCCAACACCCGGCGCACCCCACAACATAACCGGCGTGTGATGGCCATCTAGTGTACTCAAAAATTCTTTATCTAGAACTGTTGTTAAATGTGCTGGACGCATATTTAGAACCCTGCCTTAGCGTACCATTCCTTAGCTTTTACTGAATCTTTCTCAACGCCCTTGCCTTCTTCATACATCATGGCGATGGTGGTCATTGATCCAACTAAACCTTGTTCCGCTGCTTTTAAAAACCATTCAAGTGCTTTATCAGAATCTTTTTCTACGCACTCACCTTCCATATACATAAATCCAAGACCATGTTGTGCAATACCGTGTCCCTGCTCTGCTGCTGCAATCATATATTCCAGTGCTTTTGCTTCATTAACCGCTACGCCTAAACCATTTTGAAACATGATTGCGCATCGGTGCTGTGCATCCGGATTTCCTTTTTCTGCAAAGGGTGAAAGGAGTTGTATAGCAGTTGAAAAATGTTTTGATTCAAATGCGCTCATCGCACTATTAAAATCAACAATGTCGGCAGCTTCAGTGGTCATATCGTATATTCTCTTAAATGAGGCAAAATAAGCTTGGTATTATATCCTGAAAATGATATCCGACGCACCAACTAGGTTATTATCACAAAGATAGGGATTGCGACGGTTTACCTGCCCTATAGAGATATATTGCACTACCGCAGAGCTTTGTATACTTCCAAACCTGAATATTGTAACCATATTATATATGTGGTCATTTGAAGCTCATGTCAGATACAGTTTCTACCGACACACTCGGAAATTCTGGATTCTGGCAAAGCCCTGGCGCATTTACAGGGAAAAGCCTGTTAAAGAAATTTGAACAATTGTTCGTAAATTGAGATAATTACCGGATTATTCCGAGGAGATACCAATGAACCAAGAATACTATGATGCATGTACTAAAATGGAAGAAATGGGCGTAAACGCTGAATACGTACAAGGATGGCAAGGTGGTTATGTACATAACCCAGAACGTGAAGAGCAACGTGTAAACGAAGCTTACAGTGCTGGTTTTGCAGACGGTACTGAACGTACTACAGAAAACTTTGGTAACTGGACTAAATAATTACATCCAGGTAATTATTCCAGTTCCATCTATAAAAAAGGC
>JAUWUS010000071.1 GCA_030617815.1 Gammaproteobacteria bacterium
ATCACCATGTGTGGATATACCACCACATCGCGCAAGGGTAAAATAGGAATAGCGGATAATTGAGTTTCGACCATCTCAGACATGTTGCTGTCCTGTAATTATTAGTGCGTTATAAAAAATTTCTAATTCACTTATATGTAAGGTTAGCGGCACAGCTTTTCAAGGACTTTAGGAAAATAAATCTTTCTCATAAAAAAAGGGGTATATAAAATACCCCTTGTTTTTATTCGTCTGCTGAAGCAGCTAATGGCTCCAGATTTTCATAAATGAAGAGTGGATCCCCTTCCCCATTTATACTCGATTCATCAATGACGACTTTCTCAATATTTTCCATTGACGGCAAATCATACATGGTATCAAGCAAGGCATGTTCAAGAATAGATCGTAAACCACGAGCACCTGTTTTACGTTCCATTGCTTTTTTTGCAATCGCAGTTAACGCACCTTCACGAAACTCCAGTTCACTGCCTTCCATTTCAAACATTTTTTGATACTGTTTGGTTAAAGCATTTTTCGGCTCAGTTAATATGCGTATCAGCGCATCTTCATCAAGCTCACTCAGCGTTGCCACTACCGGCAAACGACCAACAAACTCCGGAATTAAACCAAACTTAGTAAGATCTTCCGGTTCAACACTGTGAATAACTTCACTCAGCGTTTTCTTGTCATCTTTACTTTGAACTTCTGCACCAAAACCAATTCCACCTTTTTCAGAACGATCACGAATAATGCGATCTAAACCCGCAAAGGCACCACCACAAACAAACAAAATATTTGAAGTATCGACCTGTAAAAATTCTTGTTGCGGATGTTTACGTCCACCTTGAGGTGGAACCGAAGCAATCGTACCTTCGATCAGTTTTAGCAATGCTTGTTGTACACCTTCGCCTGAAACATCACGGGTAATCGAAGGGTTATCTGACTTGCGTGAAATCTTGTCAATTTCATCAATATACACAATACCTGTTTGCGCTTTCTCTACATCATAATCACATTTCTGCAATAGCTTTTGAATGATGTTTTCAACGTCTTCACCAACATAACCAGCTTCGGTTAATGTAGTCGCATCGGCAATAGTAAAAGGTACATTTAGTAAACGCGCGAGTGTCTCTGCAAGCAATGTTTTACCACAGCCCGTTGGACCAATTAAAAGGATATTACTTTTAGAAAGTTCGACGTCGTCTTTTTTCTGACCTGTTTCCAGGCGCTTGTAATGGTTGTAAACCGCAACCGCGAGCACACGTTTGGCGCGTTTTTGACCAATCACATACTCATCTAGAATATCGTTGATTTCATGCGGAGTTGGAAGTACATCTCCATCCGTTTTACTGGATTGTTCCTGTATTTCTTCACGAATAATATCACTGCATAATTCAACACATTCGTCACAAACAAACACAGACGGACCTGCAATAAGCTTGCGCACTTCATGCTGACTTTTGCCACAAAACGAGCAATACAGCAGTTTTCCACCGTCACCGGTGTTTTTATCGTCGCTCATGTCTTTTGCCTCATCATGAACATAATCATGTCTATACCATGCGGAGTTTTAGCGACTTTTTCAAGTCATAACACCACATTTTTTAGCTTAAACCTGCTGTAATTTTAAGCAATTACAGCTTTAATTGCCTCTTTCTAGTCTTTATTCTCTATACTACGCTGCGTCATCACTTCATCAATCAGGCCATACTCTACTGATGTTTCCGCATTCATAAAATTATCACGGTCAGTATCTTTCTGGATATCAGACATCGTCTTCCCGGTATGTTCGGCAAGAATTTTGTTCAATCGTTCCCGAACTTCAATTATTTCTTTAGCGTGTATCTCAATATCGCTTGCCTGCCCCTGAAAACCGCCTAATGGCTGATGAATCATGGTGCGCGCATGAGGTAAGGCAAAACGCTTGCCTGCTTCGCCCCCAGCCAGTAATAACGCACCCATACTGGCTGCCTGGCCGATACACAGAGTACTCACATCCGGTTTAATAAACTGCATGGTGTCATAAATTGACAATCCAGCCGTCACCGAGCCCCCTGGTGAATTAATGTACAAATAAATGTCTTTATCCGGATTTTCGGATTCAAGGAAAAGCATCTGAGCAACCACCAGGTTTGCCATATGATCTTCAACTTGCCCTACCAGAAAAATAATGCGTTCTTTCAGTAGTCTGGAGTAAATGTCGTAAGAACGCTCACCACGGGCCGTTTGTTCAACGACCATTGGAACCAACTGACTCATAATTTCGGTGTTAACTGTTTTATCGGTCACGAAATCTTATCCTTAAGGCTAATTGTTAAATTTTGAGACTTTTGCACGAATGCCAGACTCTTTATTTTTGTTCAGGATTCATAATCTCTTTGAACGTTTTACTCTTGTCGACCACTTTCACTTTTTCCATAGCCCAATCGACTATTTGTTCTTCCGTCACCAGCGCTTTTATTTCTGCAAGGTGCTGCTTATCACCCATATAATAGTCAATCACTTGTTGTGGCTGCTCATACGGTGCTGCAATTTCATCAACTTTTTTCTTTACCCGGTCTTCATCGGCTTCAATTTTTTCAGCTTGCACGATTTCTGACATTATCAGGCCTAACTTTACCCGACGAGCTGCCTGGTCTGCAAACATACTGGCATCCATCTTCAAACCTTGATCTTGCATACCCTGCTGCTCCAGATTTTTCATCATATCTTTCTTAAGATGTTCAGACTCATCTTCAATCAAGGGCGTCGGTACGTCAAATTTATGGACATTTATTAATGCATCCATCACCGCAGATTTCAATTGTGTATTTAAACGTGCATTCAACTCTTGTTGCATGTTCTCTTTGATTTCTTTGCGCATATTTTCAACACTGGCATCTTTAATACCCAGTTTTTTCGCAAAATCATCATTTAACTCAGGTAATTGGGCTTCTTCTACCTTATTTACATGCGTTTCAAACTGAGCAGCTTTACCGGCTAAATCTTTTGCGTGGTAATCATCCGGGAAAGTCACACTCAAGGTCACGTCATCACCCGCCTTAGCGCCAATTAAACCGTCTTCAAAACCTTTGATCATGCGGCCACTGCCTAACTCAATCGGCATGTCTTTCGCTTCACCGCCAGGAAAAACTTCACCCTCAATCATGCCTTTAAAATTGATATTAAGCTGATCACCGTTTTTCGCCGCACGTTCGACTGACCCCCATTCTTTATGCTGACCACGTACTGTTTCTAACATTTCATCAACATCAGCATCGGCCAATTCAGTAACGTGCTTTTCAATGGTTTCTTTGGATAGATCACCCAGTTTAAATTCAGGATAAACCTCAAATAACGCGGTATATTCCACACCCTGGCCAGGATCACTTTTAACTGAATTAATACGGGGTTGACCCGCAGGTTTCAGTTTTTCCTGTCCAATCGCTTCAAATAAAGTCGATTGCAAAACATCACCCACGACTTCCTGCCGTACTTGCTCTTCATATTGCTGCTTAACAATTTTCAGAGGCACTTTACCGGCGCGAAAACCCTTCACTTTAACGGTTTTTGTCATATCCTGAAGGCGACCATCAACAACACTGGAAATACGCTCTTCTTCAATCGCGACCGTAATTTTACGCTCAAGACCCTGGGTGGTTTCAACAGAAACTTGCATTACCTTATCCTCTATTTCAATCAGAACTTCTAGAATTAAATGGTGCGGATGGAGAGACTCGAACTCTCACGCCTTACGGCAGCAGAACCTAAATCTACCGTGTATACCAATTTCACCACATCCGCATAAATTTGAGACCGCAGTATACCGGCTCATGAGGTTAAGTGGAAATCTATCAAAGTGAATAGAATAATGGTGGGCCCTCCGGGATTCGAACCCGGGACCAAGGGATTAAGAGTCCCCTGCTCTACCAACTGAGCTAAAGGCCCTAAAATCCTTTATTTACACCAGTTATAATTTACGTTGTAATTGAATCATGCCTGATTAGCAGAATCAAGCAAACGAAAATACTGAAAATATAGATTTATATCAATTCATTAAATCAACATGCACACCTTGTGCTTCCAGTTTAGCGGCTCTGTCGGCAATGTAACGTTGGAAGTTTGGCTGTTTTTTATATGCAGCAGAAGCAATGTAATCCAAAACAGACTGGATATGAAATGATCTTAAATAGGCATCAATACGGAAAATGTCTTTACCGGTTTTATCAAAAAATATAAAACTGGGTGAATGGATAATCTTAAGTTTTTTGGCCAATGCTTTTGCGGTAACTGTTTTACCTTGAAAATTAATCAGCTTATCTTTGCTCCACATATCCAGGCGCACCACATTAAAACGTTTTATTTGTTTGAGTGTTTCTTTGCGTTTAAAAATATCATTATGCAATTCATCACAGGCATAACATTTTTTTTGCTCAAATAAAATCAACAGGGGTTTACTGGAAGCAAGTAGTTTTTTTAAATCATACGGTGGTTTTAAAATAAATGATGGCTGATGTAATTTTCCTGACGTTTTTTGTTTTAAAAATTTATGTGCGTAATCACGAAATGAAATTTTTCTCTCATTGTGTCCGCGAACATAATCTAACGCAGTTTCATATTTGTTTGGCGCATAATAACCATTCACCCGTAATGCAACCTGCCCTTTTTCAGTCAGGAAGACCAGTGTCGGTGTATACATGACTCTCATTTGTTCGCTGAATTTTTTTTCTGTTGTAAGACGACCTTTTAAATCAGTTACCTCTTTATCGCCCCACATGTTGATCGCAATCACATCAAAGTGTTTTCGTGTTTTATCAGCAAATTTTTTCTGGCCTAAATTATCCTGTAATAACTTCGCGCAATAAGGACAGCCATCCTGATAAAAATAAAGTAATACCCTTTTTTTACTTTGCGTGGCTTCCTGCACATCTTCACGTAAATCCAGAAATGATTCTTTAAACCATGCCGGTTTTTCGATGTAACCGGGATTAACCATATCTGATTGCAGAGCATCAGGCTGCATTGGTTGCGGCTCTGCTGCTTGTGCCGGCAAATAAACGACAACTGAGCTCATCAGCAGTATTATAAATAGAGTCCAATAGTGTAAATAACGGATTGATAACAACATGATCATTTGCCCCCTGACTTACTCTATATTAGCCTAGTTACTTTTATATGACCCTCATTCCCATCAATTTACACAAAAAATAAGGACAAATATTTCACTTACATTTACTGCGAATACTTAACTGTTTATTATTATACTTAGCGTTAATTCACAGTTCAGACTGTACCCTACAGTTTGATTGTCTATAATGATGACAATTGGAATCGAACTACAAACAGAATCATGGAAGAATATTTAAATCCCATAGAAAAAATGCTAGATAGTGGTTATCGAATCATAACAATGGAAAGTTATGAGGTTGATCACGTTTGTGATTTATTTCTTGAACTCAGCCGACATAGTAAAAAACCTTTTTACCTCGCGCAACCTGAACAACCCTTATTTAGGCTAGGCGCTTCTCATATATCGATTCCAAAAACAAAACTACCTGAAGATTTAATGGAACATATTGAAAGCAGTCAGCATTTTGGTATTTATATATTACGTAACTATACCGAAATTTTAGAAGACGAAGACATGGTAGAAGATTTAATCAATATTGCTATGGGTGACACACATAAAATTCTTGTTATGGTTGCTGAACATATTAAATTACCCACTGCATTAAAACGCTACACAGTAGAATCAAAACATCAAAGAAAAGAAACTGAACAGGACAATTTAGTACATTAATCTTTAACGACGGCCACGCGAAGACTTACCTTTGTAAACTGAACGATTTGTAGCTTTAGCTGTTTTATTTGCTTTAAAACGACTTTTATCTTTCTTCTGTATATCCACAACCGTGTATTTAAGCCCGACAGATTCATAAAGAGATTGCATTTCTTGCTCCGTTAAATCTTCGCTTTTAGATGGACGCAGACGACGTTCTAATGTGATATCACCATAACGTATACGCATAAGCCGACTAACTGCAAAACCAAAATATTCCCATAAACGACGTACTTCCCTATTACGTCCTTCCTTTAAAATAACATGGTACCAATGGTTTGCGCCTTCTCCACCCGCAGATTTAACATCAGAAAAATGAGCATCGCCATCATCAAGTGGCACACTCGTTTTAAGTTGTTTAATAATATCAGGAGAAACTTCACCTAAAATTCGCACGGCATATTCACGTTCAATTTCACCGGATGGATGCATTAACTTATTGGCTAACTCTCCGTCGGTTGTCAGTAATAATAAACCGCTAGTATTTAAATCAAGTCTGCCAACACTTATCCAACGTCCGGATTTCAACTTAGGTAAGTTGGAATATATTGTTGTTCGACCTTCCGGATCATCCCGAGTACAAACTTCGCCAATGGGTTTATGATAAGCAATAACACGTTGTTGAACCTGAGTACGTCGTTGGCTAATAAATTTATTATCAACCTTGATGTTGTCTTTACTCGAAACACGGTCACCCAATGTCGCGGTTTGATCATTAACTTTTACGCGGCCTTGCTCAATCCATCGTTCCATTTCACGACGAGAACCAATGCCTGCACGAGCTAAAACCTTTTGAAGTTTTTCATCCATATTGAATTACAGTGTTTTTATATAAAGAAAAAAAGAATACTAAAAAATATTAATGAACAACTTCTGATGTTTTATCTATTTCACTTTCATGACCACTTTCTTCAGACAGAGAAGAATTTTCATCACTTTCGACATCATCATTAGTTGTTGCTGAAACAGCAGGCACAGGGGTAACAGCAGGAACCTGAAGATCCAGCTCGGCATTAATCGCATCAATATCACGCAATTCAGCCAGTGCAGGTAACTCAGTCAAACTTTTAAGGTTAAAGTAATCAAGAAAACCTTTAGTTGTAGCAAAAAGAGCAGGTTTGCCAGGTACATCACGATGCCCAACAACACGAATCCAGTCACGTTCAATCATTGTTTTAATGATCTGCGAACTTACACTTACACCACGCACTTCTTCAATTTCAGCACGCGTAATAGGTTGACGATAAGCAATCAAAGCCAGTGTTTCCAACGTCGCCCGTGAATAACGCGCAGGACGCTCTTCAAATAACTTCGCAACCCAACTTGAATAATCATCTCTTACCTGAAAACGGAATCCGCTACTCACTTCTTTTAATTCAAGAGAAGTATGTTCAAGATATTGTTCTTGCAATGTTTTAAGCGCATCACGAATAGCATCTTTACCAGGATGTTTATCGTTAGGAAACAAACTCATTAGACGATCAAAATTTAATGTTTGTCCTGCAGAAAATAATGCAGCTTCTAAAACCCGCATTAATTCTTTTTCACTAAGATCTGAATTAATAATAATTTTTTTAGGTTTGTCTAAACTTTCGTTAGCATCATCTAGATTTTCTGGTGCTGTAGATTCACTCATGTAAAAAATATCCTGACTTTAATTTATTTATTAACTGCAACAAGTGCTTTAACATGAATCTGGCCATACAATTCTGTTTGCACTATCTCAATCAAAGACTGTTTAATAAGTTCTAATATCGCTAAAAGACTCACAATAACGCCACTCCTGCCTTCTTCAATCGTGAATAACTCACCAAAGTCAGTGAATGTATCCGCGTTTAATTTTTCTAATACCAGCGACATACGCTCACGAACAGATAACGGTTCCATTGCAATTGAATGATGTTCATAAAGTGATGCCCGCTGCATAATATCTTTAAAGGCAAGTAACACTTCTTTTAACTCAACTTCAGGCGGTGAACGCACAATTTTAAGGTTCGGTCCTTTTACTTCTGCAACGTGCAGGTCTCTTTCCAATCGAGGTAAGTAATCAATATCTTCTGCGGCTTTTTTAAAACGTTCATACTCTTGTAAACGGCGAACTAGTTCTGCACGCGGATCACCTTCTTCATCCTCATCCAATTTTGGACGAGGTAATAACATACGAGATTTAATCTCTGCCAGCATCGCGGCCATTAAAAGATATTCTGCGGCAAGCTCCCAACGCATATCTTTCATTAAATCAATGTATTCCATATATTGCCGCGTAATATCAGCAACCGGAATATCCAGGATATCCAGATTCTGCCGTTTAATAAGATAAAGCAATAAATCCAGTGGACCTTCAAAGGACTCCGCCAAGAAAATCTCCAATGCATCCGGCGGGATATAAAGATCTTTAGGCACAACAGTAAGAGGACTACCCTGCACGACTGCAAAAGGCATTTCTTGTTGTTCCGGTTGTCCGTTTTCAGTTTCCACGTTTTATCTTTACGCCTGTTTTATCTTAATAATTTACTTTAACTATTTTACTTTAAGTGTATCGTTATTATATTGTTCTTAGCTATATTTAAGCCCCATAACCTGACGAACTTCACTGATCGTTTGTTTCGCGACATCGCGCGCGCGTTCACAACCTTCATTAATAACACTTCGAACTAAATCATGATCCGCTTCAAACTCTTTCGCGCGTTCATGAATCGGTGTTAACTCCGCTTTTACCGCATCAATAATCGGACCTTTACAATCAATACAGCCAATCCCGGCCGTGCAACAACCTTTCGCTGCCCAGGCTTTGGTTTCTTCATCTGAGTATACCTGATGCAAATTCCAGACAGGACATTTTTCAGGATCACCCGGATCCGTTTTGCGCACTCGCGCAGGATCAGTTGGCATTGTACGTAATTTCTTTTCAACCACATCAAGATCTTCACGTAGAGCAATGGTATTACCGTATGATTTGGACATTTTTTGACCATCTAAACCGAACATTTTAGATGATGGCGTCAATAAGGACTCTGGCTCAGGCAAAATAATGCGGCCACTGCCTTCCAAATAGCCAAACAAACGCTCTTTGTCACCCAGCGTAATGTTTTGTTGAGTATCTAATAAAGCCTTACCTTTAGATAACGCTTCTGCATCACCCTTTTCCTGATAACTCTTACGTAACTCATTGTAAAGCTTGCTATTCTTCTTACCCATTTTCTTAACAGCGGTTTCTGCTTTTTTTTCAAAACCGGCTTCGCGGCCATATATATGGTTAAAACGTCTTGCCACTTCACGGGTCAGCTCAACATGAGCAACCTGATCTTCGCCTACAGGCACTAAACCGGCTTTATACATCAAAATATCAGCACTTTGTAGTAATGGGTAACCCAGAAATCCGTAAGTGCCAAGATCACGATCTTTGAGTTTCAACTGTTGATCTTTGTAGCTGGGAACACGCTCCAGCCATGAAAGAGGTGTCATCATTGAGAGTAAAACATGCAATTCCGCGTGTTCAGGAATTCTTGACTGAATAAACAAGGTCGCTGAGCCCGGATTAACTCCCACCGCTAACCAGTCAATCACCATATCCCAGACACTCTCCTGGATGACATGAGATTCTTCATAGTGTGTCGTTAGCGCGTGCCAGTCTGCAACAAAAAAATAACACTCATATTCATGCTGAAGTTTTATCCAGTTCTTTAAAACACCATGATAATGACCAAGGTGTAAAGCGCCGGTTGGACGCATGCCAGACAATACACGATGCTGTGGATTGGTTAAGGAATTCAATCTTTTCTCCTGAAAATACCTGAAATTGGGGAGTTATTATTATGCTGAGTTAAAGGCCGCATTATATTCTAAAAGACGTTTAACCGCCAAGAAAGTCAAGACATTGAACTACTGAGGGCACAGAGGAAAGAGGCAATAAAGCTCTGTGACCTCAATGGTGAAAAATAGATTTTCTTATTGGTTAAAATTTACTCAAACGGAGCGGGATCACCTTCGCCTTTTCTCACAACCTGTGGCACATCCCCCGTCATATCCACTACCGTCGTTGGCTCAAGTCCACAATAACCGCCGTCAATTACCAAATCGACCTGGTGTTCGAGTATTTGCCGAATATCATACGGATCGGTGAGCGGCATATCCTCACCGGGTAAAATAAGAGTGGTACTCATAATAGGCTCACTAAACTCTTCAAGTAACCTGTGTGCAATTGGATTTACAGGTACTCTAATGCCAATAGTGCGCCGTTTTGGATGCATCAAACGCCGAGGCACCTCAGAAGTTGCTTTAAGAATAAAGGTGTAAGGTCCCGGAGTGTGCGCATTTAAACTTCGATATAACGCATTATTGGTTAAATTTGCATAGGTACTGATTTCCGATAAATCACGGCACATCAAAGTAAAATTATGTTTGCTATCAACCTCACGGATGCGCCGAATACGATCTAATGCTTTTTTGTCACCAATATGGCAACCCAGCGCATAAGCAGAATCCGTTGGATAAACAATAACCGCCCCTTCGCGCAACATTTCAACGGCTTGATGAATCAAGCGCTGTTGGGGGTTATCAGGGTGGATTTGGAAAAACTGGCTCATTTAAAACCTATTCTCTCTTTCCAGGCATCACTGTGCCAAAGAGGAATACTACCTGCTGGAATGTCCTGCAAAGCGCCCAATTCCCGATAGATATTTTCCGGGCTATGAAAATCAGACCCTTTAGAAACAAATAGCTCAAACTGATTCGCAAGTTGCGCCATTCGTAATTCTTCGTCCGGGCTATGACTGCCCGAAACGGCCTCAAAACCTATCCCGCCATGCTCTTTAAAGTCAGAAATTAACTGTCGCAAGCGTGTTGCAGAAAGGTTATAACGCGCGGGATGAGCAATAACCGCAATACCTCCAGCACCCTGTATCCACGACAAGGCATCTTCTAAACTGGCCCACTTTCCTGCAACAAAACCCGGTTTTCCCCTGACTAAAAAGCGTTTAAAAACCTGACGAATATCTTTTGCTCTACCCTGTTCAACTATATAGCGCGCGAAATGAGTACGACTCAGGATTTCACCGTTGGCAAATTTCTTAGCGCCTTCAAAGGGATTATCAAAACCGGCTTTTTCCAGCTTTTGTGCAATTTCCTCACCGCGGCGGTTACGAAACTCGCGTAATTTTTTTAAACCTTTATTTAATACCTCGTCATCAGGATTAATCCCCAAACCAACAATATGGATGGTCTGATGACTCCAGGTAACGGATAACTCAATGCCGGGAATAAAATGTAAACCCACTTTATCTGCCGCCACTGCCGCTTCTTTTAATCCTTCCGTCGCATCATGATCCGTTAAAGCAAAAACCTCGACATCTTTTTCAAATGCACGCAAAATCAGTTCTGTTGGCGTTAAAGTACCATCAGAAACCGTGGAATGACTGTGTAAATCACAATGTAAATTCATAAGTGCGGGCAGTCTACCTGATTAAAGTTTAACTGTA
>JAUWUS010000011.1 GCA_030617815.1 Gammaproteobacteria bacterium
TTAATGTATATCTTGGTCTTTCTATTAATCTTGAAAGTATTTTATTAGTATATGCGATTATATTAATAGTCACTATTAATAGCTTTAATAAAAAGACTTGAATCTGTGTTGCCTGTGCACGTTTTATTTTTACACATAACGATTTGCATAAGGGGCTTTTAAAAGAGAAGCGAGAGCGCCTCTTTTAAAAGTCCCAATGAGCGATAAGCGAATGTTCTTAATGCACTTGTTATGCATATTAAATGAGTAAGTCACCATAACCCCATATAATTGTACCAAATGTTAATAAAACAAATGCTATTAGGTTATACCATTTAACTTGATGATAATATTTTTCTTTAGTTGATGAATAGGTGTTACTTACAAACCCAGTTGGTTTAAAAGCATCAAACATTTGATATGCATGAGTTTCAGCAAGTAATGCTAAAACAACCATTGCAGATCCGCTCCGTTGGAACCACGTATGAAACTCCTCAGAGTTTGGGCGTAATGTTTCTATTAGTGATAAAAATGGTGCTGTAATGGTTAACAATGTAAATATATAAAATAAGCGTCTCTCTTTTAAGAAGCGTACTTCGACAATGCATGGTTCCATTTGCATTTCCTTATTTTGCATAACTTGTTGATAGGATGCCTTCTAAGACTACCTATTTCTCTATAATATATCACCTTTAAGACTACCTATTACGATATTTAAGGGGTAAAAGGAGTCTAAAAATGGTATTTTTGTTTAGTTTATTCAATTCAGTTTTCAAAGACTACCTATTGCGATATTTAAGGGGTAAAGGTAGTCTTATACTAGTAACGAGACTCCCTATTATGATATTTAAGGGAAAAAGTAGCTTCAGGATTAGAAGTTTCTAATAAACTAAAAGGATTTTTATCATGGAAGAATCAACTACTTTTCGGCCTTCTGCGTCGAGATTAATGGATCAAGTTCGCGAGACACTTCGGTTTTATCATTACGCTTACAATACAGAAAAATCATATGTTGAATGGATTTTAAAATTTATTCGTTTCAGCGGTAAAAAACATCCAAGAAAAATGGGTAAATTTGAAATTGAACGTTTCTTAAGTCATCTTGCGGTTAACCGTGATGTTGCCGCTTCAACTCAAAATCAAGCCTTTAATGCCATTATGTTTCTTTATAAAAAAGTGCTTGATATGCCGATGGATCTCGATATTCGTGCAAAGCGTTCAAGTAAAAGAAAAAATTTACCTACTGTTTTAAGTAAAGATGAAGCTCGGAAGTTGATTTCTTGCATGAAAGGGACGGCAAAAATTTTAGCGGGGTTAATGTACGGTTCAGGTTTACGTTCTTTAGAGGTGATTCGTTTACGTATTCATGACATTGATTTTGATAACAATCAAATTTATGTCAGAAACCCGAAAGGCGGTAAAGATCGTACAACCATTTTCCCTCAAGTTTTACACCAGCCTATACGATCTCAAATTGAATTTGCAAGGCGATTACATGATAGAGACCTGGAAGAAGGTTATGGCGAAGTTTATTTGCCCACAGCATTAAAACGTAAATATACCAAAGCAAATGTTTCATTTGGCTGGCAGTATTTATTTCCTTCTAAAGTGCGTTCAACGGATCCTCGTTCAGGAAAAGTGATGCGTCACCATATTCATAAAACAGTCATTCAAAAAGCAGTAACAGATGCAAGGAATAAAGCCAATATTGTTAAACGTGCCACACCTCATACACTACGACATAGCTTTGCCACACATTTATTGGAAAATGGTGAGAACATTCGTGTATTGCAAGTATTGTTAGGGCATAAAGATGTAAAGACCACAGAGATTTATACACACGTCATGCAAAAAAATCATGATAGTATTAAAAGCCCACTTGATGCATTGGAAGATTTTTATGATTAAGCTTGTTTTAAATTAACCGCTGATGATATTAGCAAGTTTTGTAAAATCTTCTAATGACAACCGTTCTGGTCGTATTGTGGGTTCTATGTCGAGTGCTTCGATTTGTTCAACGTCAAGTTTTCCTTTTAAAATATTGCGTAAGGTTTTGCGGCGTTGAGTAAAACTAAAATTGACCAGCTTTGAAAATTCATCAAAATTATTAATTTCAACGGGTGGTTTATCGTGCGGGACTAAACGCACAATGGCGGAGTCTACTTTTGGTGCAGGTCGGAATGCGCCGGGTTTAACGGTGAAAACATATTCCGCGTGACAAAAATATCGCAGCATAATACTGAGTCGGCCATAAGCGGAATCTCCGGGGTTGGCAACAATACGATCGACCACTTCTTTTTGTAGCATGAAGTGCATATCCTGTATGCAGTGACTGTTATCAAACAAATGAAACAATAGGGGAGTGGAAATGTTATAGGGCAGGTTACCGATAATGCGCAATTTTTTTTCATCTTTTTGTAGCTGACAAAAATTAAATTTTAAGGCATCGGCCTGATGAATATTTAATCCATCATTAAGAACAAAACGAATCTTTAAAAGCGGGATCAAATCCCGGTCTAACTCGACAACATCCATTACACCAATTTTATCGAGCACTAATTCTGTTAACGCGCCTTCACCGGGGCCAATTTCAACAATGTGATCACCCTGACGAGGGTTGATACTGTTAACGATCCGTTGGATGACCATTTTGTCATGCAGAAAATTTTGTCCAAAACGTTTACGTGGTTTATGTGACATCTTAATTTTCCACTGCGGTATTTTTTATCGTGATTTCTTCGGCCGTTGTTTTATTTGCCATTTGTATCGCCATGTTTAAAGCAGTTGTAAAACTACCATTGCTGGCTTTCCCGGTTCCGGCAAGATCCAGAGCCGTACCATGGTCAACCGAGGTACGAATAAAAGGTAAGCCTAAGGTGACATTGACGGCTGTGCCAAAGCCAACGTGTTTTAATACTGGTAAGCCTTGATCATGATACATGGCGAGGACTGCATCTGCATTGTCGAGATAAGGTTGAGTAAATAAAGTATCAGCCGGCAATGGGCCATTTAAATTGAAGCCTTTGTTTTTCAGTTCATTTATTACCGGTGTGATGGTTTCAATTTCTTCCATACCAAGATGGCCATCTTCACCGGCATGTGGGTTAAGGCCGCAAATAAGAATGCGGGGATGTTTAATGCCAAAGTGTTTTTTTAAATCATTATTTAAAATGGTAATGATTTCAGTAAGACTTTGCTTGGTAATAGCCTGACTCACTTTGGCGAGTGGCAAGTGTGTGGTGGCCAGTGCAACGCGAAGGTGTTTGTTGGAGCTGGGAGCGACCAGCATCATGACGACTTTTTTTGTATTACTTAACTCGGCCAGGTATTCAGTATGACCGGTAAAGGGAATGCCTGCGTCATTGATTATACTTTTATGCATCGGGCCGGTGATGAGGGCAGAAAATTCACCACTGAGACAACCTTTCACTGCACGTTTTAACGCATTAAGCTGGCTTAACGCATTTGTTTTATCGGCGGTGCCACAAACGGAGGGATTGTTTAATGTTTCTTCTAAAACCGTTAAACAGCCTGCTGCTTGTGGTTGAGCTTTATTAGCATCATAAAGATGGATGTTGAGTGGTAAGCCAAGTTTTGCTGCGCGTTGTTGCAACATAATGGGATCGGCAATACAGACCAGTTCATGCGCATGCGTGTTTTGCGCAAGTTGTATCATGATATCTGGTCCAATACCTGCGGGTTCACCTGGTGTGATAACAAAGCGCATTTGTTGTTACTAGAGGCCTTTGCACGGATAGCGAGAAGCCAGAGAATAAGGCGAAACTGATGAAAAAGCACAATGTACACGAAGTACATGAGCATTTTGAAGAAGTTTCAACACAATTATCTGGTTTCGCACCATTCGTGCAATGGCCTCCTTATTTGTTGCTAAGATAGTTAACATACGCCTCCGCCCGTAAGCGGCGTAACCAGTCCTGAACAGCTTCTTCAGTTTTTCTTTTGCGAATAAGTTTGATAGCCTGACTGCGCTGGAATTGCTGAGTATTATCATGTTTACGACGTGATAAGACTTGTACAATATGCCAGCCAAATTTTGTCAGGAAGGGTTGGCTTATTTCACCGGGTTTAAGTTTTTTCATTTCTTCTTCAAATGTGGGCACCATCATTCCTGGACTTATCCAGCCTAAACTTCCCCCTTCAGCTGCCGCGGCTTTATCGTCTGAGCTTGCGCGTGCCAGGTTGGCAAAATCACTGCCATTGATAATACGTTGACGAATATTTTCTAGACGCAATCGAGCATCTTCCCGGCTAAGAATTTGAGTTGGCTGAATGAGAATGTGCCTTGCCATGGCTTGACTTACAATGTGCTTTTTATTATTGCTACGTTTATCCTGTAACTTAATAATATGAAATCCACTGGCACTATGTAGCGGTCCTTTAATTTCATTTTTACGCATTTTACTTACAACAGCGTTAAAAATAGTAGGTAGTTGTGCTGTTTTACGCCAGCCTAAATCACCACCTTTTAAAGCAAGTTCATCATTAGAAACAGCAATTGCTGTTTGAGTGAAATCCGCGCCTTTTTGTAAATTCTCAAATATTTTTTGTGCTTTTTCTTTTGCTTCTTCAATTTGTTCTGGTATGGCGGCTTCGGGAGTCGCAATTAAAATATGACTCAGGCGATATTCATCTCCCGTGGATTTTCCTGCTAAAGATTGATTTATATAATTATTAATTTCCTGATCAGAAACATTAACTTTGTTTGCTACTCGTATTTTGCGTAAACGGGAAATGGTGATCTCACGACGAATATTCTCGCGGAAATCACTAAATTCATAACCATCTTTTAGTAATACTTTACGAAACTGTTCCATCGAAAGACGATTTTCCTGTGCAATATTCATGACAACGCGATTAAGCATTTCATCATTAACCCGGATACCGGTTCTATTAGCCAGGTCTAACTGCAGCTTTTCGAGAATGAGGCGCTCTAATACTTGTTTGCGCAGGCTGTCCTGTGAGGGAAGACGACTGCCGCGCTGTTTTATCTGCTGGCTGATGAGTTTAATACGCTCATCAAGCTCAACCTGGGTGATAATATTGTCATCAACAATAGCAATAATTTTGTCGAGTGGGATCACCGCCGGTTTCGCTATAAGCTGAGCAGTAGGCAACAAAAGTAAGAAAAACAAGCTAAAAAAAGAAAAACTGCGCATAGGAAGACCCTGAAACCTGAGTTGTTAAACCAAGAATTATACCAGAATATGGGCTTTTAATAATAATTTAGCCGCGAAGGGGGGCTAAAGAACACAAAAAAAGACAACAAACCACTGGAAGAGGGGTTATACAGGGGAGGGGACCTTTAAATTTCGCTATTTAATTTATTGTCGGATGCCGAAGCCACCGAGCCCTTTGAGTATTAATTCCAGGAAAATACCCCGATCTGTTTGCGTATTACTGAGATAACGTTCTTTCGAACTTAGTTTCAGTCCCCAGCAACAACTTCCATAATTTATTCCAAATAAATTTTCAATAACATGATCGTCTTTTATATCGTAAAGATGTTTTGCATTAAGTTGCCAGCGTGGATTAATTTTCCAGTCGAGTGTCACCTCGCGTGTATCAAGCTGATTTTGTTGATACCGATAAGCCAGGTTGAGGTTAAAATTATTATATTGATACCCCAGTTTGCTACTGCTAAATACGGTTTCTTTTAACACGGTATTCCATTCAACTTGTGATGACAGGTTCCACTTGCCATAAGCATTAAACTGAGTTTTAACTTCGGCAATAATGTTTGAACGAGAAGCGGTGTTAACAGGACTGGAAGGGAGTTGTACTTTACGATCGGTAAAGTAATAAATTTGTCCTATTCTTGCCATAAATACTTCAAGCCCGTTTTCCTGGTTAATAAAACGGGTTGCCAGTGCTGCGGTGAGTCGATCGTCATCACCAATCCGGTCGATACCATTAAAACGATAATCAGTGAAAGGCTGGTTTACATTAAATTCATATATTGACGTATCAAAGACAGGGAAAGCAGATTGATCTTTGTAGGGGGTATAAACATAGAACAATTGTGGTTCAAGAGTCTGAATATACGAGGTGTTAAAAAATTGACTATCACGTTCAAAAAATAAACCACTATTAAGACTAAACGTGGGAATGGTTCGGGAAAGTTCAGTTTCACCGCTTGGTTGTTCCAGGTTATAACTTGTGTATTGCACAGATAATTTTGGTTCAAAAAATCCTGCTGCGGAACGTAAGGGATATGAAATGCCGGGCTTTAAATGGATGCGTTCGCCAATGACTTTATTGTTATCTTTATGAGCAAAACGTACCGCTTCACTTTGTAAAGTATAATTTAAGCTGTTGTTTATTATTGCATGGCGCGAGTTAAATGTAATTTTCGGCATGCGTTTATAGGGATCCAGGCCGCTTAATATCAATATCTGGTGATCTTCTGCTTTGATGTTTAACAACCAGTTTGGTGTGTTGTAAGTAACATCCCCGGTTCGTGTTAAGTAAGTGCTGCTGGTGCTGTTTAAATCATTACTAAAATCAACCAGGTGGTTATTATCTGCAACATAGTTATATTCAGCTTTTGCCTGCCAGCCCAAACCTGGTTTTGATTCATGTTTCCAATATAAACGTTCACGATTGGCATTAACTATTTTATCATTATTTAAATATTCAGCCACCAGCGTGCCATTATTATTTTCTGTCAGGTAACGAAATTCCGTATTCAATAATGTGCCGCGTTTGGACATATACCAGGGGGTAATGGTGGCATCAAGTTGAGGATGAATATTCCAGTAATAAGGGACTTTAAATTCAGTGCCATGTTGATCAGAATTGCCAAAAGTTGGAAATAAAAATCCCGATAAACGATCTTCAGTTAAAGGAAAACGTAGATAGGGAAAATAAAAGAAAGGCACATCTTTAAATCGAAGTACAACATGGCTGGCATGACCCTGATGGGTTTCATTGTTTAAGGTTAAATTGCTTGCACTTAATAGCCAGTCACTATTATTCGGATCACAGGTGGTATAGGTTGCATGACTTAATTCCGTAACATTGGAGTTTTTAACTTCAATTTTTTCTGCATTACCACGGGCGCGGCTGGTTAAACTCTGATATTCGGTTTTTTTTAATACGGCTTTATCTGATTTTAGATTAAAGCTGGCTGCTTCACTTTTAACCTGAATATCGGGTGTGATAAAACGCACATTGCCTTTAGCCTCAATTTGTTCGGTTTGTTTTGTGTATTCAGCTTCATCTGTTTCTATGCGTTTGTCTTGTTGTTGAATAACAACATTACCACTAAAGCGAGAAATATTTTCTTCACTAAGCTCAGCTTTATCGGACTGTAAATGTGTTTTTTCGTCGGTTGAAAAAGTGTCTTTGTTTATTATTGATGCTGGCTGAAATTTACATAGACTTTCAGTCGCAAAAAGGAAATGAGTCGGGAACAAACTCAACAATACTAAAATCAGTAAGCTCGCCCGGGCTTTATTTGCTTTGCTTAAAGTAGCGTGGTCAAAAATAGTAAGCTTGATTTTTGTTTGGTTTTTTTTCACAGTTTACTTTTATTTTGATTCTAGCTGATAATTTGGCTTATTATATAGAGTATTCCAAGAAATAGGGGTTGATGTAGCATATAAATATGCAAACTGAAGCGGCTGCCAAGTATCAGTAATTTGCTGGCTGGATGATTGCTTTTCCAGCGCGTGAAAAATGATTCAGGGTGACATTGAGTTAAAAGTTGTCCCAGATAAATTCCGATTAAAACTACACCAAACCAGGGGAGTAAGGGTACATAATCAACTGTTATAGGCAGTTTGGTCATGAGGCCAAACCACTGTAAAAATGCCTGATCAAAAAAGGGATGTTGTATAAGCTGAGCGACAACAATCAGGGTTATGCCCAGAAATAAATTAATGATCCCTAATCGAATAAATAAAAGTCCGAGAACGCTGGCAACAGCAATAAAATGTAGAATGCCGAAAAAAATCATGGCTTTTGGATACATTACCCAGCTACTAATACTGATCAATGCAGAATAAAAAATAAGTAGTAGTAATCGTTGTTGAAAGCGTTTTTTACGCAAACCACGATAACTGGCAAGATATAAACTGATACCAACGATGGTTAAAAACAAAGAAACAATGAGTAAACGAAAATTAAGCCAGAACGCATCGTGATAAAAATCCTGTTGAATAAATCCATAATAATTCAGATCAAAACTAAAGTGGTAAATAAACATTAGTAAAATAGCAAAGCCTCGGCTTACATCGATAATGGCATAATGATTATGTTGATTATTGTTTTTCATGCTTTCGACTTTATTTTATAAATGTATAATATGTTCATAATAGGAGAATAAAGTGGATCATCGATTAGAACAACTTAAAGTTTGGTTAAATGATAATGGAATCACATATCAGGATATTACACCCGCTTCAGCTGATGCCAGTTTTCGTCGTTATTTTCGTATTACCGATGCTAAAAACACATACATTGTTATGGATGCACCCCCTGAAAAGGAAGATTGTAAGCCTTTTATACATGTGGCAACGTTATTGTTTGATTTTGGTTTGAATGTGCCGCAGGTTTTACGACAGGATTTAGAACAAGGATTTCTTTTACTTAGTGATCTGGGAGATACCGTTTTTTTATCTGAATTAAATAATAATACAGTTGATGAAATGTATACCTCGGCAATGAAATCATTGTTATTGATGCAGAAAAATAAAAATCCTGATTTACCGACTTATGACAAAACCTTATTAGCGAATGAACTGGCTTTATTTCCAGACTGGTATTTGGAAAAACAGTTGGGAATTACGTTGACTGCTCCACAAAAAGAAGTTCTGCAACAAATGTTTGAAATACTAATAAAAAATGCATTAGCACAACCCCAGGTTTGTGTGCATCGTGATTATCATTCACGTAACCTGATGGTAAATAAAAATGATGCGGGTAAGCCCGGTGTCATTGATTTTCAGGACGCAGTTATTGGTGCTGTGACTTATGACCTGGTCTCTTTATTAAAAGATTGTTATATCAGTTGGCCACGGCAAAAAATCGAAGCATGGGTTAAATTTTTTCATACAGAGGCGGAATCTTTAGGCATTATTAATGAGGTGAGTTTTTCTGAGTTTTTACGCTGGTTTGACTTAATGGGTTTGCAGCGCCATTTAAAAGTGGCAGGTATTTTTTCGCGACTAAAACACCGTGACGGAAAAACAGGTTATCTTAAAGATGTTCCACGCACTATGGATTATGTGTTTGATGTATTGGAGCGATATCCTGAATTTAAACCGTTGCAAAAATTATTGGGTGATATTCTTTGAAAGCGATGATATTAGCTGCTGGCCGTGGTGAGCGGATGCGACCATTAACAGATAATCTGCCGAAACCGTTATTAAAAGTCGCGGGAAAAATGTTGATTGAATATCATCTCGAAAAATTAAAAGCAGCGCAGATTACGGAAGTGGTTATTAATCATGCCTGGTTAGGTGAAAAAATAGAACAGGCATTAGGCGATGGTACACGTTATGGTTTAACGATTCACTACTCACCCGAGGTTGAAGCATTGGAAACTGCGGGTGGAATTATTAATGCTTTGCCTTTGCTTAAAGATGAGCGTAATAACGAATTTATTGTTATTAATGGTGATATTTTTTGTGATTATGAACTTTCCAATTTACCTTCTTCATTGTCTGGATTAGCGCATTTGCTGTTAGTTGAGAATCCAGAGCATCATCTGGAAGGTGATTTTGCTCTGACAAATTCCGGTTTGCTTGAACAAACAGGTGAAAATAAACAAACCTTCAGCGGTATCGGTGTTTATCATGCTGATTTATTTAAAGACTACCCTAGGGGCAAGCTGGCACTTGCGCCGATTTTGCGCAAAGCAATGGATCAACAGCAGGTTACGGGTGAATTTTATCAAGGTATTTGGCATGATGTTGGTACGCCAGAAAGATTAAGTGAGCTTGATCTATACTTAAAGAATAATGGTTAACAAAATCTTAAGGACTTAATATGGGTGAAGAAATTCGTGCCAGTAGTTTTAATGACGCAGATTTTGACCGTTTTAAAAAATCTTTAAAAAAAGAAACCGAACTACTGGAGACGTGGTTTAAAGAAAATAAATTCTCTTCTTTTTCCGGCCGTGCAGGATTTGAGATTGAATCCTGGTTAGTCGATGAGCAACTTTCTCCCGCATCTATAAACGATGTTTTCCTTAAAAATCTGGATAGTCCACTTGCCAGTCCAGAACTGGCTAGTTTTAATGTTGAGTTAAATAGTACACCCTGTGATTTAAGCGGGGATGCTTTAACACGTATGCAAAATGAACTGGATGAAAACTGGAAAAAGTGTAAAGAGACTGCTGCAGAATTAAACAGTGATATTGTTATGATTGGTATTTTACCGACCCTGGACAACGATGTGTTGAACCTCGCTAACATGTCAAAAATGAAACGTTATCGTGCATTAAATCGTGAAGTATTACATCTGCGTAAAGGAAAACCATTGGTTTTTGATATTAATGGTGTAGAACATCTTCGTGTAACACATCGTGATGTTATGATGGAAGCGGCTGCAACATCATTTCAAATTCATCTACAGGTTAATCAGGACAATGCAGTGCGTTTATTTAATGCCAGCATTGCCATAACCGGCCCTTTGCTGGCGTTAAGTGTAAATTCTCCTTATTTATTTGCTAAAGATCTTTGGGATGAAACGCGTATCCCGGTGTTTGAGCAGGCGGTTGCTGTGGGTGGTTATGATGGTGCTGCTTTTGGCCCGATTCGACGGGTTACTTTTGGTGATTGTTATATTCGTGAATCATTGTTTGAATGTTTTAAAGAAAACCTTGAACACTATCCTGTTTTATTGCCGGTAGAACTTGATAACGATGAAACCCTGGCGCATTTACGTTTACATAACGGCACTATCTGGCGCTGGAACAGGCCATTGATTGGTTTTGATGAAACAGGTAAACCGCATCTAAGAATTGAACAAAGGGTGGTCCCTGCAGGACCAACAACAGTGGATGCGATTGCCAATGCTGCTTTTTATTATGGAGCGGTAACGGCATTAGCAGAACTTGATGAGCCAATTGAAAATCAGATTCCACATAGTTTTGCGCGGGATAATTTTTATGCCGCAGCAAGGTTTGGATTACGAAGTTCACAACGCTGGGTTGATGAAGAAGATATTAATGCGCGTGATTTAATTTTAGAAAAACTATTGCCGTTAGCCCGTCAGGGTTTAACTTCACTGGGGATTTCGATGGAAGACAGTGATAAATATCTTGGCATTATTCATGACCGGGTTAAGTCAGGGCGAAATGGAAGTACGTGGCAACGTTCATTTATTCAAAAATATGGTCGAAATATGCATGCATTAACCCGGGCATATATTACAAATCAAAATAGTGGTGAACCGGTACATCGTTGGCACACTCAAAAAATAGATGAAAAAACATCAACGTTAACTGTGTTGGATGAAATACCTGAAGGCTTATTACAAGCTGAGGCCAAAGATTTACATCAATATCTTTCAGGGCCGACATTGATTCGTTTGCAAGGTCGGCGTAAAGATGTGTTGTTTGTCTCCGTGTTATTACATGGAAATGAAACAACCGGTTGGGATGCTGTTCGTGAATTATTATTGAAATACCAGGAAGAGGATTTGCCCCGAAGTTTGTATCTTTTTATTGGTAATGTTGTCGCGGCTGCTGAAGGTTTGCGGGTGCTGGAGGGTCAACAGGACTTTAACCGAATATGGAAAAAAGATAACCAAACCGCTGAAGGTAAAATGGCTGCTGAGTTGTTAGAAATTCTTGCGTCAGTTTCATTGTTCGCAGCACTTGATATACATAATAATACCGGGATTAATCCACATTACGCTTGTATCAATGAACTGGAATCTTCATTTTTTCACCTTGCAACTTTGTTTAGTCGAACAGTGGTGTATTTTAGGCGACCGGATAGCGTTTTATCTCTGGCATTATCTGAGTTGTGTCCGGCAACGACTATTGAGTGTGGAAAAGCGGAAGATTCACACGGCAGAGAACATGCAAAAGAATTTATTAATGCCTGTCTTCATTTACAGGATTTTCCCTCTCACGAAGTCGCTGAACATGATATTGATGTCTTTCATACTGTTGCTACGGTTAAAGTGGCAGAAGGTGTGGACTTTGGTATTGAGCAAACCAATGCAACGCTGAATTTTATTGGCAATATGGATCGTTTAAATTTTCAGGAGATAACGCCAGGCACGGTTTTGGCTCATATTAATTGTGGAGATACAGCCTGTTTGCAAGCAATTAACGAAGAAGGTGATGATGTATTTGAAGAGTATTTTTCCAGCGAGAAAGGTGTTTTACGCTTTTCTGTCGCACTAATGCCATCTATGTTAACTTTGAATGAGTATATTATTCGTCAGGATTGCCTGTGTTATTTAATGGAGCGTTTAGATTATAACAAAGTAAAAAGTGTAAAAAACTTTACGAAGGGCGTTAAGAAATAAAAATATTTTCGGTTGTATTTTATAAATTTTTATTTACGATTGTTTTTGAAGTATATGTCATATTATTGTAGCCGAGAAGTTGGCTTAAATGAGTGATTAAGTCTGTTTTAATATTATTTAAATCAAGTTCAGGTTTTAAATTTTTTACTTGTGTTACCTCTAGCCCCTTATAACCACAAGGGTTAATTTGTTGAAAGGGTGTTAAGTCCATATCAATGTTTAATGATAAACCGTGATAACTCCGATTGCGTTTAATGCGTAAACCTAAAGCGGCAATTTTTTTCTGCTTAATATATACCCCGGGTGCATTTTCTTTTCCTTTCCCATTGATACCGTACTGCTTGAGCAGATTGATGATAGATTTCTCAATAGCCGTAATGAGATCTTTAACACCAATATTTAATCGTTTCAGGTCGATTAAGGTATAAATAATAAGTTGACCCGGGCCGTGATAAGTTACTTGTCCGCCTCGATCTATATTAATTACAGGAATGTTTTTTATATTTAATAAATGTTCTTTTTTACCGTTAAGTCCCATAGTAAAAACAGGTGGGTGTTCCAGACACCATAGTTCGTCAGGTGTCGATTCATTTCTTTCTGCGGTAAACTTTTGCATTGCTTGCCAGATAGGTCCGTAGTCTTGAATGCCAAGATCACGAATAATGAGTTTGTTGGGTGATGTTGTCATAAGAATATTATTCCCCGCTGGGAAATAGAGGGCACGGTAGTTTAATTTTTTAGATAACTACAATGCCATCAAAATTTCTTCACGCGCGGTTAGTTCACGATAAATATTATCCAGTTGCTCGCGGCTGGTTGCATTGACCACAACGGTGATAGAAATAAAATTACCTTTTTTACTCGGGCGAGTGGAGACTGCATTTTCAGTTAAATTAGAAACATGACGATTGATGACTTCAATGACCAGTGTTTCAAGATTGCAGTCACAACGTCCCATAATTTTAATGGGGAAGTCACAAGGAAAGTTAAATAGTTCGTCAGTTTTGTTAGTTTTGTCAGTCATAAGTCACAATATAGGTATGATTTTGATTAATACAAGACAGCTATTTATTGACGTAATGTCTCTTTGTAATCCTGATATTTTTCATACACATCTCGCCAGACAGCACCCGGTTTTCCATTTCCTACTTGCTGCTCATTGATCCGAGTGACGGGTAAAATTTCTTTGGTGGAGCTGGTTAACCAGACTTCATCTGCGGCGAGAAATTCTTTTTCTGTAATTGCGACTTCTTCAACAGGCATATTGTGTGTTTTAGCAAGTTCGACAACAAGATCACGAGTAATGCCAGGTAATAATTTTTTACCTTTTGGAGGTGTTTTAATGACACCATCATTGACAATAAAAACATTACTTGCAGCACCTTCAGTTATATCACCATCACGAATCAATATGGCTTCCATTGCATCCTGATCAACTGCTTGCTGGCGCAATAAAATATTAGGCAATAAAGCAATGGCTTTAATATTGCAATGTTGCCAGCGAATATCATCCAGTGTGACTGCACTGATTCCTTTTTCCAGCAAAGCGGGCTCAACCGGTTGTAAAACAGAACTCATAACGAATACAGTGGGTTTTGTTTCATCAGGGAAACGATGATCGCGTGAAGCGACGCCGCGTGTTATGTGCAAATAAAGGTACTGATCTTCCGGCCCGGTTTCCGATATCAGTTTATCGAGGACTTCCTGCCATTGTGCATTTGTTAATGGATTGGTTATGCGAACGGCATCCAGACTATTTTGCAAACGTTGCATGTGGTGTTCAAAACGAAGTGCTTTAGCACCATACGCCGGTATGACTTCATAAACACCATCACCAAAAATAAAACCACGATCCAGTACAGAAATTTTGGCTTTATTTATGGGTAGATAGTCACCATTAAGATAAACGAGTTTAGAAGTCATCAACGTATAAAACCTTATTTATTGAAACATTAACTGAATATAATCGGATAGTTTACGCCAGATGCCACCTTCTTTTATAGAAGATAAAGCAACCAGCTCTTGCGTTACCAGTTGTTTGTCTCCGAGCACAACATTGAGCTGGCCGTAACTTTTTCCTTTAGCGACAGGTGCTTCAATCATTGCTTCCACTTTTATATTATTTTTTATTTTTCTGCTTAAACCTTTAGGGACAGTGATGTACAAATCTTTAGTTATTCCAAGCGAGAGTTGTTCCTGCTCTCCTTTCCATATCCGCATGTTTGTTATTTCTGTATTTGCTTTGTGTATTAAATTCGTCTCAAAAAAGCGAAAACCATAATTTAATAATTTTCGACTGGCTGCAATACGAGCAGAGTCTTTATTTGTGCCCGTAACAACAGAGATAAGTCGCATGTTATTTTGTTTTGCTGATGAAATTAAACAATAACCTGCTGCTTTGGTATGCCCTGTTTTAAGGCCATCAACGCGATCATCTAACCATAACAGTCTATTACGGTTAGGTTGAGTAATATTGTTATAGGTATATTTTTTTATTTTGTACCAGGCATAGTGTTCCGGAAAATCGTTAATGATCGCCTGACTAAGCCTGGCGAGATCTCGCGCGGTAGTGTAATGATTTTTATCCGGCCAGCCTGTGCTGTTGTTAAAATGGGTGGAAATCAAGTTTAATCGTTCTGCATGCTGGTTCATTAATTCAACAAAAGCTGACTCAGAGCCAGCAATATGTTCAGCCAAAGCGACACTGGCATCATTACCTGATTGCACTATCAAACCTTTAAGTAATTCTTCAACGGATACATATGAGTTGACATTAATAAACATTCTGGAGCCACCCATGCGCCATGCTTTCTCGCTAATTTTTACTTTGTCTTCAAGACTAATGCCACCACGTTCTATTTCAAATAATACGATATAGGCGGTCATCAGTTTTGTCAGACTGGCGGGTTCAACTTGTTTATCTGCATTATGCTCAGCGAGAATGTGGCCACTGTTATGATCGATCAATAAATACGCCTTAGCATTCACACGAGGTGGTGCAGGAATAAGAGAGGGGGCAGCAATGACGGTTGTTACATAGGTGAATAAAAAAGTAACTAAAATAAGAATATTGCGCATATGCATAAGGTTTCCTACGGGCTGAAAAATATACGGTTATTTTACCGCTTCTGTGGCAGTAAACCTAGTAATTGGTCATAAAAGGGGAATTTGCTAAAAAACTAATCAATGACAATTTGTGTTGTGGGGATGCCTTTTTTGTTTAATAAAACGGTGAGCTCATCTGCATCGGCAACACTGGCGAGCGGCCCAATACGAACTCGATAAATATTTTTATCGGCCGAAAATTCAGAATGAATTTGCCGTTTTTTAAACATGCGGCTTAAACGTTTGTGAAGTTTGTTTGCATTTTGTTGGCTATTGAATGCGCCGACCTGGAGGTATAGTTTGTAATGATTTTTGACAGGATAAGTTGATAGTGCTGATGTACGTTTAACTTTTGCTTGATACGGATTTGATTGTTGAAATGTTTCCGGATCGATTGCAGTTATTTCAACAGCTCCTACTCCTTTCGCCGTGATGCCTAATTTTTTTGCGGCAGAATAGGATAAATCAATAATGCGATTATTATGAAAAGGACCGCGATCATTGACTTTAACAATGATACTACGGCCATTTTCCAGGTGAGTTACCTGAACATAGGTGGGCAAGGGTAAGGTTTTGTGTGCTGCGGTCATGGCATACATGTCGTATGTTTCTCCGCTGGAAGTACGATGACCATGAAATTTTTTACCGTACCACGAAGCGAGGCCTTTTGCTTTATAGCCTGCGCTACTTTGTTTAACGCTATACCATTTGCCAAGTACTTTGTAATTTTTAGGATTACCGTATTTACTGCGAGGTTCGACTTTAGGTACCGCGTCTTTTACATGACTAAGGTCAACAGAATTTGCTGGCCCATGATCTTGTGCAATATTGTAGCGTTGGGGGGCTGAAGAGCAGGCTTGTAATAATAAAACGGAAAATAAAATCAGATATGAGGTTTTGTTAAAATTCATCAACATCTTGCGAACCTTAAATAAATTGTTTTTACTGATTTAAGTAACCTTGTTTTATTTTCTGACTGAGCTGATAAACAGCCATAGAATAAAGTGCACTATGATTATAGCGGGTAATGACATAAAAGTTATCCCAGACAACCCAGTATTCAGGTTCGTCTGGTTTTTTAAGTTTAAGCAGCTTACCTTTTAAGTCTTCTGCGATATTGCCGGGTAAAATAACACCATTAACTAACAGGTCCAGTTGTGTATGTGAAGGTTTGAGGTTATTGGTAATTAAATTTTTATAGCGTACGCCGTGAACCTGCACCTGGTGAGTAATGGGTTGTCCGGGCTTCCAGTGGTGTTTACGAAAATAATTTGCAACACTGCCGATCGCGTCAGTGGTGTTATTCCACAAATCGCGCTTACCATCACCATCAAAATCAACTGCATAGTGGCGGAAGCTGCTGGAAATAAATTGCGGCATGCCCATTGCGCCTGCATATGAGCCGAGTAAATCTTTTGCCTGAATTTTTTCTTCGCGGGTCATGAGTAAGAAATGTTCGAGTTCACTTTTAAAGAAGGTTGCACGTGGAGGATAGCCAAAGGCTAATGTTGCCAGGGCATCAAAAACGGGATACTTTCCGGCATGTTTACCATAGCGTGTTTCTACACCAATAATGGCAACAATAATTTCCCTTGGTACACCGTATTTTTGTTCTGCTCGCGCCAGAGCATCGGCATTTTCTTTCCAAAAATTAATACCGCCCTGAGTACGTTTTTTTGTGACAAAAATAGGGCGGTATTCATACCAGGGCTTACCTTCAGCCGGACGTGCTATGGCTTTTAATATTGAGTCATAAAGTTTGGCTTCAGCAAAAAGTGTTTCCAGATAATTTTTATTAAACTGATGTTTTTTAACCATCTGTTGAATAAAAATTTTAACTTCTTTTTTATCAGAAAAACCTTCAGCAGAGGCAGTTGATGCCAGCAAGCTAAAAACGAGTAAAAGATTAAGGGATATTATTTGAGTTAATTTCATTACAATTCTTTATATAAGTTTATGATATTTTTGTATTCATGCGCTGACTAACTTGCGGTGCGTTTGTATCGACATAAGAACACCAAAAGCCGCCATAATGGTCACCATTGACGTACCACCATAACTAATTAAGGGAAGGGGGAGTCCCACTACGGGTAGTATGCCAGAGACCATGCCGATGTTCACAAAAACATAGACAAAAAAGGTTAAAGTGAGACTGCCAGCAACCAGGCGTGAAAAAGTGTCTTGTGCATTAACCGCAATAATGATTCCTCTACTAATTACCGCAATATAAAGTGCGAGTAGCAACAATATCCCAAGAAAACCAAATTCTTCACTAAATACGGCAAAAACAAAATCGGTTGAGCGTTCAGGTAAAAAATCCAAATGTGATTGTGTGCCGTTAAGCCAGCCTTTGCCATAGATGCCACCAGAACCAATGGCTATGGTGGACTGAATAATGTGGTAACCGGAACCCAATGGATCAGTTTCAGGGTTAATGAAAGTGAGAATACGCTGGCGCTGGTAATCATGGAGTAAATAATTCCAGAATAGGGGCGCACTGGCGGCCATCAGGGTGATGACACCAAGGATCAATTTCCAGCCTAAACCTGCCAGTAACAGGACAAAAAATCCGGATGAAGCAATTAATAACGAGGTGCCTAAATCAGGTTGTTTGGCTATTAATAATGTCGGCACAATCACGATAATGGTTGCAATGAATAAGCGGCCACGACGTGGTGGCAAGGGGACTTCAGCCAGATACCATGCAGCCATAACAGGAACCGCAATTTTCATGAGTTCGGAAGGTTGAAAGCGAAATAAACCCAGGTTTAACCAGCGTTGTGCGCCCTTGCTGACTTCACCGAATATGAGTACTGCGATGAGCATAAGCAGGCCAATTCCAAATATCCACGGTGCCCATCGTTTTAATGTGTTCGGGTGAATTTGCGCAACGGCAATCATGACGATGAAAGCGATAAACAGGCGAACAAATTGACGGTTTAAAAGCTCAAGGCTTTGATTCCCTGCACTGTAAAGTACCACCATACCCATGGCGGCAAGCAGCATAATACCTATCCACAAGGGTAAGTCGATATGAAATCGATATAATAATCGGCGTCCTGTACTGAGGCGGTTTTCTTCACGAAAGTCCATGGGGGATAAGCCACTTTGCGGGTTCATTGAGCGGATTCTCCATGAGTATTTTTTTCTGGCGTTAGTTTTTCTTTTGCCTGATTTAATAAGTATTGATCCATGACTTTACGCACAATAGGGGCCGCAGCTGAGCCACCATGGCCCCCATTTTCGACAATTAAAGCAACAGCAATGCGCGGGTTTTCGTACGGAGCAAAGCCAATAAATAAGGCATGATCTTGTAATTTTTTCGCAATTTCTTCTTTTTTATACTCAGCATCCTGAGCAATACCAAATACCTGTGCTGTGCCTGTTTTACCTGCCATGGTGTATTGCAAATTATAGCTAATACCGCGGGCAGTACCGTGAAGTCCGTGAACAACATTTTTCATTGCGCTTAAAATGGTTTTCCAGTTTTTCTCATCGTTAACGGGTATGTTTTTTAATGGTAGTGTTTGTGTTGCAATAAGTGGGCTATTTCGTTCATCTTGAATGGCATATAGCATACGCGGTTTAAAACGTTGTCCCATCATGGAAATTGCGGCGGTGGCATGGGCAAGTTGTAAGGGTGTCGTGAGCATGTAACCCTGACCAATTCCGATGATGAGCGTTTCACCATGAAACCAGCGCATATTGCGATTACGTTTTTTCCACTTTCGAGAAGGGTTGATACCGGATAATTCACCGCGTAAATCAATCCCCGTTTTTTGTCCCAGACCAAAATGCGCGAGAAAAGAAGATATGTTGTCGATACCCAGTTTAAAAGCCAGATCATAAAAATAAACATCACAGGATTCAGTGATGGCTTTTAACAAGTCGGTTTTTTTATGGCCGTGTTTTTTCCAGTCACGGTAACGACGTTCATCATTTTTCAGCATGTACCAGCCGGGGCAGTCTATTTTCTTACGTGATTGCATATTTTTAATTTCCAGCCCGGCTAATCCTATGAAGGGTTTAATGGTGGAGCCGGGCGGGTATTGACCGCGCAAGGCACGATTAAAGAGAGGCCGCTCAGGTGAGGTGCTGAGTTCTTTATAGTTTTTACTGCTGATGCCGTGGATAAATAAATTTGGATCATAAACAGGCATGCTGACCATCGCCAGAACAGCACCATTACGTGGGTCAATTGCGACTAAGGCACCATTGTTTTCCTTCAGACCTTGTTCGGCAATGGCCTGAACTTTAGTGTCCAGATTTAAATACAGGTTTTTACCTGATACCGGTAGAGTACGACTGAGTGTATGTAAAACGCGTCCTTGTGCATTTGTTTCAACGCGTTTAAAGCCTACCTTGCCATGTAATATGTCTTCATAAGTACGCTCAACACCCACTTTACCAATATGGGTGGTTGCACTGTAATTTGACGCATTGAGTTTTCTTAGCTCTCTTTCATTAATGCGGCTGACATAACCGACTGCATGCGCAGCGAGCTTCCCTTGTGGATAGTGGCGTGAGAGCTGTGCTTTTATGATTACTCCGGGTAATTTATTTTGTTGCACTGAGACTCTCGCAACTTCTTCTTCATTTAAACGAAATCGCAGCGGTATACCTTCAAAGCGCCTTTTTTTTCGCCGATTTTTATGGAAGTGTTTTAAATCTTCTTTGCTAATACTAATTAACTGGCTTAGATCTTTTAATGTTTTATTTAAATCATGAACATGTTCAGGAATAATTTCCAAAGTGAAACTAGGAAGGTTTTGTGCCAGTAAAACACCATTACGATCAAAAATAAGGCCGCGTGTCGGGGCAATAGGGCGAATGCTGACACGGTTATTTTCTGACAAGGTCGCATAGTGTTGCTGGTTAGTAATTTGTAAAAAAACTAAACGGCTTAATAATACAACCAGTAAAAAAAAAATGATCAGGCCAGCAACAAGTACCCGTCTATTAAATATCTGGGTCTCATGAAAATGATCTTTGAGTCTCTGATTAGTGTTAAAGGCCATTAATTGATTTGGTAATAACGTCTTATTTGCCGCATTAATAAATAAGCAACAGGCCAGAATAAAGCTGTGCTAAAGGCAGGCAGAATGAAGACTGAGAGTGCAGGAGCGTCACCTAACATACCTTTGATCCATAAGGTGATAGTACCCTGAAACATCATTAATACTAAAATAGTCAATGCTTGTTGCCATATTGGAAAAATACGAATGCGTTGATGTAATTTAATGGCCAAATATGCGATTAGAGCAAGGGTTAATGCATGTTGGCCTAATAAAGCATCGGTTGAAACATCAACAACCAGTCCGACAATCCAGCCAATACCGACACCGACGCGGTTGGGTATAGCAATACACCAGTAAATTAATACTATGGTGACAAATTCAGGTCGCACTGTTTGCAGTATTTGTGGCAGAGGTATCATGCTTAAAATAAACGCGACAATAAAGCTGAGTAAAATAACATTACCACCCTGCATTTTTATTCCTTTCATGGGGCTTTTTTCTCTTTTGCAGGATTATTTTTTTTCAGGCTTTCTATCTGCGTGGTATTTTCTGATTTTAAGCTGCTTTCCATTTGGCATGGGTTTGCCGGATTTGGTTTAGCTTTACCGCCTGGCCAGACTAATAAAATATCACGACTACGATCAAGCTCGGCTACTGGTTCGGCCAGCACTTCTGCGAAAGGCAGGCTGGGGTCAATATTAATTTCGACGACAATAGCGGCGGGATAACCGACTGGAAAAACACAACCCAGACCAGAAGTGACAAGTAAATCACCCACCTTAATATCTGCATTATTCGGCAAATGGGGTATCTCCAGACGAGTTTGGCTGCCGGTACCTTTAGCAATGGCGCGTAAACCATTTCGATTAACCTGAATGGGCAGAGCATGCCCCGGATCGGTGATCAGTAAAGCGGTACTTGAAAAAGGTTCAATGTGGACTAATTTGCCCATAACACCTTTGGCATCAACAAAGGGTTGGCCAGAATAAATATCATCATTTGCAACGGAGCCCTTATTAATGGTGACTTGTTGTTTGTAGGGGTCCATATCAACAGAGAGTAATTCGGCAATTAAAATGCGCTCGCCTACACGCTTGGATGACTCCAGTAAATTTCTTAAATGAATGTTCTCGGCTTCGATAAAATTCAGCTTTTGTAACTGGGTGGTTAAAATCAGGTTTTGTGTGCGCAAGGTAGTGTTATCTTCTCGCAATGTTTTGCGGCTGGTAAAACTATCTGAAGCCCAGTCACCAACATTAGCAGGAAAATTAACCAGGTACTGAAGCGGGTAAACCAAAACAGCAATACTTGAACGCAGGGTATTAACGTGTGTTGTACGGTGATCCAATGTCATTAGTGCGATAGACATCAGCACCAGAATAATGAGGCGATTACCTAAGGATGGGCCCTGGATGAATAAAAGTTTAATGCGGTTACCCCTCCAGTTTATTCGTTTTAGTTCTATTTATTATTTTATTGAATTTTTATTCTGGATTATTTTTTGAGCGGTTGCTCTCTTCGCAAATTCGGAGAGAGCGAATAGATTTTATTCAATGCTAAATAAATCACCACCATGCTCATCAATCATTTCCAGCGCCATACCACCACCATGAGCAACACAAGTAAGAGGATCTTCTGCAATAATAACGGGTAAGCCTGTTTCTTCCATAATTAAACGGTCAAGATCATGTAGTAAGGCACCACCACCGGTAAGTACCATGCCGCGCTCAGCAATATCGGAGGCAAGTTCAGGTGGAGTTTGCTCCAATGCTGTTTTTACCGCACTGATAATGCCACTTAAGGGCTCTTGCAGTGCCTCAAGAATTTCGTTGCTGTTCAGGGTAAAGCTTCTTGGAATACCTTCGGCTAAATTACGTCCGCGGACTTCCATTTCACGCACTTCATTACCAGGGTATGCAGTCCCAATTTCCTGTTTAATGCGTTCGGCTGATTGTTCACCGATTAAACTACCGTAATTGCGGCGTACATAGTTAACAATGGCTTCATCAAAACGGTCACCACCGATGCGCACAGAAGCAGAATAAACAATGCCATTTAATGAAATAACAGCGACTTCTGTGGTACCACCACCAATATCCAGAACCATAGAACCTTTGGCTTCATTGATCGGCATATTGGCACCAATGGCGGCTGCCATGGGTTCTTCAATTAAATAGACTTCACGTGCGCCGGCACCATTGGCTGATTCCCGAATAGCACGACGTTCAACCTGAGTTGAACCGCAAGGCACACAAATTAATACACGTGGGCTGGGACGGAAAAAACGGCTTTCATCTTCATGCACTTTGCGAATGAAATGCTGCAGCATTTTTTCGGTTACGGTGAAGTCAGCAATGACACCGTCTTTCATTGGGCGAATAGCAACAATATTGCCAGGAGTACGTCCTAACATGCGTTTTGCTTCCATTCCGACAGCCGCAATGCTTTTTGGTCCACCCGGACCGCGTTCTTGTCGAATTGCGACTACTGAAGGTTCGTTCAGTACGATTCCTCTGCCCTTAACGTAAATTAAAGTGTTGGCTGTACCAAGATCGATAGAAATATCGTTTGAAAAAAGTCCGCGAAGGCGTGAAAACATAATTATTAGTTCTTATAGTAATTAAAAGAGAATCCCAAGCCGTTACTTTAATTAATAAGGGCCAAATGAGCAAGCAGCCAGTAATGATAACTGGTAGAATTTGCCGAACCCATCACAGGGTCTTTCAAATAAAGAGTAATTGTGGAGCTAAACCCCTATGTCACTGGACAAAAATGACGTTGAAAAAATAGCACATTTGGCAAGATTGGCCATTGCCGATGAAGATATTCCCGGATATGCCGGAAGTCTTAGCAGTATTTTGCAGTTGGTTGAGCAAATGGATGCAGTGGATACCAAGAATGTTTTGCCAATGGCACACCCGCAAGATGCGCACCAACGTTTGCGTGAAGATGTTGTCACTGAAAAAAACCAACGTGAACATTTTCAGAAAATTACCGAAAATGTGGAAAATGGCTTATATCTCGTACCTAAAGTTTTAGATTAAATACGGGTAAAAATCCCAGGAATTTAAAGAGTAATAACATGCATAGTAAAACCATTGCCGAACTTGCCGAAGGGTTAAAGATAGGCGATTTTTCCAGTGAAGAACTCACTAAAAGTTTCCTGCAACGAATTAAACAATATGATGCGGAGTTAAACAGTTTCATTACTGTGAGTGAAGATCATGCGCTGGCACAAGCGCGTGCTGCAGATGAATTAATTGCTAAAGGCGCAAGCTCAGTTTTGACCGGTATTCCCCTGGCACAAAAGGATATTTTTTGTACTAACGGTATTAAAACAACCTGCGGTTCAAAAATGTTGGATAACTTTATTGCGCCATACGATGCGACAGTTATTCATCATTTTAATCAGGCGGGTGCGGTCATGCTGGGTAAAACCAATATGGATGAATTTGCTATGGGTTCATCTAATGAAACCAGTTTTTATGGCTCGGTTAAAAACCCGTGGGATACAACTACTGTTCCTGGTGGTTCATCAGGCGGTTCAGCGGCAGCCGTTGCTGCACGTTTGGCTCCGGCAGCAACAGGTACGGATACGGGTGGTTCAATTCGTCAGCCGGCGGCACTTTGTGGACTCACTGGTTTAAAACCGACTTATGGTCGGATTTCTCGTTACGGCATGATCGCCTTTGCTTCAAGTCTGGATCAAGCAGGTACCTTTACACAAACAGCAGAAGATTCTGCATTGATGCTCAATGTTATGTCGGGTTTTGATGAAAAAGATTCAACCAGTGTTGATAAAGATGTGCCAGATTACACTGCAAACTTAAGCCAGCCTTTAAACGGTTTAAAAATCGGTTTACCAAAAGAATACTTTGGCGAAGGTTTAAATGCCGATGTGGCGAAAGTTGTTGAAGAAGCAGTAGCTGAATATAAAAAAATGGGTGCTGAAATTGTGGATATCAGTTTACCGAATTCGCATTTATCAGTACCCGCTTATTATGTAATCGCTCCAGCAGAATGTTCATCAAACCTTTCACGTTTTGACGGTGTACGTTTTGGTTATCGTTGCGAAGATCCAAAAGATTTAGAAGATATGTATAAGCGTAGTCGCGGTGAAGGTTTTGGTGAAGAAGTGAAACGTCGCATTATGATTGGAGCTTATGTTTTATCTGCCGGTTATTACGATGCTTATTATTTAAAAGCACAAAAAATTCGTCGCTTAATCAGTGATGACTTTAAAGCGGCATTTGAAAAAGTCGATGTCATCATGGGCCCGACTTCACCAGAAGTTGCTTTTAAAGCCGGTGAAAAATCAGATGATCCTGTTTCAATGTATTTATCCGATATTTATACCATTGCAACCAATCTTGCAGGTTTACCGGGCATGTCAGTGCCTTGTGGTTTCTCAAATAAAATGCCGGTGGGTTTGCAAATTATCGGTAATTATTTTGATGAATCGCGTTTGTTAAATATTGCACATCAATATCAACAAACAACAGGCTGGCATAAACAAATGCCGGAAGGATATAAATAAATATTAACCACAGAGGTATACAGATTTTTTATATTTTGTGTATCCCTGTGTCCTCTGTGGTAAAGAAAGATTTCAAGTAAGGTAAAAGTTATGGAATGGGAAACAGTTATTGGTTTAGAGATTCATACCCAGCTTGCAACCAGGAGTAAAATTTTCTCTGGTGCAGCAACAGCCTATGGTGCTGAACCAAATACACAAGCATGTGCGGTTGATTTAGGTTTGCCCGGTGTGTTGCCCGTGTTGAATAAAGAAGCTATTAGCATGGGAGTTAAATTTGGTTTGGCTCTTGATGCTGAAATTGGAATGACTTCTGTATTTGATCGTAAAAATTATTTTTACCCTGATCTTCCTAAAGGCTATCAAACAACACAAATGGATTTCCCAATAGTTGGTAAAGGTTCATTGATCATTGAGTTAGAAGATGGAACAACAAAAGTGATTGGTGTGACTCGTGCGCATTTAGAAGAAGATGCGGGAAAATCACTACATGAAGACTTCCATGGTATGACAGGAATAGATTTAAACCGTGCAGGCACCCCTCTTTTAGAAATTGTTTCTGAACCGGATATGCGTTCAGCGAAAGAAGCTGTGGCTTACATGCGTAAGATGCATTCACTGGTACGTTACATTGGTATTAGTGATGGCAACATGCAAGAAGGTTCATTCCGTTGTGATGCCAATGTTTCTGTGCGACCTAAAGGGCAAAAAGAATTTGGTACGCGTGCAGAGTTAAAAAATATTAACTCATTCCGTTTTGTAGAACGCGCCATTAATATAGAAGTTGAACGTCAAATAGATTTACTTGAAGCAGGCGGAACAGTGGTTCAGGAAACCCGTCTTTATGATGCGGATAAAGATGAAACCCGATCAATGCGTTCAAAAGAAGAAGCGAATGATTATCGTTATTTCCCTGATCCTGATTTATTACCAATAAAAATCACCTCTGAGTTTGTTGAACAGATTCGTGAAACATTACCAGAGTTACCTGATGCCAAAAAAGCCCGCTTCATTGAAAGTTTTGCTTTGAAAGCAGAAGATGTTGCAACAATAATATCATCACGTGAAACAGCAGATTACTTTGAAATTGTTGCCGATAAATGTGGTGATGCAAAATTGGCGGCAAACTGGGTGATAGGTGAATTATCGGGTTATCTTAACAAAGAAGATACTGACATAATAGCAAGTCCAGTTACTGCTGAAATGTTAGCGTTGTTATTAACGCGCATTAAAGACGACACTATCTCTGGAAAAATTGCTAAACAAGTGTTTGAAGCGTTATGGAATGGTGAAGGTGAAAACGCTGATGCTATTATTGAAAGCAAAGGTTTAAAACAAATTACCGACACAGGGGCAATCGAAGCTATTGTTGATGAAATAATCGCTGCGAACCCTGAACAGGTTGAACAGTTCAAAGCCGGTAAAGAAAAAGTACTCGGTTTTTTTGTTGGCCAATGTATGAAAGCCTCAAAAGGCAAAGCCAATCCAGGTCAGTTAAACCAACTCATCCGGGATAAACTTAAGTAAAAGAATTAACCTCCGTGCCCTCTATAGTTTAAATTTTAATATTATGAAAGATACCCTGCAACGATTTTTATTTGAAAACCTTGCCGTACGTGGTGAACTTGTTCATCTCGATGCTACCTGGCAAGCGGTGCTCGAACGCCACGATTATCCTCCAGCAGTTCAAAAAGTGTTGGGTGAGTTAATGTCGGCGGTTAGCTTACTGATGGCAACTCTTAAATTTAAAGGCCAGTTAATTGCACAAATACAAGGCGATGGCCCGATAAGTTTGCTGGTGGTTGAGGGTTCAAGTGATAAAACATTACGCGCAATGGCAACGTGTAAAAATGATGATTTTAATGATGAAAGTTTACATGGGCTTTTTGGTGATGCCCGACTGGTTATTACACTTGAACCGGAACAAGGCGAGCGTTATCAAGGTATTGTTGCTTTAACAGGTGAGAATTTAGCCGGTGCATTAACGGATTATTTACTTCGTTCAGAACAATTAGATACAAATATCTGGTTAGTTGCCGATGATAAACAAGCCGCGGGTTTATTAATTCAAAAGTTACCGGAAACTAAAGAGCCCCAATACCGTTCAAATATTCTGGGTGTCGCTGAAGCTGATCCTGAGAAGGATGTAGATGGCTGGAACCGTATCCAGCAACTTTCATCAACCATTAAAGATGAAGAGTTGCTGGAGCTTGATGCAGAAGAAATAATTCATCGCCTCTATCATGAAGAAGATATACGCTTGTTTGATGCTGAACTGATATCTTTTCGTTGTCGCTGTTCGCGCGAACGCGTTGCAAACATGTTGCTCTCTTTAGGTGCGGAAGAAGTACAGAGTATGATCAAGGAGTTGACTAAGATTGAAGTGGCGTGTGAGTTTTGTAATCATAATTACAGTTTTGATGCGGTAGATGCAGAGCAACTTTTTGCTTCGGGTATTGCACACCAAACACCTAAAACCGAACAATAATTCACGAATGCTGCGAAGCCAGATAACTGCGTTAAAACTTCTTCAAAATGCTCATGTACTTATCGTACACTCCGCTTTTTCATCAGTTTTGCCTTGTTCTCTGGCTTCTCGCTATCCGTGCAGAGGTTTCAATGTATTTTAACTATTAGAAGTAGAGTTATTTACAAACAGGACATTCAGGATCTTTTTTTAGTTTTAAGGTTCGCCATTCCATTTGCATTGCATCAAGCATAAGTAATTTTCCATCAAGACACTCACCTATATTCAGTAATACTTTAATGGCTTCGGTTGCCTGAATGGATCCAATGATGCCAACCACAGGTGATAAAACGCCATTGGTGCTACAGGAAGTATCCAGTTCGCCTTCATCTTTATATAAACATCTATAGCATGGGCTATCGGGTGTTTTGTTGAAAACACTCACCTGGCCTTCCATACGAATGGCGGCACCGGAAATAAGCGGTGTTTTACTTTTAACGCTTTGTGTATTTAATGCGAAGCGGCTGGTGAAATTATCCGTACCATCTATCACAACATCTGCTGCGGCTACTTCGTTAGCCAGTTCTTTTTCATTGAGTCTTTTATCATGACACAAGACTTTAATTTCTGGGTTTAAATTCTGCAGAGTTTGTTTCGCTGATTCAACTTTACTTAAACCAATATCGTTAGTGCCGTGTGCGATTTGACGTTGCAGGTTTGATATTTCAACTTTGTCATCATCCACCAGTACAAGGTGGCCAATGCCTGCGGCTGCAAGATACATTGCAATCGGTGAACCGAGTCCACCCATGCCAATGATCAATACACGTGATGCCAGTAGTTTTTCCTGACCATTAAGATCAACTTGAGGCAACATAATTTGCCGACTATAGCGTAAGAGTTGTTCGTCATTCATAAGGTGAAGGGTAAAGACAAATGAGCCGAAAAGCTACAAACTTAAAAAAATTCACCACAGACGACTGCATGGACGCAGGAGGTAGGGCAACGCAGGAGCAGTTGCCGAGGACACGAAGGTTTAAGATGTTTTTATTTAGAAATTATAAATAGTTACGCCAGTGTTCGGGACGTTTATCACGGCAACCATGAGGAAGCTGTTGATAGCGATTAATAAAAACTTCACGGGTGCAATTTGACTGGCCTTCCGAGCAGCCCAGATTAGCGCGTTCAGTTTCTTCTGTATAACGATACAGTGCGCGTTTGATTTTGATTAACAGGTTGTTATCAAGATGAAAACCGACTGTTTCAAGCAGTTCTTCGATAACATCTAAAGTGAAAAAGCGTAGATCATAGTGAACAATTAAGTGTGTTGTAGAGAGCGCGTCAGCTAAAACAATGCCATCAAGATCAACCAGCATTTTGCTTGCTGTTATGGCTTGATTCTCATCGTCATGTAGCGGGTGAAATAGGACATCACGTTGTTTAGTGAAGTTAGTCATTCGCTCCTCCTGTTACTTTAAGCCTAACCTTAATAAGAGCAGGGTCAATAGGAAAAGAGACTTTTTGAGTATTTAATTCTTTTATATAAGCATATTAGTAGTTACTTAAGATAGCCGATTGCAACACGAGGATTGTCATTATCGTCTTTATAATCATTGATTTGAGTGAAGTGTGCAGCATTTAATAAATCACAGACAGCACCGGATTGATCATAACCATGTTCTATAAGTAAAACACCCTTTTGTGTAAGGTGTTTTTGGCTATTTTGTATAATGATGCGTATATCATTCAATCCATCTGCCCCGGAAGTAAGCGCGGAGAGCGGTTCAAAACGAACATCTCCTTGTTTAAGGTGAGGATCATTCTTTTTTATATAAGGTGGGTTACTCACAATCATATTGAATTTCTGATAGCCAATTTTATCGAACCAATTACTTTGTATAAATTCAATATTCGAAATTTGATTTTTTTCTGCATTTTGTTTTGCAATATCAAGCGCCGCAATGGATTGATCTGTTGCCATTATGTGGCAAGTTGGTTTTTCTTTTGCCAGGCTTAATGCAATGGCTCCCGTGCCTGTTCCCAAATCCAGAATTTTCCAATCAGCATTTTTTGGAATAATTTCAAGCGCAAGTTCTACCAAACGTTCAGTATCAGGCCGGGGGATTAAGGTATCTGAAGTGACTTTTAAATTGAGTGACCAGAATCCACGTTCACCTAGAATATGTGCAATGGGTTCACCTTTAATTCGCCTTTCAAGCAAGAGATTAAATTTGATTAATTCTTCATCGGAAAGTTCAGCATCAGGCCATGTTCGCAAAAAAACACGTTCTTTTTTTAACACTGAACAAAGTAAAATTTCAGAATCTAACTGTGCGGTACCTGAAACAGATTTGAGTTGTTTTGTTGCATCTTCAATAAGTTGAACAACTTTAATTATCTGAGTACTGGAGGCCATAAAGAAGCGGTTTATTCTTCACCCATCGCGGCAAGTAAATCAGCCTGATGTTCATTTATCAATGGTTCAATAATGTCATCTAACTTACCTTGCATAACTTCGTCGAGTTTATACAGGGTTAAATTAATCCGGTGATCGGTTAGACGGCCTTGCGGAAAGTTATAAGTGCGAATACGTTCAGAACGATCACCACTGCCCACTAATAATTTACGTGTTGCAGATTCTTCACTAGCAGCTTTATCTTCTTCAACTTGTTGTAGCTTGGCTTGTAATACTTTCATCGCCTGAGCACGATTTTTATGTTGTGAACGTTGGTCCTGACATTCCACCACAATACCTGATGGAATGTGCGTTAAGCGAATCGCAGAATCGGTTTTATTTACATGCTGACCACCGGCACCGGATGCACGAAAGGTATCCACTTTTAAATCGCCGGTATTAATTTCTATAGTATCAATCTCATCCGCTTCTGCCATAACGGCAACTGTACAAGCCGAGGTATGCACACGACCTTGTGATTCTGTTTCGGGAACACGTTGTACTCGATGGACACCGGATTCAAATTTCATACGCAAATATGCACCCTGACCAACGATGCGGACAACTACTTCTTTATAACCGCCATGATCACCTAAACTTTCATTAATAAGTTCAACCGTCCAACGCTTACTTTCTGCATAGCGTATGTACATTTTGTATAAGTCACCGGCAAAAATTGCTGCTTCATCACCACCGGTACCGGCACGAATTTCCAGGAAAATATTTTTATCGTCATTTGGATCTGTGGGTAACATAAGAATTTGTAATTCATTTTCTAATGTTTCCAATTGTTTTTTGGCTTCTTTAAATTCTTCTTTGGCCATTTCACGCATGTCTTTGTCGTCATCTTCAAGCATACGTTTAGCTTCATTAAAATCATTCATTGTTGTTTTATAATTGGAAAAACAACTGACGACCGGACTGAGTTGAGCATGTTCCTGAGACAAAGCACGAAATTTATTTTGCTCAGCGATAACTTCAGGACTTGAGAGTAAATGGTTAATCTCTTCTAAACGTTCCGTTAAACTTTCTAATTTATTGTTGATGGATTCTTTCATTTTTGGAGATTATTCTTCAGGTTCAAGGTTAAAAAGCTCTCGTGCATTATTAAGTATATCTTTGCGGCCGGAGTAGGCAGCTTGATTGAGTTGAGCAGTAGGTTCATGAATAAGTTTGTTGGTAAGTGTGCGCGCAAGATCATTCATTACTTGTTCAGGATCTTTACCGGCGGCTAATTGTTTTTTCGCCAGGGTAAGTTGTTCATCTCTCTTTTGCTCGGCTTGTTCACGAAAAGCGCGAATGGTGTCGACACCTTTTAATGAACGTAACCAGCCCATGAAATGATCAACCTGGTTTTCAATAATTTCTTCTGCTTGTTTTGCGGCTTCTTCACGTGACTGTCGACCTTCTTCAATCACTTCATGTAAGTCGTCTACTGTATATAGATAAACATCATCGAGATTGCCGACTTCGGGTTCAATGTCTCGAGGCACGGCAATATCAACCATAAAAATGGGACGATGTTTGCGTGACTTTAATGCACTTTCAACCGCACCTTTACCTAAAATAGGAAGCTGGCTGGCCGTTGAGGCAATAATTATATCGGCTTCAACCAGGCGCTCCGGCATGTCCGATAAAGCAATGGCTTCTGCAGAAAACTGAGTAGCTAATATTTGAGCGCGCTCAACAGTTCTATTTGCCACAATCATTTTTTTCACACCTTGATCGGCAAGGTGCCGCGCAACCAGTTCAGTTGTTTCACCTGCGCCAATGAGTAAAGCAGTGTGTTCAGATAAATTAGCGAAAATACGCTTGGCCAGACTGACTGCAGCAAAAGCCACAGAAACAGGGCTGGCACCAATGGCGGTATCAGTGCGGACTTGTTTGGCGACCGAGAAGGTATGTTGAAACAGACGATTCAGCTGGCGACCAATGGTTCCAGCCTGAGTAGCGGTACTATAAGCATCTTTAATTTGACCCAGAATTTGAGGCTCACCCAGAATCAGAGAGTCCAGTCCGCTGGCTACACGTAAAATATGTTGCACAGCATCGCCGTTGTTGTGTAGATAAATATACGGTTCAAGGTCTTCTTTTTTTAACTGGTGGTATTGGCAGAACCATTCTAATAAAGCGCTAATATCGTTTTTATTAGTCTCATTTTCATGCAGGTTCAAGTAAAGTTCGGTTCGGTTACAGGTTGAAATTATGGCCGCTTCGCTTATTGAGCCTGTGCCATGACTAATACATTCGTGTAAGGCGTGCTCCATTTTTTCAGGCGCAAAGGCAACTTTCTCGCGAATTTCTACGGGAGCTGTTTTATGGTTAATACCGAAGGCTATTAAGGTCACTGTCGATTAAATCACATCAAAGTTGCTAAAAAACTTGCAGAATCCTATCTTAAACCATATATAAGGTTTATCGGGCGTTATCCGATACATATATTATACTGATCGAGTTCGCTGCATTCAGCGGCGTATTATAAAGGTAAATCAGGAAAAAGTCGGTTATAGTTGGGTACAAGATGATAAAGAAAAGACAAATAATGGTTCGTTTGCTTGTTTTAACAGGTATTTTTTTGTTGCAAATAGGCTGTGTCTCGCCCGAAACCGGTGTGCAAGCGAATGATTCGAGCAAAAAGGCAGTTAAGGTAAGTAAAAAATCAGAAAATAAATCTATAAAAAACAATAAGATAGTTTCTAAAAAGTTATCTAAACCTCGTTCTAAGCAAAATAAACCTGTTATTGTGGCTGAAATAAAGCCAAAGACACAAACCGAACTTTCCGGTGAGGTGCTTTATTATCTCTTTTCGGCAGAAATCGCCGCGCAACGAGGGCAAATAGAGCTTTCAGCTGTACTTTATGCCAAAGCTGCAGAAGTGACGCGAGATCCTCGTGTTGCCGAACAAGCGACCCGTGTTGCGTATTATGCTCGAGATGATAAACGCGCGATTATTGCTGCGAAGTTGTGGAATGAACTGGAACCTGAAAATATTGAAGCACGGCAAGTGCTGGCTGCATTACTGGTGCGGGTTGGTAAAACTGCCGCGGCAGCTGAGCATTTTGAATATGTACTAAATAATAGCAAACATAGTGAACGTCAGAGCTTTATGCTGATCACGGCATTACTGAGTAAAGAAAAAGACAAACAAGCTGCGCTTGAAGTTATGGAAAAATTGATTGCTAAGCGTAAGAATAATCCAAATGCACTTTATGCTTACAGTCAGCTTGCTTTTTTTGTTGGTGATTTAAAAGATGCAACTAAAGCAATTAAGAAAGTTATTAAGTTGCAACCCGAGTGGACTGAAGCCTATATTTTACAGTCGAATATTTTTGTTCGTCAGGGTTATAAGGCACATGCCATTGAAGTATTACGGCAAACTGTTGCAGCACACCCCGACAATAGTACATTAAGAATGTTTTATGCGAGAAGCCTGGTTGATGCAAAACAATTTGATGAAGCGGTAAGCCAGTTTTCACTGTTAACGGACGATGAAAAATTTGAGCATGAAGCGCGATATGCGTTGGGTTTATTAACATTACAAATGAATAAGCCTAAACAAGCAGAGAAACATTTTTCGCAACTGCTTGAAAATAAAAAACGAGTTATTGAATCGCAGTATTATCTGGCACAGTCTTATGAATTGCAGAATAAACTGGATAAGGCAATTAGTGCGTATGAAAAAGTACGTAATAACCAATATAGTTTTGAAGCAGAGTTACGAATTGCACTTATGTTAGCAAAACAAGGTCATATAAAAGATGCGCGTGAACGTTTGCAAAATATAAGCCCAGACTCATTAGATAAAGAGTTACGTGTTTATCTTACTGAAGGTGAAATATTGAATACGGCCAAACAATATAGCGATGCATTAAATTTATATACTGAAGCTTTACAACAACTTCCCGATAATAATCGTTTGCTTTATGCGCGAGCGTTAACGGCAGAAAAACTCGATAAAATTGATTTGGCAGTAAAAGATTTAGACAGTATTGTTCAACGTGAACCGGAAAATTCGCAGGCGTTAAATGCGTTAGGGTATACTTTAGTTGATAAAACTGAACAGTTAAAAAAAGGTCTTGGATATATTAAAAAGGCTTTAAAACTGGAGCCGGATGATCCTGCTATTCACGATAGCATGGGCTGGGCTTATTATCGTCTGGGTCAATATGATAAAGCGTTGAAATATCTTAGACGTGCTTTTGAAAAACTAAAAGATGCAGAAGTTGCAGCACACCTTGGTGAAGTTTTATGGGTTGCGGGTGAACGTGAAGCTGCACAAGAAATCTGGAACACTGCTTTACAACAAGCACCCAATGATGATCTGTTATTAAATGTAATGCAAAAATTTTCTGAATGAAAAAAATATTATTGCTGGTAGTTATTTTTTCTTTAACTGCCTGTACCACGACCCCTCCACACAGATTTGTTGCTAATCCTGCTGAAAAATGGGAGCAACGAAAAGCTGAATTATCTGAAATAAATGACTGGTTTTTGAACGGACGTGTTGCCATTATTAATGGTGTAGAATCATGGCATTTAAGTATGGAATGGCAGCGCCATGATGATAAATATATTCTTGATTTAGTGGGGCCGCTCGGTGCGGGACATGCGCAACTCACTGGCACAAACGAAGGTGTGGTTTTAGTCGATTCCGATAAAAATTATTTTTATGCAGATAGTCCGGATCGTTTACTGCAAAAAGTAACCGGCGTACGTATGCCAGTTAAAAGCTTGTTGTACTGGATGCGGGGTATCGCTGACGGGAATGTAAAAACAGATAAAAAAGTATTAGATGCTTATGGCCGTCTGGCTGAGCTGCAACAAAATGGCTGGCATGTTCGTTTTAAAAGTTATGTTTATGTAGGCAAGCATGAACTACCGCAAAAAATATTTATTGATGGGGTTGATTTGAAAGTAAAAATCTTTATAGATGAATGGAATCTTAAAAGTAAGATGTTTCAATCCGGCAAAGAAAATTAATTTTAAATAATTATGCCAGATTCAGTATCTCCATCATCAATAAAGCGTCGCCAGTTATTATCGGGTTTAATGAAGCTGCTGGTTTTTATTGGTTTGGTTTTTGTCTCGATACCTTTCATTTTCAGTTTTTCATCAAAGTCTATTGATGAAAAACAAGCTGCTACATCTCGTTGGATAATTACAACATCAATTTCAGATTTAGTCGCTGGTCAAGTTAAATCTTTTCGCTGGACAGGCGGGTTGGTTTGGGTCTATTCGCGAACTGAAATGGATATTCAGTCATTAAAAGAAACTAATGTTTTTTTGCGAGATGCAAAATCAGAAAAAAGCGATCAACCTGAACAAATGAAAAATAAATTTCGTTCTGTGAGTGAAAAGTTTTTCGTTTTTATTCCCATAGAAAATAAAAAAGGCTGTCAGGTTTATTTAATGAATGAACAGGAAAAAGTGCGGTTTACTGAACCTTGTTATAGTTCGGTATATGATGTTGCTGGACGTATTTTTAAAAACAATGGTCATAAAGAACAACAAAATTTGGCGGTGCCAAAACATATTATTGAAGACGGAATATTAAAAATTGGTATATGGATGCCAAAAATATAAAAAGATTGAACCACAGGGGACACTGAGGAACACAGTGAAAAGATTAAAATGCTTATTAACTTAGCGGTTTTGTTATGAAATGTTTTACCTCTGTGAATCTCTGTGTCCCCTGTGGTAAAACATTTTTGACCTTGAACTTATAAATATGAATAAAAAAATAACGGTTTCTGCGCCGGCTAAATTAAATTTATTTTTACATATCACTGGACAACGTGAGGATGGTTATCATTTATTGCAAACTGTTTTTCAGTTTCTGGATTATGCAGACAGTATTACATTGTCTTTGCGTGATGACGGGGAGATTAATCGACTTACTGAACTAACGGGGGTTACCGCAGAAAATGATTTGGTGGTAAAAGCGGCCAAATTATTGCAAAAATACTGCGATAGTCATTTGGGCGTTGATATTTCCGTGGATAAGATTTTGCCTATGGGCGGCGGACTGGGCGGTGGCAGTTCTAATGCGGCTTCTGTTTTAGTGGCGTTAAACTATTTATGGGACTGCGGCCTGAATCAGGAAAAATTAATGCAATTGGGTGTGCAATTGGGTGCGGATGTTCCGGTCTTTATATTTGCCCAGTCTGCATGGGCAGAAGGGGTTGGTGAATGCCTGAAAGAGGTGGATTTGCCTGAAAAGTGGTATTTAGTGTTAAAACCGCCAATAAATGTTTCAACAGCAGAGGTTTTTTCCAATTCGCAATTGCGGCGAGATTGCGCAACCATTACAATACGCGACTTTCTTACAGGGCAAACTGAGAATGTTTGCGAAAAACCGGTTAGGGAAATGTACCCTGAGGTGGATCGTGCGCTGACTGATTTGGCAAAATTTGGCGAATCCAGGCTGACGGGAACAGGCGCCTGCGTATTTGCGGCATTTGATAGCAAAGAAGAGGCCGAAAAGGCACTCACTGGATTATCAGAAAAATGGGATGGTTTTGTTGCCAGAGGCATGAACCAGACGCCATTAAAAGATTTTTTTCGATATGAGCGGTGATATTCACGTTATATCGGATACAGCAGTTAATTGGGGTATCGCCAAGCGGTAAGGCACTGGATTTTGATTCCAGCATTCCCAGGTTCGAATCCTGGTACCCCAGCCATATAAAAGGTAATAATCACCAGATATAGGTGAATATTATTTAGAGAAGAGAAATCTGGAACAACCAGGATGAGAACCGAAAAGGTTCGATAAGCTTGCAGCGCAAGCTTGAACGGCGCAGCCGATCCCATGTGGAGCATGGGGCAAGGGCGATAGTCCGTAGTAATCCTGGTACCCCAGCCATATAAAAGAAGATATTTGCCCGTTTGGCAGGTATTTTTTAGCTGAATCAGTACTTTAATCCCTAGGGGGATAATGTGTCATACGGCAACATGATGGTATTTGCGGGTAATGCGAACCCGCAGTTGGCAAATGAAATTGCTCAGCGTCTCAATCTACCTTTGGGTAATGCGATTGTAGGCGAGTTCAGTGATGGCGAAGTCATGGTTGAAATCATGGAAAATGTCCGCGGTAACGATATTTTTATTGTACAACCAACCTGCGCGCCAACAGATAAAAATTTAATGGAATTGCTGGTGATGGTGGATGCCATGCGCCGCTCTTCAGCTGCACGGGTGACGGCAGTCATACCGTACTTTGGTTATGCCCGTCAGGACAGACGGCCACGTTCAGCAAGGGTACCGATTACCGCTAAAGTAGTTGCTGAAATGATTGGTACTGTTGGAACGGATCGTGTATTAACGGTTGATTTACATGCCGATCAAATCCAGGGGTTTTTTAACATCCCTGTTGATAACGTTTATGCTTCGCCTATTTTGTTGGGTGATATCTATCACAGTAAGTACGACAACTTAATGGTGGTCTCTCCGGATGTTGGTGGTGTGGTTCGTGCTCGTGCTTTAGCCAAAAGATTAGATGATGCTGATCTGGCGATTATAGATAAACGTCGTCCTCGTGCTAACGAAGCAAAAGTGATGAACATCATTGGTGACGTAAAAGGTCGCAGTTGTATTTTGATTGATGATTTAGTGGATACCGCCGGTACTTTATGTGCTGCCGCAGCTGCGTTGAAAGAAAATGGGGCTAAAAAAGTTGTAGCTTATATTACGCATCCTGTTTTATCTGGCCCTGCGATTGATAATATTAGTAAGTCAGAACTGGATGAACTTGTGGTTACGGATACCATTCCATTGCAGCCGTCTGCGGCAGCAACAGGTAAAATTCGTCAGTTAAGTATTGCTGCTTTACTGGCGGAAACAATGCGCCGTATCAGCGATGAAGAATCGGTTAGTACGTTATACGTAGATTAGTAACGGGCTAAACGGATATGTTCCTAAAATATCAGGAACTATCATGCGGTTTCTCTTGGTCGCAAAGAGAAACCAGAACAGCAGGTTAAATTATTAACCTGTTTTTTTAAACTATCTTTACGGATAGCGAGAAGCTAGCTTCGTAGCATTCGTAAATTGGAGAAAGAAAATGAGTATTAGCTTTAATATAGAAGCCGAAATTCGTACAGACCTGGGGAAAGGTGCGAGCCGCCGCCTGCGTCACGAAGAAAAATTTCCGGCTGTTGTTTATGGTGCAGGCAAAGACCCTGTTTCTTTAATGTTAGATCATAAAAAATTCCTGCATAACCTTGAGAATGAAGCGTTTTATTCTCACATCTTAACGCTCAGTATTGCGGGCAAAGATGAGCAAGTTATTCTTAAAGACTTACAGCGTCATCCAGCAAGAATTGCGATTATGCATGCTGATTTCTTACGTGTAAGTGCAACTGAAAAACTTCATTTACGTGTACCACTTCATTTCATTAATGAAGAGGAATGTCCGGGTGCTAAAGAAGGTGGTTTGATTACACATAGCATTACTGAAATCGAAGTTGCATGTTTACCAAAAGATTTACCTGAGTACCTGGAAATTGATGTATCTTCATTAGAATTGGATCACAGCTTACATATGTCAGACATCATAGTACCTGCTGGTGTTGAGCTTGTTGAACTGGCTCATGGTGAAGCTCATGACCAACCTGTTGCATCAGTACACGTGCCACGCGGTATTTCAGAAGAAGAAGAAGTAGAAGAAGCAGCTGCACCAGAAGGTGAAGCTGCTGAAGATGGTGAAGAACCTGCTGCTGAATAAGCTCGCAGTCTGAACCCTACTGGAAGCCGGCGTTGTCTCGCGTATCTCTCATTATTGGACTGGGAAATCCTGGTTCTGAATATGAAAAAACGCGGCACAATGCCGGCTTTTGGTTTTTAGACGAGTTGGCTCGTCAACAAAATCTCAGTTTTAAAGTCGAAAAAAAGTTTCATGGCGAAGTCGCACGTTATAAACATGCGGGTGAAGATGTCTGGTTACTTAAACCAACAACCTTTATGAATCTTAGTGGCCAGTCTGTTCAGGCCCTGGCGCACTTTTATAAAATTAATCTTGATGAAATATTAGTGGTACACGATGAACTTGATTTATCAGTTGATACCGCAAGATTAAAAAAAGGTGGTGGTCATGGCGGGCATAATGGCTTGCGTGACATAGCCAGTAAAATGGGTGGTAATAACTTTTTGCGATTACGCATAGGTATTGGACATCCCGGTGATAAAAATAAAGTCACCAATCATGTATTAAAAAAAGCCTCAACTGATGATCAAATCAGTATCGAACGAAATATAGAACGCGCTTTAAATGTATTGCCACTTGTTATCGAAGGCGAAGTACAAAAAGCCATGAATGAATTACATACGGATAAATAACTATGGGTGTAAAATGCGGCATTGTCGGCTTACCTAATGTAGGCAAATCAACTTTATTTAATGCATTAACTAAAGCGGGCATTCAGGCAGAGAATTATCCTTTTTGTACTATCGAACCGAATGTTGGTATTGTCCCTGTCCCTGATCCACGTCAGAACAAATTATCTGAAATTGTTAAGCCTGAAAAAGACATTCCTACAACAATGGAATTTGTTGATATTGCCGGTTTAGTAGCTGGCGCATCCAAAGGTGAAGGCCTTGGTAATAAGTTCCTTGCTAACATTCGTGAAACCGATGCTATTGTGCATGTGGTACGTTGTTTTGAAGATGATGATGTTGTGCATGTATCCGGAAAAATTAATCCTTTAGATGATGTTGAGGTTATTGATACCGAACTCGCACTTGCAGACATGGACTCGATTGAAAAAGGCATTCATCGTTATGGCAAAGTAGCCAAGTCGGGCGACAAAGAGGCAAAAACCAAACTCGTCTTATTAGAAAAAGTAAAAATACAGTTAGACGAAGGCAAAGCGGTTCGTTTAATGACTCTGGATGAAGATGAGCTTGCGATGTTACATGAGTTTTTCCTGCTCACCATTAAGCCTGTTTTGTACATTGCTAACGTTGCTGAAGATGGTTTTGAAAATAATCCTATGCTCGATAAGGTTGTCGCTCATGCAGCAGAAGAAGGTTCTGTTGTTGTAGCTGTTTGCGCAGCAATGGAAGCTGAAATGGTCGAACTGGATGATGATGATTTAAAAGAATTTTTATCGGAATTAGGTTTGGAAGAACCGGGATTAAATCGGGTCATTCGTGCAGCTTACTCATTGCTAAGCTTACAAACCTATTTCACTGCCGGTGTAAAAGAAGTACGTGCCTGGACAGTAAAAATTGGTGCCACCGCACCTGAAGCAGCCGGTGTGATTCATACTGATTTCCAAAAGGGCTTTATTCGTGCCGAAGTTATGGCCTATGAAGATTTTGTAGCAAATAAGGGTGAACATGGTTGTAAAGAAGCCGGTAAATTACGTTTGGAAGGGAAAGAATATATAGTACAGGACGGCGATGTTATGCATTTCCGCTTCAACGTCTAAATTAATTCATTGAGACGGCGCTGGCTGCGTTGCAAAGAGACTCAAAATGCTCATTTACTACGTGTAAATTCCGCTTTATCCTCTCTTTACGCCTTGCCATCATCCGTCTGAATGAATTAATTGCCGATTTGTATCCTCGGAACGAACCCCCGTTCGTCCTGAGCTTGTCGAAGGATGTGTTTCATGGTTCGACAAGCTCACCACGAACGGGGATTTGAGATGACTGGCTGAATTGTCAGGTAACTTGTTGATATTATTATAAAAAGGTTTGTAATATCTTTGTTTGTTGATCTCCCGTGGCTTGACAAAAAAAGGACAAACTAGGACAATGCGCGGCTCTTGGGTCATCCGTATCCTGAGAAAGTAATAAAAATGAAAATGGCGAGGTAGCTCAGCTGGTTAGAGCGCAGCACTCATAATGCTGAGGTCGGGAGTTCAAGTCTCCCTCTCGCTACCATTTTTTTATCACCATGCCTGTTTCTGGCCTTTAAAAATTACCGACTCCCCAGCAATTTTGCTACCGCTTTATCGCTGCCTAATAGTGAAACGATTAGCCCTGTAATGCTAAGCGAACCAAAGACGATCATAATAAACCAGTAACCCATCTCAAAAAGATGCGGCATTAGTAGTGGTACCAGGAAGGCGAGTAGAAAAAATACAAAGCTGATAAAAAAGGTAATTTTTCGGTTTAATTTCCGGTAAATAAACTCATCATTATTGTTTTCGAAAATATTGAGAACGGGGCTACAAATGGTTTTAAGTATATTTTTCATCATCGGATTGTATTCATTAAGTTGTGTTATCTTCAACCGGTAAGCCAGCAATTTTCCATTCCGGGAAGCCATTTTCCAGTCGTCGTGCCTGTAGGCCTTCTTTGCGTAATTGTGCCACAGCATCAAAAGCAAGAATACAGTGTGGGCCGCGACAGTAGGCGACTACTTCTTGCTCGGGGTTAAAATCGTTGAGATGTTGCTGAAGTTCTTCAATGGGGATATTAATTGCCCCCGGTACATGTCCGGCGTTATATTCTTCTATTGGGCGCACATCCAGTATTGTGACTA
>JAUWUS010000129.1 GCA_030617815.1 Gammaproteobacteria bacterium
GATATTGATCGTGCTGGTGAAGCATTAAAAGGTGCCAACAGTGGCCGTATTCATACCTTTATTGCAACGTCACCTATTCATATGCAAATGAAATTACGTATGGAGCCTGAGCAAGTGATTGAACAGGCGGTGCGAGCGGTAAAACGAGCACGTCAATTTACCGATGACGTAGAATTTTCACCGGAAGATGCAGGACGTTCAGAAACAGAATTCTTGTGTCGTATATTAGAAGCGGTGATTGATGCGGGGGCGACTACCTTAAATATTCCGGATACGGTTGGTTATAACGTGCCGGAACAATTTGGCGGTTTAATTAAAACCTTAAGAGAAAAAATCCCAAATTCAGACAAAGCGATTTTCTCTGTGCATTGTCATAATGATTTAGGTTTGGCTGTTGCCAATTCCTTGTCGGCGGTAATGAATGGTGCGCGACAAGTCGAATGTACTATAAATGGTTTGGGTGAGCGTGCCGGAAATGCCTCATTAGAAGAAATTGTGATGGCAGTTAAAACGCGCCAGGATATTTTTCCTTGCTCGATTGCTCACATCGATACCACGCAGATTGTAGCTGCTTCTCGTTTGGTTTCAGGTATTACCGGTTTTGCAGTACAGCCGAATAAAGCCATTGTTGGTGCAAATGCTTTTGCTCATGAATCAGGTATTCATCAGGATGGTGTATTAAAGAACCGTGAGACTTATGAAATCATGCGGGCAGAAGATGTTGGCTGGTCGGCAAACCGAATGGTTTTGGGAAAACATTCAGGGCGTAATGCTTTTCGTACTCGTTTGCAGGAGATAGGCGTTGAATTTAAATCGGAAGATGAGCTGAATGATGCCTTTTCCCGTTTTAAGGATTTAGCGGATAAAAAACATGAAATCTTCGATGAAGATTTACAAGCCTTAGTGACTGAAACCAGTATGGCAGCAGAAAATGAACGTTGTCGTCTAGTGGCTTTAAAGGTTTGTACTGAAACGGGTGAAACACCTGAGGCCAATATTACTTTAAATATTGATGGAGAAGAAAAACTTGCCAGCGCGACAGGTGGTGGGCCGGTTGATGCAACGTTTAAAGCTATTGAAAAAATCATCAATAGCGGAACAGAGTTACAACTTTATTCAGTCAACAATATTACCAGTGGTACAGATGCTCAGGGTGAGGTAACAGTACGCCTTGAAAAAGGTGGGCGTATTGTTAATGGTCAGGGCGCAGATACCGATATTGTTATTGCTTCCGCTAAGTCATATATCAATGCATTGAATAAAATTCTGACTTCAGTTGAACGTGAACATCCACAAGCAGGTGATGTTTAATTTTATATTATTAGCCTTAAAGCACATCCTGTTAACAGCAGGATGGGCTTTATTGGGTATCAATTATGTCTAATCAACATAATGCTTATCTTAAAGCAATGGGTATTGATGTTTGGGTTGAGAGAACACCAGCTACCCCGCTGGCTGAGAAAAAACCACAAACTGAATTACCATCAGTACAATCCATTTCTGCAGCAACAGCTGAACCTGAAACCAGTTTAGATATTGAATCACTTGACTGGCAGGCATTGCGCTCTATCGTTGCAGAGTGTCAAAATTGTGAGTTAGCAAAAACACGCTCGCAAACGATATTTGGAGCAGGGAAACAAACTGCATCTTTAATGATTCTTGGCGATGCACCCAGCAAAGAAGACGAACAACAGGGTGAACCTTTTTCAGGTGAGCCCGGTAAGTTATTAACCTCAATGTTAAAAGCAATGGGTTATAAACGAAGTGATGTTTATATTTTAAACACAGTGAAATGTAAAACAGAAAAAAATAAGGAACCATCTGTAGACGAAGCAAAGTCATGCGAGCCTTATTTAATAAGACAAATTAATTTGTTACAACCGGAATTAATTTTAGTGCTGGGGAATTTTACTGCGCAGTGGTTATTAAAAACCAAATCGACTCTGGGACGCTTACGTGGCCAACTACATTATGTTGATGGTATTAATGCTCCGATTGTTGTTTCTTATCATCCTGCTTATTTGTTACGCGCAGCTAATGAAAAACGTAAGGCATGGGAAGATTTACAACTTGCCATGAAAGAACTTAAAATATGAGTGCAGTACTTGAAGGATTCAGCGCTGAAGAACAATTTCGTTTAATGGTTGATACTGATCTGGATGCAGTTATTGCTATTGAAGAAAAGGTTTATCCTTATCCCTGGACCCGTGGGATTTTTTATGATTGTTTGCGCATTGGTTATTTATGTCAGGTATTAGAAAAAAATGGAAAACTTGTTGCTTATAGTATTATGTCGGTTGCAGTTGCAGAATCGCATCTTTTAACTCTTGTTGTTGCCATTGATGAGCAGAGAAAAGGCTATGGCAAAAAGATGTTAAATGAAATGATTCAACAGGCAGTGAGTGATAACGCAAATACCATGTATCTTGAAGTCAGAACATCTAATGAAGCGGCTATTCAACTTTATTATCAACGTGGTTTTAATGAGTTGGGTGTCAGAAACAATTATTATCCAGCCGAACACGGACGTGAAGATGCTTTGATGCTGGCGCTGGATCTAAGTTTTGAGTAAGCGAGATTCAGATTAAGCAGAAACAATATCGGGATGAAGGCCTTTATGGTGTAATTTATCCATGACTAGCATAGGAATATTATA
>JAUWUS010000076.1 GCA_030617815.1 Gammaproteobacteria bacterium
TCCATGCCCAGATCAACGCCACGAAGCAGTACTTCGCTTAATAGTTGTTCAAAAGCCGCTTGCTGTTCAGGTTTTGCCTTCATACGCATCTCGATTATTGATTGATTCGTCAATTATAGTCTAAATTATGCTAAAATTAACTATAAATTGACCTTTTAATCAATTGTTTAATATTCTACTCGTGAAATATTTGATTATTACGCTAAACAAGCCGAGTAAATCGCCTCCAGCCATTCTCTGCAAATCAAATCACCGGTAAACTTAACCTCATGGCCGGCCGTATCCCACAACAATTCATTGATGATCTCTTAAATCGAGTCGATATCGTCGAAATCATTGATTCGCGTGTACCATTAAAGAAAAAAGGTAAGGAATACAGCGCCTGTTGCCCGTTTCATAACGAAAAAACACCCTCTTTTACTGTGAGTCAGAACAAGCAGTTTTATCATTGCTTTGGTTGCAAGGCGAACGGCTCTGCAATTGGTTTTTTAATGGAATATGAGCATTTGAGTTTTCCAGATGCCATTGAAGAACTCGCTCGCAGTCAGGGCATTGATGTGCCTTATGAAGGCGGGCAACGCCCCGATCCTGAGGCCAAAAAAGCACAAACGGATCTTTATGATTTAATGCAAGAAACAGATCAATTTTATCAAAAACAACTCCGGCAAGATGCTTTATCCGAACAAGCCGTAAATTACCTGAAAGAACGCGGTCTCAGCGGTGAAGTGGCCAAAATCTTTGGTATCGGTTTCGCGCCGGATGGCTGGGATAACCTTCTAAAAGCACTCGGCACTACACCTGAACGTGAAAAAGCCCTGGTTACTGCAGGCATGCTGATCCAAAAAGACAATGGCAAATGTTATGACCGTTTTCGGGATCGCATTATGTTCCCTATTCGCGACCGGCGTGGCCGTTGTATCGCTTTTGGTGGCCGAATTTTGCCCAAAGAGCAGCCAAACGACAAGGACGCGAAATACCTGAATTCACCGGAAACCCCCCTGTTTCATAAAGGCCGTGAGCTTTATGGTTTGTATGAAGCGCGTCAGGCTTTGCGTGATATTCCGCGCCTGATGGTGGTGGAAGGCTATATGGATGTAGTGGCACTGGCACAATTTGAGGTGCGCTATGCGGTTGCCACGCTCGGCACGGCAACCACTCCGGATCATTTGCAACGCTTATTTCAACTGACCTCCGAAGTGGTGTTTTGTTTTGATGGGGATCGCGCAGGGAAAGAGGCCGCCTGGCGCGCCTTACAAACCTGCCTGCCCGAAATGCGCGATGGCCGTGAAACCCGTTTTATGTTTTTACCCGATGGCGAAGATCCCGACAGTTATATTCGAAAAATCGGTAAGGAAGCCTTTGAATTAGAGATTAAACAAAGCCAGTCTTTTTCTGAATATTTATTCAAGCAATTAACCGATGAAGCCGATATAAGCGGCATTGGTGGTCGCGCCAAGCTGGTTGAAACCGCACGACCCATGTTATCGCAGATGCCCCAAGGTGTTTATCGCACCTTAATGTTTGAGCAACTGGCGAAACTGGGGAGAATTGAACTCCCAGAATCTCAGCTAACCGCGGCAGCAAGGACGCCACGCAAGCAAAAACGGAGCCGACAATCGTCTGATACTACAAAAATATCCATGTCGCCTGTGCGCAAAGCGATTACGTATTTACTGCATCAACCAAACATCGCCAAAAGCTGGTACGAAACAGGGAGAGATACTGACGTTTTAAAGACACTCGACCTCCCGGGCATGGATTTATTGCTAGAAGCACTTGAAATCTTAAGGATTAATCCCGATTTAAGTACTAGTGCACTTATTGAACGCTGGCGTGAAAGCCCTTCAGGCAATCACCTGGCCAAACTAGCAAGTGAACAACCTGAATTAGATGATTTAGAAATTGAGTTTATTGCCGTTATGGATGGATTAATAAAAAAATCCGTTGATCTGCGCTATGACGATTTACAAGCTAAACTAGATCAAAGGAAATTAAGCGAAAGCGAAATGGTTGAGTACAAAATGCTCTTGCAACAGCTATATGTTGCAAAAAGTGCTTCAAAACCAGACTAATAGCAAATATTTGCTATATATATTAGAAGAGAGGGTGAAAAACTAGTGTATAATTCATTGGTTTTACCCCCTGATATTGTTAAACCAGTTAAGAAGGCGTTTATGTCGCAAGCATTAAATCAAGAAAAACAACAATCACAACTTAAGCTGTTGATTGCTAAAGGAAAAGAACAGGGATTCCTGACTTATGCCGAAGTTAATGACCACTTACCTAATGATATAGTTGACCCGGAACAAATTGAAGACATCGTTGGTATGATCAACGATATGGGTATCACTGTACATGAAAAGGCACCGGACGAAGATACGATTGCTGAAGCAAGCAATTCGGTAGACGAAGATGCCGCGGAAGAAGCTGCTGCTGCGCTTGCTAATGTAGAAAGTGAATTTGGTCGTACTACCGATCCTGTGCGCATGTATATGCGCGAAATGGGAACGGTTGAACTCCTTACTCGTGAAGGCGAAATTGCTATCGCTAAACGTATTGAAGCCGGTTTACGCCATATGATGGCCGCGCTCGCGTCATATCCGGAAACCATTTCAATACTTGTTGACTGCTACGCGAAAATCGAAAAAGGTGAAATGAAACTTACCGATATTATTTCCGGTTTCATTGATCCAAATGCGCCAGACAATATTCCCACACCGGCTGAAATTGCTGCAGCAAATGCCAACAAAGCTGCAGGTAATACTACCGATGAAGAAGAAGTGGATACTGGTATTGACTTAGAAGAAGCGCATCAGCGTTTTACTCTAATCGAAAAACTACACAAAAAACACATTGCCTTACTGCAAAAACGTGGTCACGATGATACTAAAACCATTAATGCATTAGAACTGGTACTAACACAAATCTCCGAATTAAAACTTGTGCCCAAAATGACTGCCGTTATTCAGCTCAATATGCGTAGCCTGATTGTCCGCATTCGTTCACAGGAAAAAATTATTCTGGATGTCTGTGTTGAACAAGCGCACATGCCACGAAAACAATTCATCACGACCTTCCCTGATAGTGAAACTGATCTTAAATGGTTAGATCAACATATCGCCTCTGGTGAAAGTTACTCTGAAGTATTAAAAGACCATCACGACGAAGTGCTTAAAGCACAAACTAAACTCGCCAGAATTGCCGATGAGAGTGGTTTAAAGATCAGTGAAATTAAAGGCATCAACCGTAAAATGTCGATTGGTGAAGCAAAAGCCCGCCGCGCTAAAAAAGACATGGTTGAAGCTAACTTACGTTTGGTTATCTCTATTGCAAAAAAATACACCAACCGAGGCCTGCAATTTCTTGATCTCATTCAGGAAGGCAATATCGGTTTAATGAAAGCGGTAGATAAATTTGAATACCGTCGTGGTTATAAGTTCTCAACTTATGCAACATGGTGGATACGCCAGGCAATCACCCGTTCTATTGCTGATCAAGCAAGAACAATCCGTATTCCTGTACACATGATTGAAACGATTAATAAGTTGAATCGTATCTCTCGTCAAATGTTGCAAGAAATGGGACGTGAACCCACACCGGAAGAACTTTCTGAACGCATGGAAATGCCTGAAGATAAAGTCCGTAAAGTTCTGAAAATTGCCAAAGAACCTATTTCTATGGAAACACCAATTGGTGATGATGAAGATTCACACCTTGGTGACTTTATTGAAGACCAAAATGTTGAATCACCGGTTGATTCAGCAACAGCAGGTGGCTTAGGTGAAACCGTTCAGGGCATTCTTGAAGGTTTAACCGCACGTGAGGCCAAAGTACTGCGGATGCGTTTTGGTATTGATATGAACACGGATCATACTTTGGAAGAAGTCGGTAAACAATTTGATGTAACCCGTGAACGTATTCGTCAGATTGAAGCCAAGGCTTTACGTAAATTAAGGCATCCAAGTCGTTCTGATCATTTACGTAGTTTTTTGGATATTGAATAATCAGAAAATAAATAAAATCTCTATTAAAAAAGCATCTCCGGATGCTTTTTTAATAAATGATACTTCAAAATTTTAACAATCCATCGAGTATGTAGTAGAATGGCCACCGTTTTGGGCCTATAGCTCAGTTGGTTAGAGCAGGGGACTCATAATCCCTTGGTCCTTGGTTCGAGTCCAAGTAGGCCCACCAAAATGCCAATAAAAAAGGGTTACAAATGTAACCCTTTTTTATTAAATACTATTGATGCCACTTACCAGCCAAAAATAACCCCCTCAAGCAACATATTATAACCATCATACTCATTAGCTTTTGCGGGAATAAAACTTCTAGCCTTACCGCCAAATCGTTTAAGAATACCTTTCATGCTTGAAGCACCTTTCCCTATGGTTAGTTCAGTAGTAATTTTATTTTTAAACTTTTGACTTACTCGCTTACTCACGGAAATGCCTTGATTAGGCATCGCTTTACTTTTCACCAACGTTTTTAAATTCTCACGTTGTGCTTTTTTGAGTTTTTTCTTAAAAAAGGCCGTTCTTAATACCGCGGCATGACACCCTGCTTTTTTTCCAACGAGTGTTTTATGAACCTTTCCCATGCCACCTTTAATCCCCTTAATCATTGGTTGGCGTACAGGATTACGATAATAATCAAGTATGGATAAAGTGGATAAGTTTGGCATTGAGATACCGCAGATTTTTTTACCAATTAAATCATCTGTATTCTTGTAATTTGCCCCGCCTTTTTCATAAACCAACATAAATTGAAGTTTCCCCGGCAATTTAATGATCGCTTCATGACCAAGATGGGCAACACGCCAGGCGATAAAATGCGGACCATCAAAAACGATATCATACTTATCATTGCGCATTTCACGCTGATATTTTAACCAGTTACCCGGGTGTTTATAAGTCACCTTAACACCCAGCACTTTTGTTAAATGGACAGCAACCGGACCATACATTTTTTGCCCTTTTGCAGCTGTTTCACGTGGTGGTGCAGATAAAATTAACCCTTCTGCATGTGCGGATACATGAATCGTAATAGCGAATAACCCCAAAATAAAAACTAAAACATTTTTTTTTATCATCTTCACAAATACCTCTGATAGGACTTCTTATTGTTTTTTATGTTCTAAAGACTATCGGCAGTAATGCCGCCACATTAAATCTTTTTTTCACATATTTTTTCTGTGGGGTTTTAGAAGCATAGTTGATAAAAAAGATAATACATATTTATGGCAGGGGTATTTTACTTATTTTTATTATTACTGCATTTTGCACCATTTTTTCCAGTAATTTAGGATTTAAAAAAGCACCCAGCCCTTTTATCAAGTAGAATCTTAAATAAAACAGCGTAAGACCAATAAAAAAAGAGGTTATGAAGTGACGCTACCTGTACTCAATCTTCCATTGCTTAATGCCAAACGGCCAAAACCCTACATAAAGCTGAAACAATTTCGCCTGTGGCTTAAAGGGCTTCCTGCCGGAGATGTACAAAAAACATCACACATTGTATTGCAACAGCTTAAAATCCTGAATCAGTCTCGTTATCCTTATTCCGAGCGTGGCCAACTGCTTGATGCTTTACGCCCAACAGTCCGGCAGCTACTACTTTCGCTAAAGCAATCTTTACATCGTGCCCAGCTGCCTCTGTCAACAGAAACCACTCTAACTGCTCAGCTTATTCAAAATTTACTTCATGAAATGGCACACGGTTATAAACTCATAACCAGTGATTTAATGGCAAAAAAATCAGCAAAAGAAAATGATCAACTTTTATTGCGAGAATCCATTTACATAAGCATTCAATACCTGGCGCGCAGCATTATTGAAAGCTATCTCATTTATACCTCACCACAGAATGACACCTGGCGCGAACTTCACCAGCTCTACCGCTATGCTGAATATGAAAATATTCAAAATGAGCCCATAGACGATCCTTACCCGGATTTTGTTTTGCCTGTTCAATACACCATTGACCTGGTTTATAAACGTATTGTTTTATTATCACTTTCAGCGCCTTACCACTTAATGAAAAATGAAGCCGAAGATGTTTATTATCTGGTTTCCGCCTGGACACCCGTTTGTGAGATATCCGAACTGGAAAAAAGCCATATTTCAAATCAATATGGCGTTGATTTTGCTACCGATATGTCTCCGCGCTATATTCCCGAGAACCTTGAATGGGAACCCGTAGACGGGCGAATTATTGATATTGCTGAAGTAAAAAACCGGCTCAACAACCATACCGCTAAAATACTACGATCTAACGTTGATATTGATGATTTTATTGATGGCGATACGCCGCAATCACTTAAAGAACGGCAACAACGTGATATGTTGCTTCGCCTGACTGATGCATGGAATGGCACACTAACACGCGAAACCCGTCGTGAAGACAGAGGGGCGAAATTACGTATGGCTCTGGGTCTTAATGCCTGTCATTTTTATTGTTCTAACAAAGCAACGTTCACACCAGAAATGGATGAGGTCCGCCTCATTTCCTCGGGCGATAATAAACAGGCCATTGTTTTTGCAAATATTTATCGTAAAGCTTTACAAAAAGATCGTGTTCACGAAAAAACCACTTACCCTGTTAGCCCCTGGCAACAACATAACATTAGTCATACTGGCCTTGCCATAAGCTCCAATAACTCACTAAATAATATGAATGTAAAAGTGGGCGAAGTTGTCAGTTATTTATTTGAAAGTAAAACCGGTTTACGCTGGAAAATTGGCATTGTTCGCTGGCTGCACGTTAATAAAGAAAATAATATTGAGATGGGAATTATGAACCTGGCACACAGTGCCGTTCCCATCGCAGTGAAAGCTGTTGATGGCCTGGGCAAAGGAACAGATTACTTCCGTAGCCTGTTAGTACCCAAACAGGTTTCTATTCGTCAATTACGAAGCATCATTGTCCCCGCAATGCTTTATGATATTGGCACTACTTTATCGGTCAACATGGGAACAAAACTACTCTACATTAAACTTAATAAACTCATTATTTCAAGTGATAGTATTGCGATGTTTGAATTTGAAACCTTAAAGAATGCACCGGTAGATTTATCGCAAATTATATAATTTAATGATTTTTTTGATATTCGAATAAAACAAGAACATGTGATGCATACGTAAAAGGCTGACTAACTACTTCAATATGCCCCACATTTAACGCCTTTAACGCTTTTTTCTTTAGCCTGACATTACTGTTTTTTTCTGAAATTTTTAATGAAAGATTAATAAGTAATGCAGAAGGGGAAGGCAAAACACCATCGGCAATAATCACTTCACCTTCACCGTATTTCAGCAAACTGTTTTCAGCTAACAACCAGCCTTGTTTGCCATAAAAACGTTTCCAGGCCTGCTCAACTAACACATTCAGCCAATTTTCATCCTGTTCATTATTTGAATATTCAAGCCAGTCAGATAAAGCCTGGGCAACATAAGCATAATCTTCCAAGCCACCCTCACCTAATACTTTATTGCCTTTAACCGCTCTAACTAATTTCTTGTTTATCCATAAAGAATGATAAATGTAATTTTTAATATCTTTTGCTGCTTTGGCATAACGCTCATTATTAAATTGTTTAGCTGCTTTTGCATAAGCGGATAAAGCAAGTCCATTCCATGCAGCAAGCAATTTATCATCACGTGGAACATTACGTTTATTACGTACATTCAACATTTTTTTCTTTGCGGAAGTAAAATATTTTTTTGCATTTGCTGAGGACATTTTTAACATTTCAGCTGCATCCACTACGCTCATTATTTCAACTAAATGATGACCGCCTTCTAAATCTATTGGCCCTTCTAACTGCCAGATTAACTCAACCAGTTTTAACTCATCCTTATTTAATATTGCTTCAAGTTCATTATATTGCCAAAGATAATAACCACCCTCAACACCTTTGTTATCAATCGCAGAAAGGCTGGCAATATATGCGCCTTGCTGCGAACGAAAAACATCTAACATAAAATTCAGAGTGTTCTTTGCTACTTGTCTGAATTTTTCATTGTTAAATATCCTCGCAGCATCAACATATAAAGAAGCCAGTAAGGCGTTGTCATAAAGCATTTTTTCAAAATGAGGGATTTGCCAGAGGGGATCAACTGCGTAACGAAAAAAACCACCACCAAGATGATCATTTAACCCTTGTGTAGCCATTTTATTTAAGGTCAACAGTAAAAATTGTTTTAACTCTTTCTCAGGTTTATTTTCATATGTATTTAACATCACCATTAACTGTGGAACCAAAGGAAACTTATTTTGCTGGCCAAAACCACCTGACATAGTATCTGTCATGGTGTTTGCGTAAGATAAAAATCGCTGAATATATTCCTTACCAAGTCCTGCCTGTATTTTATCTGAGCTTTCTATCACGGCAGTCGAAAGTTCATTTGTTGCCTGTTTAGCTATATTTTCAAGAAGCGATTTTTCTTCTTTCCATTTCACTTTTAGAGTGTTTAAAATTTCTTTGAAATTTTTCGTTGGTACATACGTCATTCCAACCAGCGGGTAACCATCCGGTGTAATAAATACATTTAAAGGCCAACCTGCCTGACCCTGAGTGCGTTCAACAAAATCAATTAAACGGCTATCCAGTGCGCTGTTTATTTCCCTATCTACTTTTACCGGAATAAAATAAGTATTCAATATTTTAGCAATGTGCTTGTTTTGGTAGGTTTCGCGTTGCATGACATGACACCAGTGACAGGAAAAATAACCACTGGAAACATAAATCAACTTGCCTTCTTTTTTTGCCCGGTTAACCGTTTCTTTATTCCATTCCTGCCAGGCAACAGGATCATTACCGTGCATTGCCAGATAAGGTGATGCATGCTGCTTCAAAACATTTTGTAATGTTTTAGCCTGAACCGAAAAAGACAGGATAAGGGTAAGAACCGTTAGTAGTGTTTTCACAACGTAGTTTCTCCAGTTTTTTATCCATTAGTTGAACTGGAATAAAAATTTTATTTGCTATTACTAAGGACAAAAGAATAGCAAGGAAATTCCCTAACGGAATAAATTTAGGAAAATAAATAAATCGAAATTACAGCAAAATATATAAAAAAATGATGTATTTAGGCAGGATCATCTTTTTTTTCTAATCTTTCCTCTTCGGCAATCGCTTGCTCAAACTCATCATCCAGTTCTTTTTCTTCCTGTTCTTCACGCTCTTTAGCCATGCGCACTCTCTTACGCGTTATTAGACGTGAGAAAATCAAACCCAGTTCAAACAATATCCACATGGGAACCGCTAACAACATTTGCGAAACAACATCAGGTGGCGTGAGCAACATACCAAAAACAAAAGCAACAACAATTATGTAAGGACGTTTCTCAGCCAGTTTATCCGCTGTGGTCATGCCTGTTGAGATAACAAGGATAGTGGCAATCGGCACTTCAAAAGCCAGGCCAAAAGCAAAAAACATTTTTAATACAAAATCGAGATATTTACTGATATCGGTCATCATGGTCACGCCTTCAAGCGCGATCCCGGTGAAAAAGGCGAACATCAACGGAAAAACAATAAAATAAGCGAACGCCATGCCAACATAAAATAAAATGATACTTGAAAACAATAAAGGAAAAGCTAATGACTTTTCATGTTTATATAAACCTGGCGCAATAAAAGCCCAAAGTTGATACAAAATAAACGGCATACCAATAAAAATAGCCGTCATCATTGCCAGTTTAAACGGTGTAAGAAACGGGGAAGCGACATCGGTCGCAATCATGTTGCTACCAGTGGGTAAATGAATCAGTAAAGGCTCAGCTAAAAGCGAATAAAGTTCATTCGCAAAAGTAAACAAACCTAAAAAGAGCACTAAAATCACTAATACCGCGCGTAATAATCGATCGCGTAATTCAACCAGGTGAGACATAAAAGGCACTTCGGGCTCAACCACCTTTTCTGTTTTATTATTTTTCTTATTGGCCATTACTTTAATCAGTTATTTTTAATGAAGTGGTTT
>JAUWUS010000046.1 GCA_030617815.1 Gammaproteobacteria bacterium
GCCAGCCACTCCTTTAAGTGTGGCTCAAAACTGTAACAATGCGAGCAGCCATACCAAAATAACTCAATAACCTCGACTTTATTTTTTGTAATCGTTGGCTGAGCCGGCGAAATACGTTTGTACTCAATCCCTTCATCAATCGATGCTGTCGCCACATTACTCACTAAAACAGTCAACAAAATAGCCATAAATAATTTAAATTTCATTTTTATTAATTTCCTTTACAATGTTCTCTAGATTTTAGGGTATTCAATCTTAGGATCAAGCGCAAGCGACCGAGAATATGACCAACACCACAACATAACAGACTTTAAATTTGACCTTTATTCGATCAAGGAGTTCCACCATGCCACATCAACGCACAACTGAACAATTCAATCTTAACGATGTGCTTTGTCAGAATAAATTTTGTGAATCCCTCACTATAAGAGAAGTTAATACCTTTCTTGAGTTCACTGAAGCCGTTACCTTCCAAAAAGGCGACATTATTGCCGACATTGGTGATATTGGTGACGCCCTGTTTTTTGTTATCGAAGGAGTAACCGGCTTATTTCATGACAATCAAGGCAAAGAGGTGGAAATCGGCGAATTAGAAGCTGGTGAACTCATGGGTTCCATGTCCTTTTTTGATGGCACGCCCCGTTCTGCCCGTATTCGCGCCATGAGTAAAAATACCCGGTTATTGCGCCTCTCTAAAACCATGTATAACCGCTTACGCGTTGAACATCCATATATTTCTGTACTGCTACTCGAACAAGCGATTATGAGCCTGGATCACCTGTTTCGTGGTGTCAGCATGGATATTGCGAGCTTTAATCAATATATGTATGGTGGGATTATGCGCTAGATATTCAAGATACTTAACTTCAATAAAAAGCCCCGCTAAATTAGCGGGGCTTTTTTGTCTCATTTAACCTATTTTATTTAAAGTTCTCCGTAAGAATGCATTCCTGACAAAAACATATTCACTCCAAGAAAAGCAAACAAGGTGACAAACAAGCCAATCACCGCCCACCAGGCTAACGGTGTGCCACGCAAGCCTTTCATCAGACGCATGTGTAACCAGGCGGCATAGTTTAACCAGACGATCAGCGCCCAGGTTTCCTTGGGATCCCATGACCAGTAACCGCCCCATGCCTCTGCTGCCCACATGGCACCTAAAACAGTTGCAATGGTGAAAAAGGCGAAGCCCAGGGCAATCGATTTATGCATCACATCATCCATCATATCGAGAGGCGGTAAGCGTGTTGCAAGCAAACCCTCCGGATTTTTCTTTACTGCCGCATCCTTAATAAGGTATGCCACACCGACCATAGCCGCCAAAGCAAAAGCCCCATAACCCACAAAATTGGCCGGAACATGTATTTTCATCCAGTAACTTTGTAAAGCAGGCACTAGTGGTTTAATTTCAGAGGCACCCTTTTCAAAGTGGTACCACAATAAAAAAGCAACAGCCGCGGTAATAACCAGTAAAACAAAAGCACCGAGTGAACGAGTTTCATAACGTTTTTCATAATAGAGATAAATGAGTGCAGTAATAATCGCAAACAAAATAAATACTTCGTACAAGTTACTCACGGGAATATGACCAATATCAATGCCGTGTAAATAAGTCTCACGCCAGCGTACCAGCAAACCAATAAATCCCATTGCAGTGGCAGACCAGGTCATTGCCGTTGCTACTTTGCCGGTAAACACATTACCAGAAAACAACTCAATAAAATAAGCAACTGTTGCCATAACGAATAAAGCACTCATCCACATGGTGGCAGACTGAGCAGACAACAAAAATCTTAAAAAGAAATTACTTTCGCCTGCCGCTAATTCCGTGCCGTATAAATAAATCGCAAATAAACTCAATATGGCAACATAAAACATTAAACCGCGAGCAGGTTTCCATAACCAACCAATCGCAATAAAAGAAAACGCTGTACCAAACAAAATACCGACTTCATAAGAATCCATCAAAACAGAATATTTTTGAAAAGCATAAATACTACCGGTAACTAAAAGGACAGCAAAAATCCAGTCAACAATATTTAACCGCTTAAAAAAAGATGGTTGGATTTCACTGCTCATAAATTCATTGGGTACTGACATTTTATTTACCTACTTTATTCTCTTGATTTTCTAACTACTAAATACTCCGCTCATGGTGAGCCTGTCGAACCATAAGACATATAACTTGTTCATCCTTCGACAAGCTCAGGACGAACGGACTTCCAACTTTTTTATTCTACTTTCCAGTTGTAAATTTCTCAGCCTTACTCACTAACACTGCAAAAGTTTTAGCAAATTCACGTTGATCTCTGTTTCCTGAACCAGCAAATGTGATCATTAATTTTCCACTTTCTGGTTTTAATATAATCCATAAACGCTGGTATGAAATATAAAACATCATAAAGATACCAACAATTAACATTAAACAACCCAGATAAAATATATTTTGCCCCGGGTGAAGTGTAATCTGAATGCCGGATGATTCACGTTGTTTAAATTCAGCTAGCTGAAAATACACCGGCGAACCGTAAGCGCCTATACCTGCCAGCGCAGAAATAGCATCTTCAAAAAACAGGTTGTCTTCATCACTTACACTCTTTTTAGTATCAACTCCTTCCTGCTTTAATACCGCAAGGAAAGTGTTCTGTAAAAGATTCTGTAAAATCTTAACATAGGCTTCTGCAACTTTAACCTGTTTATCTTTAGGGACTCTCTTTTTAATATCCTGATCAATCGCAACATATCCCCCCTGATTAAACAGGGTTAATAAGTTCATCATCGATCTCACCACATCGGCTTGCATTTTTTGATCTATTTTATTGATGTCGCCCATTGCTGCTTTAACGCTGGTTTGTGCAATGCGTTTAACTCTAATTTGATCATGTAATAAAGCATGAAAAGTCATAAAACGATCCAGGCTATCATCCTTATCCATTGGTATGTGTAAATAGCGAAAAGTCTCAGCAACTGAGTTGCGCATACCCGTTAGTATAAAACGACGTCCATTTTGCGTTATCGGTAACATATAGTTGTGATACTCATTAGCAACACCTGTTGCATCACGCATTTTAAAAGTAAAACTAGGACCGAAGTTTTTAAACTGTTTACCTGTTTCAAGTCTCTCTTCTTTTGTATTTGGAAAAATATTGAACATTTTGAAATCATCCAGTTCAAGCGTATATTTTCCCGCAGAAGTTTTTAATGTGCGCTTTTCTTTAACAGCAACATTAACATCAATTTTTTGAATTTTTTGACTATGAAACGGCCAGGCAACTAACGAAAGATTCGAGCCTCCATCACCGAAGCTGGCCTGATACATGGCATAGCCACGATAAATAAGCGGATGATTAACTGAAATCGTTTGTTCTAATGGTTTATCCAGTAAATCATCATGAATAATCAGATCGCTTTCAAATGATTTTGGCTGACCTGAGGCATAATGTTCGATACGAAAATCTTTTAATTCAATAGTAAAGGGCAGCTCCTGAACCAGATAACCATCACGTATATTTAAAAATACAATCTTACTTGAGGTACCTTCCTGTAATGAAATCGATCCACGAAATGAACCGGATTCTTCTGCTTTTAAGCGCGCCGTTGCTGGAACCTGATCAGCCCGAATATCACGAACCTCTGGAATAATGCGTCCAGTCCATTCTTTAATCGTTAAACCAAAACTTCCATCAAGATATGCACCCAGACAAAGCACAATAATACCGACATGGGTAAATATATAACCAGAACGATTCCAGGCACCTTTCATTCCTGCAATAACACGATGATCATCGTGTTCTTTAATGCGAGTACGAAAACCTTTTAGTTTTAAAAAATAGCGTAATGTTTTTTCGACTTCTTCTGAACTTTTCTCCGTCGACCACGATTGACTATTGTGCATTAAACGCAATGATTTTTCTTTTACATTAACTCGAAACTGTCGCATGTCACGCAACATAACTGGCGCATTCCGATAAACACAAACACTGGTACTTAAAACAAGAAAAACCAGTAATGCAAGGAACCAAATTGCCCCATAAATATTATATAAACCGATGGTCTGGAAAACCTCATGCCAGAAGGGACCAAATTTTATAATGTAATCATTATACGGCTGGTTTTGTTGCAGTACGGTGCCAATAACAGAAGCAATCGCAATCGCAACCAATATAGTAATCGCCAGATTCATTGAGCCAAAGAACTCAAGAAGAACGTTTAGGCGGGAATGTTTTTTATTAATCATATTCACAGGTTTATTTTTACAACTTTATATACCGGTTAATAATTCAGGTTATCGCTTTACATAAAAAAGGGCGGTTATTAACCGCCCTTTTTTATTGTACCTTGCATCTTTATTTCCAGTTAATCCTTAATGGATTAAAGAAATGATAGTTTAATGCAAACCCGAAATGTATGAAGCAACTGCTTTGATTTCCTTGTCACTCATTTTTTCCGCAATATTGCGCATCATTTTATTCATGTCATTACTGCGATTACCAGAGCGAAAATCTTTCATGGCTTTTTCAACATAAGCGGCATGTTGTCCACTTAGCTTAGGAAATTTCGCCGCTGGATTGCCAGCACCGGTAGGACCGTGACATGCGATACATGCAGCAACACCTTTCTTTTTGTTGCCACCACGATAAAGTTTTGCACCCGCTACTGCTAATTTCTCATCTGCCGCACCTTGTGATCCTGTTTGACTAGCAAAATAGGCACCGAGATCATCCATGTCTTGCTGGCTCAAGTTTGCTACCTGACCCGCCATCAATGGATCGCTGCGTGTTTTACCTGATTTAAAATCAGCCAATTGTTTAGCGATAAATCCTGCATGCTGGCCCGCTAACTTAGGCCATGCTGGATTTGTACTATTACCATTTAGACCATGACAACCTGCACAATTTACTGCTTTCGCTTTACCTGCTTTAGCATCACCTGCGGCAACACTAACGCCGGTTAATGCCAGCATGGCACAAACCGCAATCAAAGTTTTATAGATCATGAGATATTAACTACCTTTAAAATTATTTAGATTCTTCAACCATATAAACAACAACAGCTTTGATTTGTGCATCAGTTAAATTTGCACGGCCGCCTTTAGGAGGCATAGCACCTTTACCTTTAATTGCATTTGTTACCATTGTGTCCATACCTGCAGCAATACGTGCTTTCCACGCCGCTTTATCACCTGTTTTTGGTGCGCCTGCTGCGCCACTTGCATGACATGCCATACATGCACTACGGTAAGTCTTAATGTCTGCTTGAGCCGTAGACACCAAACCAAATAAAGCAACGGTGGCAATTGATACTGATACTAATTTTTTCATTTTAAAACTCCTAAGTCTAAATTCAAATACTCGATATTAAATTCTGTGTACATGTTCTGCATCTTTCAACTAGCGACATGCTAAAATGTCTTTTAATACAAAAATGTTCTAAATTATTGCGTGGTATTATATACGCAATCCAGCGAAACAGTGCTTAAATTCTAGTTATTATACCCCAGAGCAAACTTATCGCATAACCGGTGACAAAAAGTTGACTAAAACACACAACAATCCAGCACGCTACAATATCGCCCAATTTGCCAAGAGTGTGCCCAGACCCGAGCAAGCACCGGAGGATATTGGCCGCGAAGTCGCCTTCGCCGGACGCTCAAATGCGGGTAAATCCAGCGCATTAAACCGGCTTACCTGCCAAAAGTCGCTTGCCCGCACCAGTAAAACCCCTGGACGTACCCAACATCTGGTCTTTTTTAGCCTTGATGATGAACGTCGCCTGGTTGATTTACCCGGTTATGGCTTTGCTAAGGTCCCCGACAAGGTGAAGCGAGAATGGGCCGCTTCACTGGAAAGATATTTACAAGAACGTCAATCATTACAAGGACTTATCCTGTTAATGGATGTCAGACACCCGTTAACCGAATTTGACCAGAAAATGCTGCAATGGTGCCTGCACTCCGACATGCCGGTACATATCCTGCTCACCAAAGCCGACAAACTCAAGCGTGGCGCCGCACAAAATGCTCTGCTCTCGGTAAAACGAGATCTTAAAGAACTCCTGAATGTCAGCGTACAGCTCTTTTCTTCCCTAAAAGGCACCGGTTTAGAAGAAGCCCAAGCCGTACTTGATCGCTGGCTGGATTTTCCGGCAAAAAACTAAAGCCGAAGACAAAAATTTTCAACGGTGCCAAAACGTAGCAGCGATACATTAAGTGTCTAAATTATCTCACGCTACACCAAACCAATATTCTGAAACGTCCTGAGGACTTGAAGTTCAAGGCATAAATTTGTACGGAAAGAGGGAGCTTACAATAAGTAAGTGACCGATTTTCGTGAATTTATAACGCCGAAATTCAAGTCCTCAGGACGTTTCAAGGGCAAAAAAAATCCCGGAACGAATAGGGCTACGTCTCCGGGATAATCACATCATTCAGTTGGGGTAACCGAACTCAGTATTTCCACTAACCTAGGGAGGATTAATGAAAAGTACGCATCTCTGCGTTATTACTAAGACGTCAGTATAATAAAAAAGTTCAAAATATATCTGGAACAAATCGACAAAACTTATGTTAATACCATCACAAAAATAAAAACTATTTAAACTTTCGTGGCAACAACTAAAAAGACCGGGTAACTTTTAGCTTCTTTATTAACAATGTGCGCAGTAACAAACTGAACATTTTTAAATCCATTTTTTTTCATAATACTTTGTAATTCTTTACGCTCAAATCCATCATGGTATACACCTTCAATATCCGCAGGATGAAATGAGCCATCTTCTGCATCCAGATCAGCCAGTGCAACCTGGGCACCAGGCTTTAAATGTTCAGCAAAACACTGTATTAATAAATTTGTATCTTCTACATGATGCATTGCCATAGCGCTCATAATGACATCGAACTTCATATCTAATGGTTGTTTGGTAATGTCCTGACAAACTGTTTGAACTTTATCTTTTAATTCTGTTTTTTCTGCTAACTTATCCAGCATTGCTTGTGAAACATCTACTGCGGCAATTGATGCTACATGTGGAGCAACTTGTGAAGTAATTAATCCGGTACCCGCGCCAAAATCCATGATCTGCATTTGTTCATTAAATTCAATATGTTCTAAAATAGCTGAACTCGTTGCATTTGAAAGTTGCAACACCATTTCATTAACATCCCAGTCTTTGGCTTTTTCATTAAATAAATCTGACATTCTATTACCTTGAATTTAAATAAAATATCTTAATGCGCTTCATCCCAGTTGCTACCAATACCGACATCCACAATTAGAGGCACTGATAATTCAGCAGCACTTTCCATTTTTTCTTTAATCAATTTTACTGCTGCATCAACTTGTGATTCTTTAATTTCAAAAACCAGTTCATCATGTACTTGCATGATCATACGCATATCAAACTTGCCTGTTTGAATTTCTTTATCCAGTTCAATCATTGCACGTTTAATAATATCGGCTGCTGTTCCCTGCATCGGCGCATTGATCGCTGTACGTTCTGCATATTGTCTGCGCATACCATTTCGCGCGTTAATTTCATGCAAATATAAACGTCGCCCAAATACCGTTTCAACATAACCCTGTTCTTTGGCTTTTTCTTTTGTTTGTTGCATATAATCTTTTACCCCGGGGTAACGATTAAAATATCGATCAACATATTCCTGCGCTTCAGGCCGAGTGATGTCCAACTGCTTGGCTAAACCAAATGCAGACATGCCATAAATTAAACCGAAGTTAATTGCTTTCGCTGAGCGACGCTGATCTTTTGTCACATCTTCTGTTTTTACGCCAAATACTTCAGCAGCAGTTGCACTATGAACATCCAGACCTTTTGCAAAAGCATCCAGTAAACCTTTATCCGCAGATAAATGCGCCATAATACGCAGTTCAATTTGTGAATAATCTGCTGCAACTAATTTATAACCCGGCGCCGCAATAAAAGCCTGACGTATACGCCGACCTTCTTCCGTGCGAATAGGAATATTTTGTAAATTAGGATCGGTTGAAGATAAACGGCCTGTTGCTGCAACTGCCTGCTGATAAGAGGTATGCACCCGGCCAGTAGACTCTGCAACCTGTAAGGGTAATTTATCTGTGTAGGTAGATTTAAGTTTACTCAAACTACGATATTCTAAAATGAGTTTAGGTAATGGATAGTCTGGCGCAAGCTCATGCAGTACCGATTCTGCGGTTGAGGGCTGGCCTTTTTTTGTTTTAGAAATTATAGGCAACTCTAATTTTTCAAATAAAATAACCTGTAACTGCTTTGGTGAGCCAATGTTAAATTCCTCACCCGCTATTTTATAAATGTCCTGTTCTAACTCTGCCAATCGAGCTGTTAATTGTTTACTTTGTTTTGCCAGCATTTTTACATCAAGCAAAACACCGTTGCGTTCCATACGTGACAGTACGGGTAATAAAGGCAATTCAATTTCACTGTATACGTTTTCTAAAGACTTAACCTGTTCTAACTGCGGCCACAACGTTTGATGCAAACGTAAAGTAATATCCGCATCTTCAGCGGCATAAGGTGATGCTGTTTCAATATCAATTTGATTAAATGTTTTTTGTTTAGCGCCCTTACCCGCGACATCTTCAAAATGAATCGTTGTATAGCTTAAATGTCTGACTGCCATAGCATCCATATTGTGTCTTAAAGTACTATCAAGCACATAAGAAGCTAACATAGTATCGTGCTCTATACCCTGCATGTGAATGTCATAATTACCCAGTACATTCATGTCATATTTTAAGTTTTGACCTAACTTACATATTTTTTTATCTTCCAGTAAAGGTTTTAGCTTTTCTAATACTTTTTCGCGATTAAGTTGTTTTGGTGCGTTTTCATAATCATGTGCAACAGGTACATAAGCCGCTTCGCCTTCTTTAACAGAAAAAGATAACCCCACAATTTCAGCCTGCATATAATTAAGGCTGGTAGTTTCCAGATCAAAACTAAAACAATCCGCTTTTTTAAGTTTTTTCAACCATTTTTCTAACTCTTTATCAGTAAAAATAGTTGTATATTTCGCGGTGATTTCTTTAACTTCTACTTCTGCTTTATTCACCGATGTTGAACCATTACTCATCACATCACTGCCGGCTTTCGCTTCAGCTAACCAGGTTTTGAATTCCAGACGACTAAACAGCTCAGTTAATTTTTCATAGTCAGGTTTCTGCCGTTTTAAGGTTTCAGGATCATCATTCAGCTCAACATCACATTTAATCGTTACCAAATCACGTGATAACGGCAACTTGTCCATAAACTCGCGTAAGTTCTCACCAACCTTGCCTTTAATTTCTTCTGCATGTTGCATTACCCCGTCCAGCGAGTCATAAAGACCTAACCATTTTACTGCCGTTTTTGGGCCAACTTTCGGCACACCGGGCACGTTATCAACGGTGTCACCAATAAGCGCAAGGTAATCAATAATACGTTCAGGCGGCACACCAAATTTTTCATTGACCCCGTCAATACCCATGTGCACTTCTGTCATGGTATTCACAAGGCTGACATGTTTGTTCACCAGTTGCGCCATATCTTTATCGCCCGTTGAAATAACGGTATCAATACCTAATGCGGTTGCCTGCTCAGACAGCGTGCCAATAACATCATCTGCCTCAACACCTGAAACACAAATCAAAGGCAAACCCATTGCTTTAATAACTTCATGCACCGGTTCTATTTGCTGGCGTAAATCATCCGGCATAGGGGGGCGATTAGCTTTATATTCTTTATACATATCATTACGAAAGGTTTTGCCTTTCGCATCAAACACCACGGCGATATGTTCCGGATCATAATCTTTTAATAAACGACGCATCATATTAATCACACCATAAACTGTACCGGTAGGCTCACGTTTTGCGTTGGTTAAATCTGGCATTGCATAATAAGCGCGAAATAAATAAGACGACCCATCAACGAGAATAAAGGGTTTGTTTGATTTTTTTGACATATACTTAACTTATAGAATTCAATTGAAACAATGTAAGCTATATTACGCTAAGACTTACTTGCGCGCCCAACTTTAAAGCTGAAAATTAACCATTACATAAAAACTGTGAGACATTATGGAAGATAAATCAACACACCCCGGTATGAACCCCATTAATGATTCAATGCTTAGTCGTGAATCGTGGAAAATTTTCCAGATTATGGCTGAATTTGTTGACGGTTTTGAGCGTATGGCACGCGTTAAACCTTCTGTCAGTATATTTGGCTCTGCCAGAACCGTTCCTGAACATCCCCATTACAAACTCGCAATTGATATTGCACGCGAACTTTCTGATGCCGGTTTTTCTGTGGTCAGTGGTGGTGGTCCCGGCATTATGGAAGCCGCCAATAAAGGTGCTTTTGAAGGTAAATCACCCAGCATTGGACTCAATATCCAATTACCACATGAACAAGCGGGTAACCCTTACCAGGATATCTCTTTATCATTTAAGCACTTTTTCTCGCGCAAAGTGATGTTCGTAAAGTATGCCTCAGCCTATGTGGTAATGCCGGGCGGTTTTGGCACACTCGACGAATTAGCTGAAATTCTGACCCTGGTGCAAACAAAAAAATCTCGACGCATACCTATTATTTTAGTTCATCGCCCTTTTTGGGAAGGTTTGCTAAACTGGTTTGCAACTACCCTCGTTGATGAAGGTACAATTAACAAAGAAGATTTGAATTTAATACAAATTATTGATGAACCAAAACAAATCGTAAATGCTATTTTTGCGCACTACGAAACCAGTGGCTTTGAACCTTCCGCCGAAGAAGCCGAAGTTTTGCTACAATTATAATATTAGAACAAAGGAACATTACATGACCCTTTTAAAAGTCATTATTCTTAATTTTTTATTTATTTTTTCTACTGCTATTTTTGCCGTGGACGATATTCCTCCGCCTCCCTCACTAAATAAAGAAGAACAGGATTTCACGACTAAGAATAAAGTAAATAATGAAACCGTTCCGGCTTTACCGGAGGAAGTAGATGACAGTCGTAACATTCCCCAACCTGAGGTGCACATCATTCGTAAAAAAGACTCTGTGATTGAGGAGTATCGGGTTAATGGTCGTTTACGTTATGTAAAAATCACACCTTCTGCCGGTAAACCTTATTATATGATTGATACCAATGGTGATGGCATATTAGACATGCGCGAAAATGATCTGGATAACCCACCCATAAACCAATGGATTTTATTGCAATGGTAAAAATTTAATTTTTATAATTAAAAGTACAAACTCGATTTCTTTTAAGCCCCTCTCCAGACTGGCCTGAGCACTTATATTAACCGAGCACCTTATATGCAAACAATTATTAACAAACTTGAACAAACAAGTGAGTTATCCGGACGCTTTATTGCCTGGCTTACTTTATTCATTGTGCTGATAACTTTTATTATTGTTGTTTTACGCTATGTTTTTGATTACGGCTCTATTGCTATGCAGGAGTCTGTTACCTACCTACATGCTTTTGTTTTTATGCTTGGCGCAGCCTACACCCTTAAACACGATGGTCATGTTCGTGTTGATGTTTTTTATCGCAATATGAGTGCCAGAAAAAAAGCCTGGGTTGATTTGCTCGGTACTTTTTTGCTTTTATATCCAGTTTGCTTATTTATATTATTTAGTAGCTGGGATTATGTTTTCACTTCGTGGGCACTACTGGAAGAGTCCGGTGAGGCAGGTGGGCTGGCTTACGTTTATATTTTAAAAACAGCGTTATTAATCATGCCTGTCTTGCTCATACTGCAAGGCACAGCGACAACATTAAAAAGTTTGTTAATAATCAAGAGTCGCAGCCATGCCTGAAATCATGGCCTTGCTTTTATTTATTTCCGTTTGTCTTGTTCTTTTAACAGGTTATCCCGTTGCTTTTGCTTTGGGTGGTACAGCTCTTTTATTTGCCTTTCTTGGTATTCTCACCGGAACCTTTGACCCTACCTTTTTAACCGCATTACCTAATCGTCTTTACGGCATCATGACCAACATGACCTTGATCGCCGTACCGTTATTTATTTTTATGGGAGTGATGTTAGAGAAATCAAAAGTTGCTGATAAATTACTCGATACCATGGCGCTTTTATTTGGCTCCATGCGCGGCGGTCTAGGTATATCCGTTATTATCGTTGGTATGTTACTTGCCGCAAGTACCGGTATTGTTGGCGCAACCGTGGTGACCATGGGTTTGTTATCTTTACCCACCATGATAAAACGTGGCTATGATCCTGCCATTGCAACCGGTGCTATTTGTGCTTCCGGAACTTTAGGGCAAATCATTCCACCTTCTATTATTCTGATATTACTCGGCGATGTTTTGTCTTCTGCTTATCAACAAGCACAACTTGATATGGGTATTTATGCGCCAAAAACCGTTTCCGTTGGGGATTTATTTGCTGGCGCTTTAATCCCCGGTTTATTACTTGTAGTTTTCTACATTATTTATCTTGCTGTTATGGCCTATCTCAAACCTCACCTGATGCCTGCCATTCCGGAAGATGAGCGTAACATTAATAAGCCCGAACTTTTTATTCGTATACTGAAGGTTTTATTTCCACCGCTGTTTTTAATTCTTGCAGTATTAGGTTCAATTTTAGCTGGACTAGCAACACCAACCGAAGCAGCATCGGTTGGTGCCATTGGCGCAATTTTAATCGCCATCAGCCAACGTCAGTTTAATCTCAATATTTTACAAAATGTAATGCGCGATACCCTGCGCATTACCAGCATGGTATTTCTCATTTTTATTGGTGCATCCTTGTTCTCACTGGTCTTCAGAGGTTTTGGTGGTGATGATGTTATTCGCGAAGTATTAACTAACCTGCCAGGTGGCGTGATCAGTGCTATGTTCATTGTCATGCTGGTCATGTTTTTACTTGGCTTTATTTTAGACTTTATTGAAATTACTTTTGTTGTCGTGCCTATTGTCGCACCCATTTTATTCATCATGGGTATTGATCCTGTCTGGCTGGGCATTATGTTTGCAATTAATTTACAAACCTCCTTCCTCACCCCGCCGTTTGGTTTTGCATTGTTTTATTTGCGCGGTGTTGCACCAAAGGAAATACCAACCAGCGCAATCTATAAAGGTGTTATCCCTTTTATTGCGATACAAGTGTTCGCTATGATTTTGTTGGTATTCTGGCCAGAGTTAGCTACATGGTTGCCAACTCTTATTTATGGTAATTAAAAACAATATTTCTTTACGTTTTTTATAAAGGTAATAACTTCATAACATCAGAAGACACGTCTGAGATCATAGATATAAAATGTTTTTTTAATTTACTCTTTTCAACATCAGTAATTAAATGAAAATCATCGGGTGTATAATGAATAGGATATAAACTTAGCATTAATGTCCAAGAATTTTCTTCAAAATCATCATCCTCAAGATGAGAATTGTTCTTTTTATAATAATCATATATTTTCGATTTATTTATCTTTTCTTTATATATTAATTTTTTATACTTAGATATTATTTCTTTTTCTGTTTCTTCTTCTATTACATAATTATAAACTTCGTCTTTCTCAGAACCTGTTAAATCTCTATCCCATTTAAGATAATTAATTTTAGAAATATCTTTTCTTCCTTTATATGTTTTGTTTTTCAAGTCAAATATATAAGCACTAAGAGAAAAATGTGAGGCGTTAGATTTATTAACTCGCATATCATAAGATGATGCTCTCGCATCACTATAAAAACCATAGCCATCGAAACTGGCAACATAAGTATGAAGTGTAATACTGTGATTTACAGTAGATTGAAATATTATTAGATAATCTGTTTTCAATGTGCTAGCATTTTTTAGTATGAATTCAATCTTGCTTTCTGCTAAGAAACTACCTACGTCATATAGTTCACCTTGTATTTTAAATTGGTTTTTATCTAATATTTGAATATTTGTACTAAGCTTTTTTAAAGCCTCTTTTTTTAACGCGTTTTTAAATTTTGATTTAATATCCCATGACGATAAATCTATATATTTACTCTGATTTGTAAACCCAGAATTTCCTATATGTACGATATGCGCCTTATCATTAATACCAATTACAATAGTGTACTTCTTCTTTTCTAATGCATTCACGTTTGAAATAATAAAAAACAAAGCAATTGATACAACCATTTTATTCATCATAATTTTCCCTAAATTATAATATTGAAACTTAAAGCCAATCCTGAGGTTTTAAGTATCTGTCATAAAGTTTCGCTTCTTCTGTTCCACTTTCAGGTTTCCAGTTATAACGAAACTTCACTAACGGTGGCAGTGACATTAAAATTGATTCGGTACGCCCACCTGTTTGTAATCCAAACAATGTACCGCGATCATAAACCAGGTTAAATTCGACATAACGACCACGGCGATAAAGTTGAAAATCACGTTCGCGTTCACCGTACTCAGTGTCTTTTCTTTTATTTACAATCGGTACATAAGCGGGCACATAATGATCACCTACACTTTGCATAAACGAAAAACTTTTTTCAAAACCTTCTTCATTTAAATCATCAAAAAATAATCCGCCTACTCCACGAGTTTCATCGCGGTGTTTTAAATAAAAATATTCATCACACCATTTTTTGTATTTAGGATAAGCATCTTTACCAAATGGTTCACATGCTTCTTTAGATATCGTGTGCCAATGTTTTACGTCTTCTTCAAAGGCATAAAAAGGTGTGAGATCAAACCCACCACCAAACCACCAAACCGGATCTTCACCTTCTTTCTCTGCAATAAAAAAACGTACGTTAGCATGTGAAGTTGGTACATAAGGATTTTTTGGATGAATAACGAGCGAGACACCCATTGCCTGAAAACTGCGACCGGCTAATTCAGGACGATGTGCTGTGGCAGAGCCCGGCATTTCAGGGCCAAAGACATGAGAAAAATTAATCCCCGCGCTTTCAAAAACTGCTCCGCCATCCATTACACGAGTACGGCCTCCTCCCGATAGATGTTCACCGGCTGGACGTTCCCAGTCATCATGAATAAATTTACCACTACCGTCTTCTTTTTCTAGCGCCTTACAAATGGAATCTTGTAAGCCTAATAAATAATTTTTTACTGCTTCTGTATCTGGAGACTTCATCAATAATCCTGAATAGTTTTCAATTTGCTGTACGTATTATTTTATTTGTTAAAGCATCTCTAATTTCACTCGGTTGCGCATTAAGATCTGTTTCACCATCAAGAATGAAATCAATTTTATTTTCAAAAATTTGTTTAACTTGTTCAACTGTTCGTACCGATTCCTGTCCTGAAATATTTGCACTGGTAGAAACAATCGCACCATTAAACTTTTCACATAATTCTTTTACTATTGGGTGCTTGCTTACTCTTACTGCAAGAGTATTAAATCGTCCTTTAAGATAATCTGAAACTTCTTTTTTTACCGGCACAATCCAGGTTGTGGGGCGATGTGAATCCTGCCAGCTTTTAAGTAATTTTTCTTCGATGTTTTTTTCTAAAGGCAATAAATACGGTTTAAGTTGCTCAAAATTTGCAGCAACAAGAATTAAACCTTTTTCTTTTTCACGTTGTTTTATTACTAAAAGTTTTTTTAACGCAGATAAGTTTTTTGGATCACAACCTAAACCGTATACCGCTTCTGTTGGATAAGCAATAATTCCGCCGTGTTGTAATACTGTTACAGCTTGATCAAGCTTCTGCTTTTGACTCTTCACTTTCGTCGCTATCTTCTGTTTCTACAGCTTCGGTGTAATTACATTCCTTTTGCGGACAAACTTTTTCAGTACCACGACGCTTGGTTGTTTTAATTGTTAGCATGGGCCAGTCACAATCCGGACATTTTTCATTAATTGGTTCATTCCAAACTGCATAAGTACAATCGGGATAATGTTCACAGGAATAGAAAATTTTACCCTTACGTGATTTACGTTTAAGCATGGTGCCTTTTTTACACTCAGGACATTGAACTTCCATATCCTGAGGTTTTTCCAAAGGCTCAATATGTTTACATTCCGGATAATTGCTGCAACCAATAAATTTTCCATATCGTCCATGTCGAATGATTAATTCAGATTCACATTCAGGACATTTTCGATCAGTAATGACTTCCGGTTCGGCATCAGCATCTTCATTGACATTACGTGTGTAATCGCAATCAGGATAATCATTACAGCCAATAAAACGACCACGACGACCTAAGCGTATCGCCATGCCACCACCACACTTGGGACATTTTTCTTCAATCTGTTCATGGGTAACATCTTTACGATCGACCGACGCTTCTTTATCAACAACCAAGTCTTTAAAAGGCTGCCAAAAATCTTTCATCATTGGCACCCATTTTTCTTCACCACGGGAGATCGCATCAAGATGATCTTCCATTTTTGCAGTGAAATCGTAATCAACATACTGAGTGAAATGTTCAGTTAGAAACTTCGCAACAATGCGACCCACATCGGTCGGAATAAAACGTTTCTTATCCATTTCAACATATTCACGTGATTGTAATGTTGAAATAATGGATGCATATGTTGAAGGTCGACCTATACCAAATTCTTCCAGAGACTTAACCAGGCTTGCTTCAGAAAATCGCGGTGGTGGCTCCGTGAAATGCTGTTCAGGCAATATTTTATTCAGTTTTATTTTATCGCCTTCTTGCATAGGCGGTAATAATCGATCCTTATCATCGGCAGGCGCCTTGGTGTCATCCTGACTTTCCAGATAAACCGCCATAAAACCAGGCTCAACCAGGGTTGAACCATTTGCACGGAAAATATTACCTTTACCAGCTGACATATCAACCGCAACCGTATCTAACGTTGCATGAATCATTTGACAGGATACTGTTCGTTTCCAGACTAAATCGTATAAACGAAATTGATCTTTGGTTAAAAACTTTTTAATTTTTTTCGGTTCATGATAAACAGATGTTGGGCGTACCGCTTCATGTGCTTCTTGCGCATTTTTTGCTTTAGTTTTATAAACGCGAACTTCATCCGGTAAATTTTCCTTACCAAATATTTCTAATATATAAGCACGAATTTCATCAAGCGCATCCTGAGCCAGATTCACCGAGTCAGTACGCATGTAAGTAATCAAACCAACGGTTTCGCCATCAAGGTCAATGCCTTCATAAAGCTGTTGTGCAATGCTCATTGTTTTACGTGTAGTAAAACCCAATTTGCGAGAAGCTTCCTGTTGTATAGTGGATGTTGTAAAAGGTGCAGTTGGATTACGCTTGCGTTTTTTCTTTTCAATTTTTTCAACAACTAAAAAACCATCTTTGGTTCCGGCATTTAAAACTTTTTCAGCATCTTTTGCTTTCTTTTCTGAATTAATTGTAAATTGACTTAATTTCTTATCTTTAAGGTATGTCAATTTAGAAGTAAAAGCGTGTTTATCACTTTCAAGTTCTGATTCAATGGTCCAATATTCTTTTGGATCAAACTTTTCTATTTCAAGTTCACGCTCTACAATTAAACGCAAAGCGGGACTTTGTACCCGACCAGCCGATAAACCACGGCGAATTTTTTTCCACAACAAAGGCGACAAATTAAAACCAACCAGATAATCCAGACCACGTCGCGCTAACTGCGCGTCAATCATATCCTGAGAGAGCTCGCGTGGAGCTTCTATCGCAGCTTTAACCGCACTTTTAGTTACTTCGTTAAAAGCAACTCGACCAACTGTTTTACCTTTTAATAAACCGCGTTCCTTTAAAATTTCATACAAGTGCCAGGCAATAGCCTCGCCTTCGCGATCCGGATCTGACGCAAGATATAAAGCATCAGCTTTTTTTAATGCTTTAGCGATGGCATCAACATGTTTCTCATTTTTTTCAATGAGCTGAAACTTCATCTTAAAATCATTAGCCGGATCAACCGCACCTTCTTTTGGCAATAAATCACGCACATGACCATACGAAGCCAGGACTTCAAAGCCCTTGCCGAGGTATTTTTTTATTGTCTTAGCCTTAGCCGGCGACTCTACAATAACGAGACTTTTTGCCATAACTTTAAACCATTACATAAAAGGAAATGCCCGCATTATGCGGGCACTGAATTATTTTATTGTTAAAATGCAACTCAATGCAAGATGCCTGGCAATTCATCAAAAACCAAATCTTCCATCCAGGCATAAGCCGCTTCACGACCAGGCTGATTAAATAACACCATCAACACAACCCACTTAAGCTGCTCAAGATCAATTTCTTCTGACTCCAATGCCATCACACGATCAATAACCATTTCACGTGTGTTGTGATCGAGTACACCCGTTTGTTCTAAAAACATTAAAAAACCTCGACTATCTAAATCAAGTTTTTCAGTTTCTGTATCAGTGTAAAATCGAATAGATTTTGCATTAAAAGCAAGTTGCTCTGTACCATCCTGTAAACCCGCCAAGCCTTCCAGCCACAAAAAGGCTTTACTGATCTCCGCTTTATGGAAACCCGCTTGCTCTAACTCAGTGCGGAGTAATTCTTCATCTGTATCAAACTCAATTTCATCGTTCATGTAGTTCTCAAACAGATACATCAACACTTCGAGTATATTTTCTTTCATTTTGTTTCCTCTTACCTGCCTTGACAGTAGTAGCCACCAGATAAGGCTGTTACGTAACCTTGCAATTCCAATACCAATAGCATGGAGCAAACCGCATCCGCCGTCAATCCACTTCTTTCAACCACTTTATCCACTGAAGTGGGTTCAAAATCAATGCATTTCAAGACCTGTTTATATTCATCATCGACATTAATGGCTAAATTTAGTTCTGTTTCCTGTTTTTGCTCTGAATTTTGCGCAAAAGACCTATTATTTTCGTCCACCTCGCTAAACATATTAGCAAAACCGCCTAATTCTTCGAGAATATGCTCTGCTGTTTCAACCAATTTTGCCCCCTGGCGAATCAAAGCATGGCAGCCCTTAGCCAAAGGATGATGCAACGAACCCGGCACTGCAAATACTTCTCGGCCTTGCTCACTCGCTAATCGTGCTGTGATTAAAGAGCCACTCTGCACCGCCGCTTCTACCACCAAAACACCCGTACTGAGGCCACTAATTATCCGATTTCGACGTGGGAAATTACCGGGTAAAGCGGGAGTTCCCGGCGCGTATTCTGAAACTAAAACACCATTTTTAGCAATATTATGCGCAAGATCACGATGTTTTGCCGGATATACCCGATCTAAACCTGTACCCATAACAGCAACCGTTAGCCCATGGTTTCCACTATCATTTTTTAGACTATCAAGCGCACCCTGGTGCGCTGCAGCATCAATGCCCAACGCCATACCACTGGTAATGGTCATGCCCATATTTGCTAAATAAAGGGCAAAATCATGCGCGATATCTTTACCTGCATGAGTAGGGTTGCGACTACCGACAATAGCCAATTGAGGTTGTTTAAGTACCTCGACCTGGCCCAAAATATATAAAACTGGAGGAGCATCAGGAATATTTTTCAACAACGGAGGATAACGATCATCGTCCAGCGTTAATATGCTGGCATTTTCCTGATCAAGCCATTTTAGATCAGCATCCACTTTATCCCAATCAGGTGCGGATAAATACTCAATCATTTTTTCAGATAAACCCGCTTGCTTCCAGCCTGATAGGCCGGCATTCAAAACATCAGCGGGAGTATCAAAAATTTCAAGGAGGGAATGTATACGAACGGGCCCAAGTTTGGGTGTGTGAGTTAGCGCTAACCAACTCCGTAAAGCCTTTTCTGTTTGTGTCATTTAATCTGTCCTCACCAAATCCGTTTGGGTGAGCAAAGTGTAACATTAAATTAGATTTTATATTAACTAGATACAACTACAAGGATAACGAGATACTAGAGTACAAGGCGAAAGCCAACGAAAAAGCGGAGCTTACATTAAGTAAGTGAGCATTTTGAGGCGGTTTTCAACGCCGTAATCTAGTATCTCGTTATTCGTGTCAGGGGTTCTCGAAGCGATCG
>JAUWUS010000077.1 GCA_030617815.1 Gammaproteobacteria bacterium
TAAGCGCGTGTAAAAAGCGGTGTTCAGAAATCCAGCGGCGTTTTTCAACGAGTTCCTGATGCATCATACTGATTTGTCCGGCAGGGCCACCAAAACTAATAAAGCCGAGTTTGAGCCAGTATATAAGTGCCTCTGTGAAGCTAACAGGGTCAGGACGTTTTTCTAAATCTTCCATACCTAATTATTCCTTGCTGAATTTTATTTTTTTATAATGGTTCTTCTAAGCATGACCATTTGAATAAAGAGTATACATGCCAATGCTGTTGCGGCGGGAAATAAGATAGTGGTGAGTGAATAATGTTCTAAAGCCATAATGGCTATAAGGTTACGACTTGCCATGAGAGCAAAAAATGTGAGTTGTTCTTCATAAGGACGGCTGTAGGCTTTTCTGAATGTTGGAGCAAAACCAAGCAAGTCAACAGTTGTTAATATGATTACGGCCCATAAAGGATTAGAAGTAAAATACCAAAAGGGTAAAGCCGTCATTGCGGCAATAAAAAATAACCAGTCTTTTTTAGTGATTATGCTATCTGATTTTTTCAGGTAAGCCAGTATCGCAACATAGAGTGTAATTATGCCAGAGACACCAATAGGCCATGCTCCGACTCCGCCTTTGTCGGCAAGTTGTGCGAGAAAAACAATAAAGGTAACCGAAGCCCAGATTATCCAGGAAAAGGCATGTGGTTTTGTTTTCCCCTGAAGGATTGAACGTATATAGGGAATAAAAGCAATAAAAGTTAGCGCAATAGCAATGACACTGAGTACTTCTTTAACTACTTGCGTCATAAAGTTATTGCTCTGATCTTTTATTTATAAAAATTTTATTTTAAAAATTTTCTTACCGCTGCAACATGTCGTCGACTTACTTCAATTTTATCGTCAATGTCTTTTAGTTCAATTAAGTAGCGGCCTTGCTGATCTTTGCGTATGGCTTTTAGTTGTTGTTTTGCTACTAAAGCATTTCGGTGAATGCGAATAAAGGCTTCACTGAAACGAGCTTCAAGACTTTTTAATGATTCTTCAATCAAGACTTCACCTTCGCGGTATTTAACCGTGACGTATTTATGTTCTGCCTGAAAATAAAAAATATCACTGAGATCGATTTTTCTTACGCCGCTATGAATGTGAACGCTGATATATTGTTCTTTTTCATTATTTTCTTTGTTTTGTATGCTTTGCAGTTGTACCCGATTGAGTTGTTTTGCCGATTGTAATGCGTTTTTTAGTTTTTCTTTTCGTATAGGTTTTAGTAAGTAGGCGATAGCATGTGAGTCAAAAGCATCAAGTGCATATTCATCATAGGCAGTGGTAAAAATAATAGCAGGAGGAGTATTTAACTGAGAAAGTTTATTTGCTGCTTCAATGCCATCCATACCTGGCATGCGAATATCAAGTAAAACAATATCCGGATTATGTTGTTCTGTTTGTTTTATCGCGATTAAGCCATTTTCAGCTTCAATAATATCATGGTGACTATCAAGTTCCTGAATGTGACGATGTAAACGTTCGCGAGCAAGGTGCTCGTCATCAACGATCAAAATCTTCATGTTCTTCTACCTGTTTGGGAAGTTCATAAGGAAATTGCAGTGATACCTGGTACACACCTTCTTTTTCACTGACATCAAGTTTGCCACGATGTGCATAAAGCGCGCTTAAACGTTCGCGTACATTTTCTTGCGCTAACTGATTACCCTGCTGGCGTTGTTTTGACGTTTCATCAGGCAATGAATTAGTTAAAGTGAATTCAATTTGCTTGTTATTGAGTTTACCTTTTATTTCAATGCAGCCACCTTCAGTCTGGGATTCAATACCGTGATAAATTGCATTTTCCAAGAGGGGTTGTAATAGTAAGGCAGGAACCATTGCGTCATTAGGGACATCTAAATCCCACTTCACTTCCAGTCTGTCACCTAGTCGGAGTTGTTCAATTTCAATGTAACGATGACAAAGCTCAATTTCTTCTTTTAAAGAAAGGTGTTTTCGTGCGTCACTTAAGCTTACCCGAAATAAATCGGCCAGATTTTCAACAGCTGTTTCGGCTTTTTCAGGATCACTGCGAGTGAGTGAGGCAATCGTATTCATACTGTTAAAAAGAAAATGGGGGCGGATACGTGATTGTAAAGCCTGCACACGTGCTTCTGTTTCTGCGCGTATATTGAGACGCCATTGGTTTTGGATATAAAAATAGCGTAAAACCGGGCCAGTTAAAATAGCCCCCATGACGAGATTGCGAAGAAAAAAGTGTAAATGCCAGTCTGGAGGGTAAATCACAATTGAGCGTGCATAAATAAAGTAATAGGTCAGTTCGGTGATAATGGCGATAATTGTGAGAACAATGATGTAGCTGATAATGCCTGCTTTAATATTTGAAAATCGCGCCAGATAGGGGCGAAACAAGCAAAGTATGGAGCAGCTGGCCAGGGCGCACCATTGTACAAACAGCGAAATAAGGCCGAGTTGATACCAGCGTTGCGTTGCAGAAATATTCATTGGTGCAAGGGCGAGAAAAAAGGCAAAAAGTTCAGCAATAAACACCACAAAAAATACTGCGCGTATACCGCATAAATTAGGTAAAAAAAGTGTATCTATATTGGAATCTGTTTTTTGCAAAATGTTTTAGGCTTTTTTATTGTTAATATAAATTAAGTATAGCTCTTCTTTTATATATACACGCTGGGCGTCAAGCGGGCAACACGTTATACTTCAAAAAACAGCATTTACTTAAAATAAACAGGTTCGGGATTCATGAGCAAGCAATCAGATAAAAATAATCCAGCAGACAAGCTTTGGGGCGGACGTTTTACTGCGCCAACAAATGAATTTGTTGAAGTGTTTACCGCTTCAGTTGGTTTTGATCAGCGCATGTATAAGCAGGATATTGCTGGCTCAATTGCGCATGCTCGTATGCTCGAGCATATTGGTGTTTTAACGGCCAAAGAATGCAAAACGATTGTTGATGGTTTGAATGACATTATACTTGATATTGAGTCAGGTCAGTTTGCCTGGTCAACGGCACTCGAAGATGTACATATGAATATTGAAGCACGGTTAACCGATCGCATTGGTGGTACCGGTAAAAAGTTACATACCGGGCGGTCACGTAACGATCAGGTTGCGACTGATATTCGTTTATATTTGCGTGATGAAGTTGATGTTATTGATGCTGAGTTAAAGCGTTTATTAGAAGGGCTGGTCAGTTTGGCGATACGTGAAGTGGATACCATTATGCCGGGATTTACTCATTTGCAAACGGCGCAACCGGTTAGCTTTGGTCACCACATGTTAGCCTGGAGCGAAATGCTCATTCGGGATCGGCAACGGTTAGCCGACTGTCGTAAACGGATTAATGTTATGCCGTTAGGTAGTGCTGCACTAGCGGGCACAACGTATCCGATTGATCGTGAATTTACTGCGCGTGAACTGGGCTTTGATGGACTATGTGAAAATTCATTAGATGGCGTGAGTGATCGCGATTTTGCGATTGAGTTTGTCTCTGCCTGCTCGCTTATCATGATGCATCTTTCACGTTTTTCAGAAGAACTGGTGTTATGGAGTTCAGCACAGTTTGATTTTGTTGATTTGGGTGATAGCTTTTGTACTGGCTCAAGTATTATGCCGCAAAAGAAAAATCCAGATGTGCCTGAGCTTGTGCGTGGTAAAACCGGACGCATATATGGCCACCTCATGGGTTTACTCACTTTAATGAAAGGTCAGCCTTTAGCTTACAATAAAGATAATCAGGAAGATAAAGAACCGTTGTTCGACACGGTTGATAATTTAAAAGGTTGTTTGCGTTTGTATGCAGATATGATGCCGCAAATTGAAGTGAAAAAAGAAAATATGCTTGCCGCAGCACGTAGTGGTTTTTCAACTGCAACCGACTTAGCAGATTATCTTGTTAGAAAAGGTATGCCCTTTCGTGATGCACATGAAGTGGTGGGCAAGTCAGTGGCTTATGGTGTTGAAACAGGTAAAGATTTATCTGAAATGTCATTAGAAGAATTAAAAGGTTTTTCAGATATTATTGAACATGATGTATTTGAAGTATTAACCCTGGAAGGTTCTGTTGCTGCACGTAATCATCGTGGTGGCACTGCTCCTGAGCAAGTCAGAAAACAAATCGAGCGTTTGAAAAAAATACTCTAAAAGATTACACCACAGGGGGCACAGTGGAACACAGAGAAATAAATATTTAAAACCTCTGTGAACCTCCGTGTCCTCTGTGGTTAAAGTCTTTTGATCTTTGTTAATTTTCCAGCATCTTTCTGGCTTTTTGCATTAACAAACTTGAATCATCTCCTTTTTCCCATTCAGAGTAACCAAAGCTGACAGCAACATTAAAGTTATCGGGCAAGCCTTCCGGTACAGTCAGGGTTTTAATGTGATCGTCAAGATTATCAATTAAATTTTTACATGCATCAGCGGTTGTTTCTGGTAACACAAGTAGAAAATCACTGTCATTAAGTTTACCGACAATGTCAGCCCAACGAACCTGATCATTTAATATTTGGCTTACATGTAAAAGTACCTTTGTTGTTTGTGTTTCATCAAGTTGGGTAAGTTTGTTAACTCGCATAATAATAATAGAAAGCAGATTGTTGTAACGGCGGCTACGTGAAATTTGTGGTTCCAGACTTTTATACAGGGCAACCTTATTCGGCATACCAGTGACTTCATCCTGTGCCAATGCATCGCGCAATTTATCTTTTAATGACTCGCATTCTTGTGTGAGTAAATGTAGTGGGCTGACATCAGTAATATAATGTGCTGTATTGCCGCTGTTGTCATCAAGTGATGATTGGTTACACATGAACCATTGATCCTCACGAAGAGAATTGGCTGGAATATGAATAACGTTTGAAGATGTAAAGAGCGATTTTAAACTGTCAGGCAGCTTCTTAATGTTATGACCATTAATTTCTTTAGCGGAAATGCCAAGATAACTTTCAAACGTTTTGTTTACCCAGATAATGTTTTGTTTTTCATCAGACACAGCAAGACCCATTGGGCTGGCTTTTAAAACCTGGCTTAATTCTGAATGGCTCAATTTTTTTAACATATAAACATACTTTCCTGGTTAAATATCGCTATTATTATTGTGTGATAGAGATGATATCCAGTTACATTATACTAAATTTAAGATTGTTGGAAAATAGTGCTTAGGTCTTTATATTTCACATAATTTTAAGAAGTTAAATGTTATTCGCTTTTGCGTAAAATACTCATAATTTTTTCAATATCATTTTTCCATTTTAATAAATATTTGTCTGCACCCGGATATTGTTTGTTTGAAAACTGCATAGGATTAGCGGTTACTAGCAAAGTATCTTGTTGTTCGGCAAAGATGGCAATTTTCCAGGGAATATTGGGGATTAGGTGAGGGTATTTTTTGCTGATTAAGGCAATTTCTTTTTCTGTACCAAAAAACACAATACGATATTTGTCGGTAGCATAACCGCTCTTGGTTAAACCAATATCAATACGTTGTACCCGGCTAACCGTATAACCAACATCACGTATGGTTTCCTGTAAATTGAGCATTGCTTCAGGGAAAGTTTGTTTTGTTCTGGCCATCATTAATTGTTCAGCCTGACTTGTTGCAATAACAAGTAATAAACTAATGCCAATTAAAAATTTTGTCAGATTATTATATTTCAAAATGTTGATTCCTCGACTATATCAGTATAGATCTGGTTCAATTCTTCACATAGTTTATCCAGCTCTTCATTATTAAAAAAACTGCTCATGTATAACGGGTTAGTTGACATAACGGTGACTTTCCCATTTTCCTCAACTGCAGTAATTCGGCAAGGCAAAAACAGGCCAGCACGCGGGTCAATGGCGAGAGCACGATTAAGAAAATTGAAATTACAAAAATAAATCATGACTTGTTTTTTATTTTCTTTTCCCTTTTCTACCAGTCCCTGGTTAAGGTATTGTTCACGAATAATACGGAAGTTTTTACCTGCAATTGCACGTTTTATAATGGCAATAGTTTCTTTTAATGAATGAGGAGATTCAAAAGAAGCAACAGGGTTAATTTCTTCCGTGGTTTTTTTCGTTGTTACCTTTTTCTCAAAAGAGCGTACATAGGTTACAACATCATCAATATCTTTCTCTGATAAACCTTGTTTCAAAAAAGAAAGCATCGGTGTGCCTTCACGGCCATTCATTAATACGGTTTTAATCATTAAGTCAGGAGCAGAAGCCAGAAAGCCCGTATTATTTAATGCCGGTGCGATAACGGGGAGATCACGAGGGCGAGAAAAGGTCACACCAGTGCCTTTGCCGCCTTCGCCTTTTGCACCATGACAAGCTGCGCAGCTTTGCATATAGATTTTTTTTCCGTGTTTGAGGTTTCCCTTGATTTTTTTGTTTGAATACTTAAAAGGTTTGCCCGGTGCCCAGCTGCGAATGTGTTTTACAATAGCTTTTACATCATCGTTACTGAGTTCAGTAAAGGCCGGCATAATGCGACCCGGACGTCCAAGGCGAATTGATTTTGTAAGATAATCATTGGTCACGCCATATTGAAAATCGGGTAAGGCTAAAGGAACGCCTACGCCACCGTTCCCGTTTGGGCCGTGACAAGCGGAACAGTGGGTTGAGTATAATTGCTCACCATTTGCTTTTGCCTGCAAAGACGAGCTGGCTAAAAGGAAAATGGCGCTAATGAAAAAATGGTATTTTAGTGGCAAAGTCATGTCCTGTAATAAGGTGAATAATATTTATCAGACTGTACTATAAAAGCAGGCTAAAATAATAATATTGATGTATATCAACAAATGCTTATATAGATTAAGCATTGGAAATTAAATGAAGCCTTTTGCAGAATCCAGCGAACAAAATAAAATGCCTATTTATGCAGTGCTTAAACGGTATTACCACAATATTGAAACGGTATTAGAGATTGGTAGTGGCACGGGTCAGCATGCGGTATTTTTTGCACAGCAGTTTCCAAATTTAACCTGGTTTACCAGTGATCAAGCGGAATATCATGGTGGCATTCAAATGTGGCAGGATGAATCATTATTACCGAATATTGCTGGCCCATTAGTACTTGATGTAAATCAAGCCAATTGGCCAGAGATAAGAATGGATGCCGTATTTAGTGCAAACACGGTGCACATCATGGGCTGGTCAAGTGTAGAAAATATGTTTACGGGCATTGGCCGAGTTTTAAACAAGGGGGGATTTTTTTGTTTATATGGCCCCTTTAATTATGATGGGAAATTCAGCAGTGAAAGTAACGCGCGTTTTGATGTGTGGTTAAAACAACGTGACCCGGTCAGTGGTATTCGTGATTTTTCAGCCTTACAAGTTTTAGCTAACAAGACAGGGCTGGAGTTTGTTGAAGACATTGAAATGCCGGTTAATAATCGTATTTTAGTTTGGCAAAAAAATTAAATATGTTTGCAATGTCAGTGATCTTTATATGTTTAGGCGAAACAGCTGTTAATCCAATCAGAAATATCATTCACTTCTTCAGGACAAACACTGTGTTCCATTACATAAGAATGGAGTTCGGTTTTGTAGTTTAGTTGTTCTAGATACACTTTTGTTTTTTCAGCTAAGTTAAAAGGAACAATAGGATCATGTATACCATGCGCTAACATGATGGGTGCTTTTCGATTAGCAGTATGAATTTCATTTTTCACAGAATCCATTAACGGCAAGTAAGTTGATAACCCCATTATTCCGGCAAGCGGTTTTTCATAGCGCAAACCTGTGTGTAACGCAATGGCACCACCTTGCGAGAATCCTGCAAGAATAATATTACTGCTTTTAATACCCCGTTCTATTTCTTTTTCAATTAATAGCAAAATGGATTGTTGTGATTGTCGTATCCCTGTTTCATCTGGTCGGCTATCAATTTGTGCTGAGGTGATGTCATACCAGGCAGGCATACTCATGCCATTATTAACCGTCACTGGCATAGTAGGTGCGTGAGGAAAAATAAAACGAACGGGCTGATTTAAATTTAGTTCTTGTACAATGGGTTCAAAGTCATGGCCATCTGCGCCTAAACCATGTAACCAGATAATACTGTATGTACTATTAGAAGAACCAATTTCCACGCAAGGTAAAAGATCAGACATTAAGGCGTTTCCAGCTTTATAGATTGGCCTGCTTGCGCTGAACAGTATTCAGATAAGGCAGAAAAAAGTTCTTTGTCATTACAAAGCCATTGTTCAGCTTCACTATTAAAATCAAAATGAAAGCCACCTTGGCGTGCTGCAACCCAGATTTGTTTGAGCGGCGCCTGACGATTTATAATAATTTGTGTGTCGTTAGTAAAGCTCAGGGTGAGAATGCCGGATGTTGTTTCATAATCAATATCAGCACCCGTTTCATCGCATACTTCTTCGATTGCATCTTCAATTTCAATAAAAATATTATCAACGATGTCATTAAATTCTGATTCATTCATTGTAGTCTGCCAAAAGGATAAATTAAGAGGAGCATTATACTTGATTATGTACGAAGAAAATAATTAGAAAAATAGAAATAAAAAAAGGCGAAGTTTTTACACTTCGCCTTTTTAGATTCTCTTAAAAGAGAAGGGGTACTTAACGAACTTTAGTCGAAGCAGACTCAGAGCCGCCTTTGTTATCAGACCAGCTTATTTCAACAGCATCGCCTTTTTTAGCGCCTGCAAACTGGAATGAAATATAAGGATTTTTAGAGACCGCAGGTCCCCATTCAGCCAAAAGTACTTCTTTACCGTTATGTTTACCACTCACTGCTTGAATAAAGTGAGCCGGTATTTTCTTGCCCGTTTTTTTGTTTTTACGTTGACCTGTTTCCATCGGGTGAGTGATCAATGCTTTCACAGTGGCCACGCCGCCTTTATTAGAAGCACGTAAACGAATTGATTTCTTAGCCATAATAATTTTTCTCCTGATATTCGGGAATTAACCGCCACAGCCACCGATGGTAACTTTGACTTCTTTACGTGCGCTATATGCTTTACCACCGGCTTTAACAACGGCAATAACAGCAGAGGTTTTTTGCATCTTGATACGCGTTGCAACAAACCCTTTGGCAGACCCTTTCAGGACGAAATTAGCCGCTAATGGGCTCCCGTTTTTCTCAGCTAAGATAGCGATAGACGTCACACCCGCAATGGATGTTGACACTGTTACCGGTACAACCGCGCCGTTTTCAGCAATATCAGGGGCTTTGATTTTAATGTCGCCACTGGTTGATGTTGTGTCTACACCTAAGCCACT